>NZ_JBVIIT010000015.1:55907-224734 GCF_055569615.1 Streptomyces sp. NPDC031379 | reverse complement strand
GGAGATCACCCAGAACGGCCTGGGCGGCGCCGACGTGCACGCCGAGACCTCCGGCGTCTGCCACTTCGCCTACGACGACGAGGAGACGTGCATCGCCGAGGTGCGCTACCTCCTGTCGCTGCTGCCGCAGAACAACCGCGAGAACCCGCCGCGGGCGGAGTCGACGGACCCGGTGGACCGCCGCTCCGACCTCCTGCTGGACCTGGTCCCGGCGGACGGCAACCGGCCCTACGACATGGCCAAGGTCATCGAGGAGATCGTCGACGACGGCGAGTACCTGGAGGTCCACGAGCGCTGGGCGCGCAACATCATCTGCGCCCTCGGCCGCCTCGACGGCCAGGTCGTGGGCATCGTCGCGAACCAGCCGCAGGTGCTGGCGGGCGTCCTGGACATCGAGGCGAGCGAAAAGGCTGCGCGCTTTGTCCAGATGTGTGACGCTTTCAATATCCCGATCATCACCTTCCTGGACGTCCCGGGGTTCCTCCCCGGAGTCGACCAGGAGCACGGCGGAATCATCCGGCACGGCGCGAAGCTGCTGTACGCCTACTGCAACGCGACCGTGCCGAGGATCTCGCTGATCCTGCGCAAGGCGTACGGAGGTGCCTACATCGTCATGGACTCCCAGTCGATCGGCGCCGACCTGACCTACGCCTGGCCGACGAACGAGATCGCCGTGATGGGCGCGGAAGGCGCCGCGAACGTCATCTTCCGTCGGCAGATCGCCGGCGCGGAGGACCCCGAGGCCATGCGTCAGAAGATGGTCAAGGAGTACAAGGCCGAGCTGATGCACCCCTACTACGCGGCCGAACGGGGCCTGGTCGACGACGTCATCGACCCGGCCGAGACGCGTGAGGTGCTCGCGAAGTCCCTGGCGATGCTGCAGACCAAGCACGCCGATCTGCCCTCCCGCAAGCACGGCAACCCCCCGCAGTAACCGAGCGGACCCGCCGCGGCAACCCCGCGGACCCCTCTCTCACGGAGACTGACACCCATGAGCACTCCTGACATCCGCGTCGAGAAGGGCCACGCCGAGCCCGAGGAGGTCGCCGCCATCACGGCCGTCCTCCTGGCCCGCGCGGCCGCCCAGCCGGCGCCCACGGGCCAGACCCACCGAGGCCGCGCGAAGGCCGGCTGGCGCCGCCTGGAGCGCGAGCCCGGCTTCCGGGCCCCGCACAGCTGGCACTGAGCCTTTTTACGCATGCCCCACGGCCCCGCCGCTCCTTCGGGAGGGCGGGGCCGTGGGGTGTTCAGTCGATGGTGACGGTGACGCCGGGAAGGTCCGGTCGGGTGACGGGACCCTCGGCGGTCTCACAGTCCTCCAGTTGCAGCCACCTCAGTCGGGGCAACGTGCTCAGACCGTCGAGTCCCTCGGACAGCAGACAGTCGCACAGGGTGAGATCGACGAGTTCGGCACAGCCCGATGCCGGCCAGCGGGCCGGGTCGGGGACGTGGAAGTTGTAGAGCGTCAGGCTGCTCAGGGAGGTCAGCGCGGACAGAGGTGCGAGTTCGGGCAGCGGACTGCCCGGAGCGCCGACGAGGTGCAGGTATTCGACACCCGTGTACGGCGCCAGGAAGCCCAGCCTCGTCTCGGCCGTGACGCCCGAGACACCGAGCAGGAGAAGCTCGGGCATGACCGGCAGACCCTCGATGCCGTCCGGACCCGTGAGCGGCAACTGCAGGAAGCGCAGTGCGGGCAGGTCCGCCAAAGCCTCCGGATGCCGGAGCGAGGCACCACCGAGCACCTGGAGGAACCAGAGCGCGGGATGGCCCTGCAGCACGGACAGGTCGGCCGTGCCCCGCACCTTGCAGGTCAGCTGCTGGAGCGAAGGAAGCGCGGTGAGGGCGGACATGTCCTCCAGCTCGAACGTGATCCTCAGCGTGGACAGCGACCTCAACCGCGCCGCCGCCCGCAACTGCCCCGAGTGGGTCAGGACCACCGAGTGCCGGTCCAGCGGAAGCCCGTCCATCACCCGTTCGGCGTAGGCGTCCGCGTCGAAATACGCCCAGGCGTCGACGAGCGCGGCGATCACGTCGCGCCGTCCGTCCGTCGCGTACCCCTCCAGCAGCCGCAGCGCCTCCTCCCCGCCGATCAGCGCCACGGTCCGCACGGTCTGCACCGCCGCCTTCGGCGTCATCTCGCCCAGGGAGCGGGGCAGTCTGCGCAGCAGACTCGGGCCGAGCGCGGCCAGCGCGGGCGGGTCCGTCCTGCGGCGGGGCGGCAGCAGCGCGGACACCGTCTCCTCCAGACGCCCGGCGAGCCCGTCGGAGACGGACGGGACCGTCTCCTGACAGGCCGCCGCGAGCAGCCGCAGGGTGCGGGCATGCCGGGGCTCGTCCCGTGCCCGGTCCAGGATGCCGTCCAGCAGTTCCTCCCGCTGGGGCGTGTTCGCGTGCCCGGCCGCCATGACGATCGTCTCCCGCCACAGGTCCAGATGCGCGCGCCCCACCAGATTGCCGACCCGGTCCTCCTGCGTGGCCTCCTCCGCCGCCAGGTACTCCTGGAAGGTCCGGTGGACGAAGTCCAGGCGGCCTTCGGCGGGGGAGCGGAGGATCCCCGAGCGGTCCCGGAGCTGCTCCAGGACCCCGGTGCCGTCCTGCTCCTCCAGGTGCCGCATCCCCGCGAGCTTCCTGCCGACGTGCACCGCCGCCTGCTCCAGCGCGATCTCGGTGCGGTTGTTGTCGGACAGCCGCCACGCCAGGTCCCGCAGCAGTATCAGCTTGTCGTTCAGGCTCAGCCGGCTGTCCACCGCGCTCGGCACGTTCCGGTCCGCGTCCCGTTCGTGCACCAGGGCGTGCAGAGCGTTGCGGTACAGCTCCATGCGGTCCCGGGGGAGCTGGCTGCCCCGGTTGAGGTGCATCGCGCAGAGCATCGCCGCCAGCAACGGCGTACCCGCCAGGGACTGCAGGTGCGGGCGGTCCTTCAGACTCGTCAGCAAGGACTGCTCGTAGCGCGGGAGTTCCTCCGGCCTGCAGGGAAGGTCGTCGCCCACCTCCCGTACCGCCCGGTGCCACTGCCGTACGAAGGCCGCGAGGTCGGGAGGGGTCATCCGGTCCAGGTGGAGCGCCGTGAACCCCTCGCGGCGCAGCCAGTCGGCACGTGCGGCAGCGGGGCGCGAGGTGACGACGACCCGCACCGCTGCGTACGCCGTCAACAGCCTGCGCAGCCACTCCCGAACGCCTCGCCGCTCGCCGTCCAGCAGCTCGTCCACGCCGTCGATCAGCAGCAGGGCGGTCCCGTCGGCGAGCTGGCGTTCCACCCATGCCTTCGGCATGACCCCGGTGATCTGCCCGGCCACCGAGTCCAGCATCGCCTCCGGCCTCGGCAGCTCCCGGCCGCTGTACTCCCGCAGTTTCACGAACACCGGTGTCAGGCCGTTCCAGCCGGCCAGATCGCCGGTGAAGGCCCCCCGCGCCGCCGTGATCGCCAGCCAGCGCAGCAGTGTCGTCTTGCCCGAGCCCGCCTCGCCCCGCAGCAGCACCCGGGTGGCTCCGCCCAGGGCCGCCTCCACCCGCATCCCGGCGCTCTCGCCGGGCTCCTCCCAGTCGCTCATGTCGGGGCGCGGCAAGGGCAGGGAGCGGGCCGGGCGACGCCGGCTCCCGTCGTCGCCCGTGGCGCGCAGGCTGACGTACGCCACCGAGAGCCGCACCTGCGCGCCCGCCCGGTCGGACGTGCGCCGGAACAGTTCCACCTCGTCCAGGCTCGTGCTGACGAGTTCCAGGTAGCGGCGCCGGAAGTCGCCGTCCCGGTCCGTCCCCTCCGGCGCGAACAGCGACCGGTCGGGCAGCCGTTCCAGCAGCCGGGCGATCTCCGCGCCCAGCGACGTCGTACGCGCCAGCAACTCGCTCAGCGCACGTTCCTCGAAGACCGGCAGGCCCTGCACGATCCGTACGTAGTACTCGACGCACTCCGCGAACAGCAGCTCGTACAGCCGGCTCTCCGCCTCACCGAGGCCCACCGGCGGACGTACCGACCCCGTCACCCGCCGCACGATCTGCGCCGGTTTCGCGTCCGCCGCCAGGATCGCCTCGTCCGACAGGTCGGCCGCCGCGAACGTGTCGCACACCCCGTCGACCACGGCCTGCCGGCTGCTCTCCTCCAGCCCGGGGAACTCCCTCTCCAGGAAGGGCGCCAGCCGGTCGTAGACAGCGTCCGCGATCTCCTCGAACTGCCGTTGCACGCCACGCTGGTAGCGGAGCCCCGATATCCGCAGCCGGACCAGCTCGCCCATGTCCATGCGGCGTTCCTGCTCCCGCCGCTTCCCACCGAGCCACATCTGGGCCGCGGCCTTCGCCACGGTCGTCCCCAGCCGTAACGCAGCCGCCTCAGCAACCATCGCCACCCCCTCCGGTGCGTCGACCAGTGTGGCAGGGGGGTACGACAAAGGGGCCCCTTCCGAAGGAAAGGGCCCCGAAGTCAGGGGACGACTAGCGAAGGCGTGCCATCAGGGCGTGCTCCACCAGTGTGATCAGCGCCGACTTGGCGTCCGCGCGGTGGCGGGCGTCGGTCGTGATGATCGGGGTGTCCGGGCCGATCTGCAGGGCCTCGCGGACCTCGTCGGGGTTGTACGGCTGGTTGCCGTCGAAGCCGTTGAGGGCGATGACGAACGGCAGACCGCTGTTCTCGAAGTAGTCGACCGCGGGGAAGCAGTCGGCGAGACGGCGGGTGTCGACCAGGACGATCGCGCCGATGGCACCGCGGACCAGGTCGTCCCACATGAACCAGAAGCGGTCCTGGCCCGGCGTACCGAACAGGTACAGGATCAGGTCCTGGTCGAGGGTGATACGGCCGAAGTCCATGGCCACCGTGGTGGTGGTCTTGTCTCCGGTGTGGGTGAGGTCGTCGATGCCGGCCGAAGCGGACGTCATGACGGCCTCTGTGCGCAGCGGGTTGATCTCCGAGACGGCGCCGACGAACGTGGTCTTGCCCACGCCGAAGCCGCCCGCCACCACGATCTTCGCGGAGGTGGTGGAGCGGGAAGGACCGCCGCTAGAGCTTGCGAAGTCCACTGAGCACCCTTTCGAGCAGTGTCACGTCTGGCTGGCCACCGGCGTTCTCGTCGCCGCCGGGCTGATGGATGGCGACCAGGCCCGCCTCCGCCAAGTCGGCGACGAGAATCCTGGCCACGCCGAGCGGGATCGTCAGCAGGGCCGAGACCTCGGCCACCGACTTGATCTCCCGGCACAGGTTGCAGATCCGCTGATGCTCGGGCAGCTGGCCCTGCATCTGGTGCGGAGCGGCGGTGGTGTGCACCAGTGCCTCGATGGCGAGCTGGTAGCGCGGGCGGGTCCGGCCGCCGGTCATGGCGTACGGACGCACCAAGGGGTTGTTCGACGCCGACGCCGGTGCCGGCTCGGGCCGGCGCTGCGGCTGGACCGGCTGGATCCGCGGGGCCGGGGGCTGGTCGTACGGCGACGGACCGGGGCCCTGCGGGGCGTACGGCTGCCGGTGGCTGGGGGCGGAGGGGAAGTTGTACCGGTTCGCCGAACCGTCGCCCTGGCCCTGGGCAGGGCCGTACGACCAGTTGCCCGAAGACGAACCGCCTGGGGGTGTTGCCACTTTCTCCTCCTCCGACTGCGCCGGGCACCCAAACCTGTGGCGCCGCGTCCCGAAACCTTACGGCCCCGGGACACAAATACGCACCGTCCGATTACTAGTTGAGAAGGCTTCCCTGAAGCTCCGCGCGGAGATCCGGGGTGAGAACCGTGCCCGCGCGGTCCACCAGAAGGGCCATCTCGTACCCGATGAGGCCGATGTCCGCCTCCGGGTGGGCCAGAACCGCGAGCGAGGAACCGTCGGAGATGGACATGAGGAAGAGGAATCCCCTCTCCATCTCCACAACCGTCTGGTTCACGCTGCCGCCCTCGAAGATGCGCGAGGCACCGGCGGTCAGCGAGGTCAGACCGGAGGCGACGGCCGCGAGCTGGTCGGCGCGGTCGCGGGGAAAGCCTTCGGACATCGCCAGAAGGAGTCCGTCGGCGGAGACCACCACCGTGTGGGACACCCCCGGGGTGTTGTCCACGAAGTTGGTGATCAACCAGTTCAGGTTCTGTGCCGCCTGGCTCATCGGGCTCACACTAACGCTCCTGGTTGTAGGTGCTGTCAGGACCGAAGCCCTGGCCGTTCGTTTCACTGCCTGCGCTGCGTCCGCGCTGGACGCCCCGACGCAGGTTGCTCAGCCTGCCCCGGACGTCCTCCGGGGCGCGGGAGACCTGGGGGCCTCCCTGGGGGGTGGTTTCGGCGGAACCCTCGACCAGATTGGCCTTGGGCACCCGCCGCGGCAGACCGGAGGCGGTGACCCCGCCTGCCTTGGGCTTGCGGAGCTGCGAGGCCTGCTGCCACCGCTCGTCGTTCGCCGAACGCCAGCCGCTGTCGCCGTTGCCGCCCGGAGCCTCGCCCGGTGCGGGAGCCGGCGTTTCCTGCCGCATGCGCGCCGTGCCGCCCGCGCCGCCGGCGCCATTGGAACTCGCGGCGCCGTGGGAACCGCCGGTGCCGTTGGAACCGCTCGCGGCGGATCCGCGGCGGGGCAGCCCGGCGTCGGTCAGCTGGTGGGCGGCGGGAGAGGCCGGTCCCGGACGGTCGAAGCCTACGCGGTTCCGGTCGCTCGCGTCAGCGGCCTGCGCGGATTCCGCTTCCGGAGCGTACTGGGTCGGATAGCCGTTCTGGTAGCCGTCCTGCTGAGGCCAGTCGTCCTGATAGGACGGGCTGTCGTAGGAGCCCGGACCGTCGGCCGCCTGGCCGTGCGCGGGCGCCTGCTCCTCCTGAGCCGGTTCCGCATATGCCGGGTCCGGGTAGCCGCCGTTCGCGGCGAAGCCGTTGTTCTGCGGCAGACCGCCGTTCGGCGCGTAGTACTGCTCCTCGTACGGCTGTTCGTACGACTCCTGGTACGCGGTGTGCTGCTGCTCCTCGTACGAGGGCTGCCGCTGCTCCTGGTACGGCTGCTCGGTGTAGCCCGTGCTGCTGCCGTCGTAGCCCTGCTGCGTCTCGAACTCGTCGCGGTAGCCGGCGGGGGTCTCGGCGTCCTGCTGCGGCTGTGGGGGCTGGCCGTGCGTCTGGGCCTCGAGGGCCGCGCGGCGCTCCTCACGCATCAGGGAGCGGCCGACGGGGTCCAGGTCGCGGATGTCGTCGGGGACGTCCACGTACTGGCTGTCGTCGAAGCCCAGTTCGGCGGCGGTGCGCATCGGCTGCACCTGGCCGAAGTTCTCACCCTGGAACTGCTGCTCCGGGATGATCTGCGAGACGGTGAACTCCTCGCGGTCCAGCGGCGTCTCGCCGCCACCGCCGTGGGTGATCGCGTCCGGCAGCATGACCAGGGAGGTCGTACCGGCCTGCTCGCCCGAGGGGCGCAGCTGGACCCGGATGCCGTGCCGGTCGGACAGCCGGCCGACCACGAACAGGCCCATGCGCTGGGAGATCGCGGCGTCCACGGTCGGCGGGTTGGCCAGCTTGTGGTTGATGTCCGCGAAGTCCTCGGCGGTCAGACCGATGCCCTTGTCGTGGATCTCGATCATGATGCGGCCGTCGGGCAGCCGGGTCGCGGTGACACGGACCTTGGTCTGCGGGGAGGAGAACGTGGTGGCGTTCTCCAGCAGCTCGGCCAGCAGGTGCACGAGGTCGGTGACCGCGCGGCCGTGGATCTCGGCCTCCGGGACGCCGGACAGCTCGATGCGCTCGTACTGCTCCACCTCGGAGGAGGCGGCGCGCAGCACGTCGACCAGCGGCACCGGCTGGTCCCAGCGGCGGCCGGGCTCCTCGCCGGCGAGGACCAGGAGGTTCTCGCCGTTGCGGCGCATACGGGTGGCCAGGTGGTCCAGCTTGAAGAGGTTCTCCAGCTGGTCCGGGTCGGCCTCGTTGTTCTCCAGGTCCGTGATCAGGGTCAGCTGGCCCTCGATCAGCGACTGGTTGCGGCGAGAGAGGTTGGTGAAGATCGCGTTGATGTTGCCCCGCAGCAGGGCCTGCTCGGAGGCGAGCCGGACCGCCTCGCGGTGGACCTGGTCGAAGGCGCGGGCGACCTCGCCGATCTCGTCCTTGGTGGTGATCGGGATCGGCGCCACCCGGGTGTCGACCCGGCCGGGGTCGGTGCGGGAGAGCTGGTCGACCAGCATCGGCAGGCGCTGCTCGGCGATGCCGAAGGCGGCGTTGCGCAGCTGGCGCATCGAGCGGCTCATCTGGCGGGCCACGGCACCGGCCAGGATGAACGCGAGCAGCAGGGCGACCACGACCACGGCACCGGTGATGAACGCGTCGGTCTTGGCGTCGTCGGCGATGGTCGAGGCCTCGCTCACCGCCTTGTCGGAGAGGTCCGACTCGATCTGGCGGTAGGCCTTGTACTTGAGCGTGTTCACCGCCCACCAGTTCTGGGCGGTGATGCCCTTGGCGGCCAGCCCCTGACGGGTGAGCGGGGAGGTGTCCTGCATGGTGGCGATCAGCGCGACCATCTTGGACGGGTCGGACGGCGGGGCGACGTACTTCGGGTCCTCCGCCTTGGCCTGCTCGACCAGTGCGGCGCCGTCCGTCTTCATCTTCGCCTGCGCGTCGGTCAGCTTCTGCGCGTCGGCCTCGGTGCCACCGCCCAGGTACTCCTCCAGAGCGATGCGCTCCAGGTAGGCGTACGAGGACAGGGAGACCCGCTGGGTCGCCAGGTTGGGGGCGTCCGGACCAGGGTTGACCAGCAGGTGCATGCCGATCGACCGTTCCAGCGACAGCGCCGCCTTGGTCAGCGAGATGGCGTAGACGGTTCGGCCGTAGGAGGTGATGTTGCCGGTGCCCAGACCCAGCTCGTTGGCGAACTCCATCAGCGGGTGGGCGACCTCGACGTAGCCCTCCTCGGTCTGCACGCCGTGCACCTTGGAGGTGTACGCGGCCTGGCGCAGCGTGGCCAGCTTGGGCTCGGCCTCGCGGAACAGCTTCAGCCGGCGCTCCAGGCCCGATTTGTTCGGCGCGTTCTGCGCGGCCTGGTCGAAGGCGTCGGCGGCCTGGTCGGTGGCCTTGCGGGCCCCGTCCACGGTGGCCTTGCTGGCGGCGTCCTTCTTGTTCAGCAGCAGCGGGGCCGCGGTGACGTCACGCTCGTTCTCGAGGGCGTCGGCATAGGCGAGGGAGGCGCGCACCAGGCGGGCGGTGTTCTCGGCGTCGCGGGCTTCCTGCCAGGTGTCGATCGAGTTCTTCACCTGGAAGCCGCCCATGACGAGACCGACCGCCACGGGTATGAGCAGGATCGCGTTCAGACGGGTCGGCACCCGCCAGTTGCGCGGCGAGAAGCGGCCGCCGCTCGGCGGGGGAGTGGCCGCCTGCTCGGCACTGGGCACAGGGGTGGGCGCCGCAGCGCGCGGCGGCGGGGTGAAGTTGCCCCGCGCCGACGGCTCGGGACCGTTCTTGCTTCGCCTCACTCGACCAACAACCTCTCGGCGGTCGGCACCTACGTCGTGCCGCAGTCTCTCAGAGCCCGGTTCGCCACAGACCACTACGGAGTACGTCTTTGACCATTGGGCAGTTCAGGCATTCCAGCACGTGGACCAGCGCACTTCCAAACAGTGGAAACCCGCGGAGCACGCTCTTGTAAGCCCCAGATAAAACGGTCATAAAGAACGAGCCCCGCCAAAAGGCGGGGCGTTTGTGCGCGCAGCGGCACCGTGCGACCGCGTCGCGTGGTGATGCCGGGGGATTCCTCTGCCGAACTGTTATGAACGTCGGAGCCGACCGTGTCAAAGGCCACAGTCGGCTCCGTACGTCAACTGCCGTACGGCACGTCGTACTTGCGTGCTACCTCAGGCGTGCCATCAGGGCGTGCTCCACCAGTGTGATCAGCGCGCTCTTGGCGTCGGCACGGTGGCGGGCGTCGGTCGTGATGATCGGGGCGTCCGGCCCGATCTGCAGCGCTTCCCGCACTTCATCGGGGGTGTAGGGCTGCTGGCCGTCGAAGCCGTTGAGGGCGATGACGAACGGCAGACCGCTGTTCTCGAAGTAGTCCACGGCCGGGAAGCAGTCGGCGAGACGGCGGGTGTCGACCAGGACGACGGCGCCGATGGCACCGCGGACCAGGTCGTCCCACATGAACCAGAAGCGGTCCTGGCCCGGCGTACCGAACAGGTACAGGATCAGGTCCTGGTCGAGGGTGATACGGCCGAAGTCCATGGCCACCGTGGTGGTGGTCTTGTCTCCGGTGTGGGTGAGGTCGTCGATGCCGGCCGAAGCGGACGTCATGACGGCCTCTGTGCGCAGCGGGTTGATCTCCGAGACGGCGCCGACGAACGTGGTCTTTCCCACGCCGAAGCCGCCCGCCACCACGATCTTCGCGGAGGTGGTGGCCCGGCCCGCGTCAGAGCTTGCGAAGTCCACTGAGCACCCTTTCGAGCAGCGTCACGTCCGGAGCGCCGCCGTTGTTCTCGTCGCCACCTGGCTGGTGGATGGCGACCAGGCCGGCCTCGGCGAGGTCGGCGACCAGGATCCGGGCCACCCCGAGCGGCATGGCCAGCAGCGCGGAGACCTCCGCGACCGACTTGACCTCCCGGCACAGGTGGCAGATGCGCTGGTGCTCCGGGAGCAGCCCCATGAGCGCTGCCGGGTCGGCCGTGGTGCTGATCAGCGCCTCTATGGCGAGCTGGTAGCGCGGCCTGGTCCGGCCGCCGGTCATCGCGTACGGCCTCACCAGCGGCTGGTCGCCCTCGTCCCCGTACGGCTCCGCGTACGGATCATGATGGGCGGTGGGCGGGGTCATGAATCCTCCGGGCGGGACAGCAAGTCGGTCAGTCAAGCCGTCTGTGGGGCCGGTGGGGGGATTGTGGCGGCCGGACGGTGTTTTCGTGAGGTGGGTGGTGCCGGGGGCGGTCAGTGAAGCAGACTGCCTTGGAGTTCGGCGCGCAGATCCGGGGTGAGTACCGCACCCGCGCGGTCGACGAGCAGTGCCATCTCGTAGCCGACGAGGCCGATGTCCGCTTCGGGGTGGGCCAGGACCGCGAGGGACGACCCGTCCGAGATGGACATGAGAAAGAGAAAGCCGCGCTCCATCTCGACGACCGTCTGCGCCACGCTGCCGCCCTCGAAGATCCGGGAAGCCCCGGCCGTCAGGGAGGTCAGCCCGGACGCGACGGCCGCCAGCTGGTCGGCGCGGTCCCGCGGGAAACCTTCGGACATCGCCAGCAGAAGGCCGTCGGCGGAGACCACCACGGTGTGGGACACCCCAGGGGTGTTGTCCACGAAGTTGGTGATCAACCAGTTCAGGTTCTGTGCCGCCTGGCTCATCGGACTCAACTAACGCTCCTGCTGGTGAGTGGGGCTCGGGAAGCTGCCGGTCTGGCCGCTGCCGGCCTGACGGCCCTGAGCGATACCCCGACGAAGATTGGTCAGCCGTCCGCGTACGTCGTCAGGCGCACGCGAGACCTGCGGACCGGCTTGGTGCTGTTGCTGCTGGGCCGTGCCCGGGACGAGGTTCGCCCGGGGTACCCGGCGCGGCAGGCCGGAGGTGGTGACTCCGCCCGCGGCGGGCTGCCGGACGCGTTCGGCCTGCCGGACGAGTTCGTCGTTCGGCGAGGTACGCCATGATCCGGTGTCGGTGGCGGACCGCCGCTGAGCCGGGGCCGGAGCCTGCGGCTGCTGTTGCTGCGGCTGCTGTTGCTGCGGCGCCGGCGCGCCGCCCTGCTGCTGACCGCCGTGGAACCAGTTGGTCTCCAGCGTGTCGTACAGCGGCGTACGGCCGTCGCCCGGTCCGCTGGCCGGCGGCAGTGCCCACCCGTCGCCCTGCGCCCGGCCCTCGCCGGGCCGCTGCGCGGCGCCGCGGTTCCCGGGCTCCTGGCGAACCGGGCGCTGCTGCGGGGCCGGCGGGCGGGGAGCACCGAAGTCGGCGCCGCCTGTCGGCTGCGGGCGTTCGAACTGGCCGGTCTGCGCGGGGTTCTGGCGGCCCGGCAGGGCATGCTGCCCGGTGGAGCCGCCGCCGTCGTAGCCGCCGTCGTAGGCCTGCGGGGCCGCGAACTGGCCCGTGTTCTGGACGCCGTCGTCCTGCCGTCCGGGCGCCGGCGTACCGAAGATGTCGGAGCGGACGAACGAACCGGAGTCCTGCCGGCTGTCGGGCTGCCCCGCGAACGGGTCCTGCTGGGAGGCGTCGGGACGCGCGAACTGGCCCGTGTTCTGGGAGCCGCCCATGCCGTTCAGCTCGGCGCGCGGGAACTCACCCGTGGCGGCCTGGCCCTGTGCGTCGATCCGGGGTATCTCCGCGGTCGAGCCCGGGCCCTGCCGGTCGTCGACGCGCGGCATGCGCGCGGTCTGCGAGGGGTCCCGCTCGTCGTGGCCGCGCGGGGCGTCCAGCGAGGCGCGCGACAGCGGGGACTGGTTGTCCTGCCAGCCCGGGGTGCGCTGCTGCGGGTCACCGCCGGGCAGCTCGGCCCGCGGGCCGCCGCGCGGCGGCAGCTGGGGTTGCCGGCCCTGGTCGGCGTGGGAGGCGGGCCGCTGCGGGCCACGGCCGCCGAAGGCGTCCTGCTGCGGTCCGCCCGGGTTCGCGGCCTGCAGGCCCTGCGGGGCAGCCGGCGCCTGGCCGCCGAAGCCGCCCGCACCGGCGGGCGCGGGCCGGCCCTGCTGGGCACCGGGGCCGCCCTGCGGACCACGCGCTCCGCCCGGCGCACCGGGACGGCCGCCCTGGCCCGTGCCGGGCAGCGCGGCCCGGGGACCCTGGCCGGAGCCGACCTGGCCGCGCGGGCCGGGACCGGCGCCGAGCAGACCACCACCGGCCGGGGCACCGCCGAGGGCACCGCCCTGGCCGTTGCCGCCGTTGCCGCGGCGCGCCGCGGCAGCACCGGCGGCGGCCTGCGCGGCGGCGGGACCACCGGAGGCGATGGGCGCGCCCGGCTTGCCCGGAGCCGGCTTCTTGCCGCCCTGGGCGACGTCCACGGGCAGCATGACCAGCGCGGTCGTACCACCGGAGTCGGACGGACGCAGCTGGATGCGGATGCCGTGGCGCTGCGACAGACGACCCACCACGAACAGACCCATGCGGCGGGACACCGAGACGTCCACGGTGGGCGGCGAGGCGAGCCGCTCGTTGATGGCCGCGAGGTCCTCGGGGGAGAGGCCGATACCGGTGTCGTGAATCTCGATCAGCACGCGGCCGTCGGGCAGCGCGTGACCGGTGACCTTGACCTTGGTCTGCGGCGAGGAGAAGGAGGTGGCGTTCTCGAGCAGCTCGGCGAGGAGGTGCACGAGGTCGTTGACGACGCGGCCGGCGACCTCGGTGGTGGGCACGGAGGCCAGCTCGATGCGCTCGTACTGCTCCACCTCGGACGCGGCGGCGCGGAGCACGTCGACCAGCGGGACCGGGCGGGTCCAGCGGCGGCCGGGCTCCTCACCCGCGAGGACGAGGAGGTTCTCACCGTTACGGCGCATACGGGTGGCGAGGTGGTCCAGCTTGAACAGCGAGGACAGCTGGTCCGGGTCGGCCTCGCGGGACTCCAGCTCGGAGATCAGCGACAGCTGGCGCTGGATCAGACCCTGGGAGCGGCGCGAGAGGTTGGTGAACATCGCGTTGACGTTGCCCCGCAGCAGGGCCTGCTCGGCGGCGAGGCGGACCGCCTCGCGGTGCACGTCGTCGAAGGCCGCGGCCACCTGGCCGATCTCGTCCCGGGAGTGCACACCGACCGACTCCACGGACGTGTCGACGTCCTGCGGGTCGGACTCGGACAGCTGCTTGACCAGCTCGGGCAGGCGGTCCTGGGCGACCTTGGTCGCGGTCTCCTGCAGCCGGCGCAGCGAGCGGATCATGGACCGGGCCACGACGAACGCGCCGACCAGCGACACGCCCAGCACGATGAGGATCAGCGCACCGGAGATGATCGCCTCGCGCTCGGAGGCGCTGCGCAGCTCGCGGGCCTTCTGCTCCATGTCCTCGAGCAGCGTGTGCTCGATCTTCTTCATCTGCTCGATCTTGGTCGAGCTGGTGTCCACCCAGTCGCGGTAGGAGCGCGCGGGCAGCGTCTCGATGCCGTCACGCGACTCGAAGGAGCGCTTGGCATAGGTGTCGGCCGTCTCGATCGTCGGGTTGCCCTCGTCGATCGGCTTGAGGAGTTCCTCGGCGTTCTGGTCGGCGTAGATCTTCCGGAAGATCGCGAGTTCGGAGCCCTCGCTCTCGTACGCCGACTGGCCGTAGAGGCGGTCGTTCTCGGAGAGGTGGCCCTTGGTGGAGGTGGTCGCGGGCAGTGCGGCGGCGATCATGGCGCGCTGCACGGAGGCGTACTCCTTGGCGGTGGAGAAGGCCGCCAGGGCGCGGGTGCGCGAGATCATCTCCGGGTTGCTGGACGCCTCGGCCATGTCCTGGGACAGACCGATCAGCTGGGTGATGAGCCGGTGGTAGGACTCGACCGTCTGGGTCGCGTTCTCCTTCGACTGGTAGGCGGACCGGCGGATCTTGGCCAGGTCGTCCAGCTGGTTGGCGAGACCGACGAGCGCGTCGCGGACGCCCTGAAGGTTGCCGTCCTTGCTGGCCGCGTCGATCTCCTCGGAGGCGTCGAGGAAGTTCTCGCGGGCCCGGTCGGTCTTCTGCTGGTAGCCCTTGACCGTGTAGTCGCTGGCCTTCAGGCCGTGCGCCAGGGGACCGGCGGACTGGTCGCGCTCCTCCTGGAGCGCGGCGGCCAGCTCGGTGGCCTGCTTGGTCATCTCCGTCAGCAGCTTCATGTTGTCGAGCTGCTGGATGTTGTCCATGGACTGGTTGATGCGCAGGGCGCCCAGCGAGGTGGCCGCGACCACGGGCAGGGCGAGCAGCGACACCAGACGCGTGGAGATGCGCCAGTTGCGCAGGGCCACGCGTGAGCCCGGGCCGGACGGGCCCTGGACGGGCTTCGCCGCCGGGGCGGGGTTCGCGGAGTTCGCCGTCTTCGTGGAGGCCGACGAAGCGGACGCACCGGGGCGCCCGGGGCGTTCACCCCCGTCTCCGGGCGTGGCCGGGCCCGGGTTCTGGGCGTGCTGGGGCGAGGAGCTGCCCTTCATGGGGCCAGTCCCGTCGTGCGACTCCGGCTCCGCCGAAGCGCTGCCATCCCTCTTGAAACGTCCCTGCACTAGCGTCGCAACCTCTGGACCAGGCACCCCTCCGCGAGAACGGAGGGACACGGTGTCGGCGTTGTGGAGAGCGCCCTGAATACGCCCCCCGGTGGTCTGGAGTGACCGGCGCTGGTTCCCCCCTATCTCGCCGCCACTCGGCGCTGCGTCGCGCCCCGGTGCGCCGGCTCGATCCTGCGGCGGTCCGTGGAATTCCAGCACAGTGCCGGATCTCCAACAAGGGCCGTGTCCCGAGCTGTGACCTCCGTGACGGCGTGTGAGTGACGCATTACCTGCAGTGGAAGTCGATTCGGGGCGAATCGGACGTACCCCTGCGGGTCACCCCCCAGTGGCACGTGTCCCAGTCGCCATGATCAGGAGCGGAATGATGGCTTCAGGGGTCCAATGTCCGTTTCGTTGGTACGGATGGCGGGCCTGAATTGACCGGTTTGCCCGTGAGTTCGTGAGCAAACTCACACGCATAGCGTAGGCAGTTGGCGCCTTCACCGGGGAATCGGATGTTTAGCCTGACGCTTTACAGGACGGGCGACTCTGCCAACCCACTCGATCCGAGGGCACAGGACGACAACGGTGAAGACGACGATGATGTTCCGCACGATAGCCAACCCGCGGCGCACGACCCTGGCGCACCTCGACGACGCCGGCGAACTGCAGATGCCGGAGCTGCCGGAGCAGTCCCTCGACCTCCCCGCCCAGACGGCCAACCCCAGGCGCACCGTCCTGATGGAGGTCCCGGTCGGCGCGGCGGCGGCCGGCGAGTAGCCCACGGCTCAGGGGAGCGCGGCCGGGAGGATCGCACGACGGTCCTTCCCGCCGCGCTCCTCTTTTTCCCGGCGACTCCCATTCACGCGAGCGTGTTTCCCCCTCGCCCCTTTGGCGGCCCCGGGAAACACGAGCCATTTCCGTCGCACAGACCCGCCACGCGGCTCTGACCTGCGGGGATGACTCCCGGAACGAATTCCGTCGCCCCGCTTTCCGTGACCGGAGAACACCCGGCCGGCCGCCGTACCGGCCGAACGCCCGGCCCTTGGACCGGTTAACCTGGGGCGTCAGTACGCCGGTTCTCAGTGAGGGGCGCAAGGATCCCGTGCGCATCGCCAGGTTCTCCATCGACGGGAACGTAGCCTTCGGCGCGGTCGAGGGCGACAAGCAGGACGAACTCGTCCTCGACATCATCAAGGGCATCCCGTTCGCGGACTACGAGCTGTCCGGGACGAAGGTGCCGCTGAGCAAGGTCAGGCTGCTCCCTCCGGTCCTCCCGAACAAGGTCGTGGCGTTCGGCCGCAACTACTCCGAGCACGCGCGCGAGCTGGGCAACGAGGTACCGGACGCCCCGTTCGCCTTCTTCAAGCCGTCCACCTCGGTGATCGGCCCCGGTGACGAGATCCAGTACCCGCCGTTCTCCGAGGAACTGCACCACGAGGCCGAGCTGGCCGTCGTCATCGGCCGCATGTGCCGCGAGGTCCCGCGCGAGCGCGTCAAGGACGTGATCCTCGGCTACACCTGCGCCAACGACGTCACCGCCCGCGACGTGCAGAAGCGCGAGAAGCAGTGGGCCCGGGCCAAGGGCTTCGACACCTCCTGCCCGCTCGGCCCCTGGGTGGAGACGGACCTGGACCTCGAGCGCGCGAACGACCTGACCGTCCAGCTCACCGTCAACGGCGAACAGCGCCAGCTGGGCCGCACGAGCGAGATGATCCACCCCATCGAGGACCTGGTCGTCAACATCTCCGAGGCCATGACCCTGCTCCCCGGCGATGTCATCCTCACCGGCACCCCCGCGGGGGTCGGCCCCCTGAACGTCGGCGACGAGGTCGCCGTCACCATCGAAGGCATCGGCACTCTCACCAACAAGGTTGTCAAGCGTGGCTAGCGCACCCGGCTCCCCCGTACGCGTCCGTTTCTGCCCCTCGCCCACCGGTAACCCCCACGTGGGCCTGGTCCGCACCGCCCTGTTCAACTGGGCGTTCGCCCGGCACCACCAGGGCACCCTGGTCTTCCGCATCGAGGACACCGACGCGGCCCGCGACTCGGAGGAGTCGTACAACCAGCTGCTCGACTCGATGCGCTGGCTGGGCTTCGACTGGGACGAGGGCCCCGAGGTCGGCGGCCCGCACGCCCCGTACCGCCAGTCGCAGCGCATGGACCTGTACGCCGATGTCGCGCAGAAGCTCCTGGACGGCGGCTACGCCTACCACTGCTACTGCTCCCAGGAGGAGCTGGACACCCGCCGCGAGGCCGCCCGCGCCGCAGGCAAGCCCTCCGGCTACGACGGTCACTGCCGGGACCTGACCGCCGAGCAGGTCGAGGAGTACAAGGCCCAGGACCGCACCCCGATCGTCCGCTTCCGCATGCCCGACGAGACGATCACCTTCACCGACCTGGTCCGCGGCGAGCTGACCTTCACGCCGGAGAACGTGCCGGACTACGGCATCGTCCGCGCCAACGGCGCCCCGCTGTACACGCTGGTGAACCCGGTCGACGACGCGCTGATGGACATCACCCACGTCCTGCGCGGCGAGGACCTGCTCTCCTCCACCCCGCGCCAGCTCGCCCTGTACAAGGCGCTGACCGAGCTGGGCATCGCCAAGCGGACCCCGGCCTTCGGCCATCTGCCGTACGTGATGGGCGAGGGCAACAAGAAGCTCTCCAAGCGCGACCCGCAGTCCTCGCTCAACCTCTACCGCGAGCGCGGCTTCCTGCCCGAGGGCCTGCTCAACTACCTCTCCCTGCTCGGCTGGTCGCTCAGCGCGGACAAGGACATCTTCACGATCGACGAGATGGTCGCGGCCTTCGACATCGCCGACGTGAACCCCAACCCGGCGCGCTTCGACCTGAAGAAGTGCGAGGCGATCAACGCCGACCACATCCGCATGCTGGATGTGAAGGAGTTCACCGAGCGCTGCCGTACCTGGCTGAAGGCCCCGTTCGCCCCGTGGGCGCCGGAGGACTTCGACGAGGCCCGGTGGCAGGCGATCGCCCCGCACGCCCAGACCCGTCTGAAGGTGCTCTCCGAGATCACCGACAACGTCGACTTCCTGTTCCTGCCGGAGCCGGTCTTCGACGAGGCGAGCTGGACGAAGGCGATGAAGGAGGGCTCCGACGCCCTGCTCCGCACGGCCCGCGAGAAGCTGGAGTCCGCCGACTGGACCTCGGCGGAGTCGCTGAAGGAGGCCGTCCTGGCCGCCGGCGAGGCGCACGGCCTCAAGCTCGGCAAGGCCCAGGCGCCGGTCCGTGTCGCCGTCACCGGCCGCACGGTCGGCCTGCCCCTCTTCGAGTCCCTGGAGGTCCTGGGCAAGGAGAAGACGCTGGCGCGCGTCGACGCGGCGCTGGCCAGGCTGACGGCGTAACCCGGGCTTTCCCCCGAGGGGCGGCGGCCGCACACCGGCTGCCGCCCCTCGGTCATGCCTGTCGGTGGGCCGCACTAGTGTTTCGGCCCACACCGCAAGCAAGATCGGGAAAGGCGCCGTCATGCCGATGGACCCTCGTGACTACACCTGGATGTTCACCCCGGGCAGCACGTTCACCTACGAGTCCGGGACCACGGGTGTGATCCATCTGGCCGACGGCGGCGAGCTGGACCTCCCCACCGGCCGGGTCGTCGCCTGTGACCCGTTCGTCTGCCTCGGGACCGGGGACGTCGAGCCCTTCACGGTCGCCGTCGAGCCCGGCCGCTATCGCGTCGAAGCGGCGGTCGCGACCCTCGGCCGGCCCGGCGAACCCGAGTCCGACCGCCCCCACCTGCGCGTGGCCGCGGCCCGCCTCGTCATCCGCGAGGAGGCGACGGCGAGCTGGGAGTTGGCCCTGCTCCCCGGCCAGGACCCCGCCGAACTCAAGGACGACGAGTTCTTCGGATACGGGGTCGACGCGGGCACCGGCTGCTTCTACGACGCCTCGGCCGAGGAGGCGTTCCCGGAGGCCCGGGAGGACGAGGGGCCGCTGTGGGACGCGTTCGAGGACAGCGACTGGTCGGTCGGGCCGCACCTGGTCACCTCACCGTCCACCGGCCACAGCCTGGCCGCCTTCACCTCGGGCTGGGGCGACGGCTGCTATCCCACCTGGACGGGCCGCTCGGCGACGGGTGAGGTCACCTGCTTCGTGACGGACTTCCTCGTGGCACCGGACCCGTCCGAGACCCCGGCGGACCCGGCCTGACCGCCGCGGACCCGAATCCCCACCTCGCCGGCCGGTCCGGCGGTACGGTCGGTGGCATGACGATCAGAGCCGTGGTCTGGGACGTGGACGACACCCTGTTCGACTACACGTCCGCGGACCGCAAGGGCATGCGTGCCCATCTCGCGGCCGAGGGGCTGCTCGCCGACCACGGGAGCGTCGAGGAGGCCCTGGCCCGGTGGCGGGAGATCACCGACCGGCAGTGGGCCCGGTACGCGGCCGGCGAGGCCACGTTCCAGGGGCAGCGGCGGGACCGCGTCCGGGTGTTCCTCGGCAAGGAGCTGGCCGACGCGGAGGCGGACGCCTGGTTCCAGCGTTACGTCGGTCACTACGAGGCCGCCTGGAGCCTCTTCCCGGACGTCCTTCCCGCCCTGGAGGCCCTCGCCGCCAGCCACCGGCACGCGGTGCTGTCCAACTCCAGCGTCACCGTCCAGGAACACAAACTGCGCACCCTCGGCCTGCTGGACCGGTTCGAGGCCGTGCTGTGCGCCGCCGAGCTGGGCGTCTCCAAGCCGCAGGCCCGTGCCTTCCTCGCGGCCTGCGAGGCGCTGGGCCTGTCCCCGCACGAGGTGGCGTACGTCGGCGACCACCCCGAGATCGACGGGCGGGGTGCCGCCGAGGCCGGGCTGCTGTCCGTGTGGATCGACCGCGGCGCGGCCTACGCACGGGCCGCCGGAGAGGTCGGCGCGCACCGGATCTCGAGCCTCGCCGAACTCCCGGCACTCGTCCGCGCGGATACCCGTTTTGGAGCCCCGTCCACCTTCGGGTAATGTTCTTCCTGCGCCGAGGGGAGCAGGCCGAAAGGCCGGAACCCCGAGGAGCAAGCTAGAACGAGGACCCCGCAGGGGCTTGAGTTCCAGTGGCCTATGGTGTAATTGGCAGCACGACTGATTCTGGTTCAGTTAGTCTTGGTTCGAGTCCAGGTAGGCCAGCTCGCAGAGCTTATCTGCAACGCCCCCGTTGTGTAGCGGCCTAGCACGCTGCCCTCTCAAGGCAGTAGCGCCGGTTCGAATCCGGTCGGGGGTACTGATCCTGATCCTGTCGGGATCGCTAGGGCCCCCGTTGTGTAGCGGCCTAGCACGCCGCCCTCTCAAGGCGGTAGCGCCGGTTCGAATCCGGTCGGGGGTACTGACTGGTCTAAACCATCATTGGTCTATGGTGTAATTGGCAGCACGACTGATTCTGGTTCAGTTAGTCTTGGTTCGAGTCCAGGTAGACCAGCTCGGACCTGCGGAAACGCAGTGTCCACGCCCCCGTTGTGTAGCGGCCTAGCACGCCGCCCTCTCAAGGCGGTAGCGCCGGTTCGAATCCGGTCGGGGGTACGCAGTTCGAAGGCCCTCCACTTCGGTGGAGGGCCTTCGGCGTTACTCGAAGCCGTACCTCCGGCTCGACTCCTCCTCCTGCGCCAACCGGTGCAGCGCCAGCAGAATCGGCTCGACGAGGACCGCTCCCAGCACCGCGACCTCCACCTTCTCGGCCTCCGACACGTGCGACTCCATGAAGTCCATGTCCAGCTCGGCCACCTGGTGCATCAACCGGGCGTAGGGAACCAGCTGTTCGGTGTCCCAGTCGATGCCGGTACGGCGCAGCGCGGCCGCCGCCCCCACGAGCGAGCGGAAGGACGGCGAGAGGGGTGACAGGGCCTGGGCGTGGGTCCACCCCAGCGTCGTGAGCAGCTGCTGCATCGCGGCCCGCGCACTCTGCGTGAACTCGTCGTCCGCGTCCGGCTCCGGCACCTGCGGCAACGACCACACCGCGGCGCCGAGGCGGATCGTACGGGGCAGGGAGTCGTCGTCGACGTGCCCCAGCACCTCCCTGACCGTCGCCACCGGCACCCTGCCGACCTGGATCATCGCGCGCACCAGCCGTAGCCGGCGCAGGTGCTCCTCGTCGTACTCCGCGGTCGTCGCGTTGATCTGGCGGCCCGGCGCCAACAGCCCTTCGCGCAGGTAGTACTTGATCGTCGCGGTGGACACCCCACTGCGCTCGCTGAGTTCGGCCAGCCGCATCTCTTGCGCCCCTCCTTGGGAAGTGCCACTATCCAAGCACCGACCAGAAGGATAGTGCCGCTATCCGATACGGGGGCGAGGGGGCCGCCATGTTCGCGAAGCCGGTGCCGGGCCGTACGACCGCGGATGCCGAAGGGGACGTGGTGGTCCTGCTCATCGGGATGCGGGTCAATCACTTCTGGGCGGTGCACCAGTGGCTGCCGGTCATGCTGGCGATGATCCGCATGCTGGGGGAGCTTGCGCGGGACCGTGACCGGGGGCTGCTGGAGCGCGTGCTGCTGACGGCCTCCCCGCGGACGTACTACGTCGTCCAGTACTGGGAGTCCAAGGAGAAGCTGTACGCGTACGCGACCGCGCCGGACGCCTTCCACCACCGGGTCTGGGCCCTTTTCAACCGCAAGGAGCGGGCCGGGAAGATGCGCGGGCACGTGGGGATCTGGCACGAGGCCTACATCGTGCCGGAGGGATCGTACGAGGCGATCTACGCGGACATGCCGGCGTTCGGGCTGGCCGCCGCGCACGGGCAGGTGCCGCTGGGGAAGCGGGGGCGCTACGCGAAGGACCGGTTCGCGCATCGGTCGGCCGAGCCGCCGGTCACCGAGAGGACCGGCTGACGGGGGGAACGGGGAGTGAGGAGGGCCTGCCGCGGCGTTGAGGCAGGCCCTCCTCGGCGTTCGGGGGGTGCGGCTCAGCCCGAGCGGCGCAGGGCTTCCGACAGGCGGGCAGCGGCGTCGATGACCGCCTGAGCGTGCATACGGCCCGGGTGGCGCGTCAGGCGCTCGATGGGGCCGGAGACGGACACGGCGGCCACCACGCGGTTGGAGGGGCCGCGGACGGGCGCCGAGACGGACGCGACGCCCGGCTCGCGCTCGCCGATGGACTGGGCCCAGCCGCGCCGCCGTACGCCCGACAGGGCCGTCGCCGTGAAGCGGGCGCCCTGCAGCCCCCGGTGCAGGCGCTCCGGCTCCTCCCAGGCCATCAGGATCTGCGCCGAGGAGCCGGCCTTCATCGTGAGGGTGGAGCCGACCGGCACGGTGTCCCGCAGGCCGGACAGGCGTTCCGCCGCGGCCACGCAGATCCGCATGTCACCCTGGCGCCGGTAGAGCTGGGCACTCTCGCCGGTGACGTCGCGGAGGTGGGTGAGCACGGGGCCGGCCGTCGCGAGCAGGCGGTCCTCGCCCGCGGCCGCCGCAAGCTCCGCGAGGCGGGGGCCGAGGATGAACCGGCCCTGCATGTCGCGTGCCACCATGCGGTGGTGTTCCAGGGCCACGGCCAGACGGTGGGCCGTGGGTCGTGCCAGTCCGGTGGCCCCGACCAGACCCGCGAGGGTGGCCGGACCGGACTCCAGAGCGCTCAGGACGAGGGCCGCCTTGTCCAGAACGCCGACGCCGCTACTGTTGTCCATGCAACGATACTTGCGTCTCACTCTGTGAAACGCAAGTTCAATTTTCCGTGGAACGCGCCACCCTGGAATCACACAGCGGCCCGCAGACCAACGGGCCTGGCGGTGGGCGCCCGGAATCACGACTTCAGGGGCCCCGAAAAGGGCAGCCACCGCTTCCTCAAGATCTCTAGTTGGGCCGGTGGACGTTTGCCGGCCGGAGGGAAAGCGATGGGTAGGACACTCGCGGAGAAGGTCTGGGACGACCATGTCGTCCGGCGCGCCGAGGGCGAGCCCGACCTCCTCTACATCGATCTGCACCTGCTGCACGAGGTGACCAGCCCGCAGGCCTTCGACGGGCTGCGCAAGAACGGCCGTCAGGTGCGCCGCCTCGACCTCACCATCGCGACCGAGGACCACAACACCCCCACCCTCGACATCGACAAGCCCATCGCCGACCCGGTCTCCCGGGCTCAGCTGGAGACGCTGCGCAAGAACTGCGCCGAGTTCGGGGTGCGTCTGCACCCGCTGGGCGACGTCGAGCAGGGCGTCGTGCACGTCGTCGGCCCGCAGCTGGGTCTGACCCAGCCCGGCACCACCGTCGTCTGCGGTGACTCGCACACCTCCACGCACGGCGCCTTCGGCGCGCTGGCGTTCGGTATCGGCACCTCCCAGGTCGAGCACGTGCTGGCCACCCAGACGCTGCCGATGGCCCGTCCGAAGACCATGGCGATCACCGTCGAGGGCGAGCTGCCCGACGGCGTCACCGCCAAGGACCTGATCCTGGCGATCATCGCGAAGATCGGTACCGGCGGCGGCCAGGGCTATGTCCTGGAGTACCGCGGCCCGGCCATCGAGAAGCTCTCGATGGAGGCGCGGATGACCATCTGCAACATGTCGATCGAGGCCGGCGCCCGCGCGGGCATGATCGCTCCCGACGAGACCACCTTCGCCTACCTCAAGGGCCGCCCGCACGCCCCCGAGGGCGCCGACTGGGACGCGGCGGTCGAGTACTGGAGCACCCTGAAGACGGACGAGGACGCGGTCTTCGACGCCGAGGTCGTCATCGACGCCGACGCACTGTCGCCGTTCGTCACGTGGGGCACCAACCCCGGCCAGGGTGCGCCGCTTTCGGCGTCCGTCCCCGACCCGGCTTCGTACGAAGACGCTTCGGAGCGCCTGTCCGCCGAAAAGGCCCTGGAATACATGGGGTTGGAGGCCGGACAGCCGCTGCGCTCCATCAAGGTGGACACCGTCTTCGTAGGCTCCTGCACCAACGGCCGCATCGAGGACCTGCGCGCCGCCGCCGACATCCTGCGGAGCCGCAAAGTCGCCGACGGCGTACGGATGCTGGTCGTCCCGGGCTCCGCGCGCGTCGGTCTGCAGGCCGTCTCCGAGGGCCTGGACGTGGTCTTCAAGGAGGCGGGCGCCGAGTGGCGGCACGCGGGCTGCTCGATGTGCCTGGGCATGAACCCCGACCAGCTGGCCCCGGGTGAGCGCTCCGCGTCCACCTCCAACCGCAACTTCGAGGGCCGGCAGGGCAAGGGCGGTCGTACGCACCTGGTGTCGCCGCAGGTCGCGGCGGCCACCGCCGTCCTGGGCCACCTGGCCTCCCCGGCCGACCTGACCGACGTCCCCGCGCCCGCTGGAGTCTGAGAACCATGGAAGCCTTCACCCACCACACCGGCCGGGCCGTCCCGCTGCGCCGCAGCAACGTCGACACCGACCAGATCATCCCTGCTCACTGGCTCAAGAAGGTCACCCGGGACGGGTTCGAGGACGGGCTGTTCGAGGCCTGGCGCAAGGACTCGGAGTTCGTGCTCAACCGCCCCGAGCGGCAGGGCGCCACGGTCCTGGTCGCCGGTCCCGACTTCGGCACCGGCTCCTCCCGCGAGCACGCCGTCTGGGCGCTGCAGAACTACGGTTTCAAGGCCGTGATCTCCTCCCGCTTCGCGGACATCTTCCGAGGCAACTCGCTGAAGAACGGCCTGCTCACGGTGGTGCTGGACCAGAAGATCGTGGACGCGCTGTGGGAGCTGACCGAGAAGGACGCGACTGCTGAGGTCACTGTGGACCTTGAGGCGCGTGAGGTGCGTGCCGAGGGCATCACCGCCTCCTTCGAGCTGGACGAGAACTCCCGCTGGCGGCTGCTGAACGGCCTGGACGACATCTCCATCACGCTCCGGAACGAGAGCGACATCGCCGCCTACGAGACCGGGCGTCCCGCCTACAAGCCGCGGACGCTGCAGGTCTGATCCACCCGCCCTGAGCGGGTCGGGTTTCGGCCACCTCAACACCCCGTCTGTACCCCTGATCGCCACGATTGGGGGTACAGCCATGTCTGCACCCGAACGGCCCTGCGCGTTTCCGGCGGCGTCCCCAACTCCCCACGTTACGAGGGCTGTTGTTCGGGTACGTGAGTACCGTGTTCGCGCCCGCCGCAAGTGCCTGGAAGGCCATTTGAGGCGGCAGTTGCACCCTGCGCAGGCGACAACTCGCCCCAGATGGCACAATCTGTGCATGGAACACGACGGCCAACTCCAGCTCTATACGGCGGTCGCGAACCAGCTCAAGGAAGCGCACCGACGGGTGCGCGCACTGCAAGTCCCGGAGGGCGTACGGATGGCGCTGACCCGGAAGCTGCTGGTCATTACGGCCGCGGCCAAGCACGATCTCGCCGATGCGGCAAGGCGGCTCGAGCGGTTCACCGCAGACCTCGACGAGGGTCGGATCCCCGACGAGGACCGCTGAACCGTCCGGGACGGCCGAGTCCGTTGCGGCACAAGGGTGATTAGCCCGTTTCGTGTTTGATTTGCGGTATATATCTGCCTAACGTGCGAAAAAGCTTGAACACTTTCGTTCTGGCGAGGTCTCCGAAGGGGAAGACGTGAACAAGGCGCAGCTCGTAGAAGCGATTGCCGACAAGATGGGCGGCCGCCAGCAGGCCGCCGATGCTGTCGATCATGTCCTGGACGCCATCGTCCGCGCGGTCGTCGCGGGCGAGCGGGTCTCGGTCACCGGCTTCGGGTCCTTCGAGAAGGTGGACCGCCCCGCCCGCTACGCCCGCAACCCCCAGACGGGCGAGCGGGTTCGGGTCAAGAAGACCTCCGTGCCGCGCTTCCGCGCGGGCCAGGGCTTCAAGGACCTGGTGAGCGGGTCGAAGAAGCTTCCCCGCGGTGGCGAGGTCTCCGTCAAGAAGGCGCCCAAGGGCAGCCTGACCGGCGGCGCCGCGGCGACGGTCAAGAAGGCCGCCGCGAAGAAGACCACGAAGGCCGCCGCGAAGAAGGTCACCGCCAAGAAGGCCGCACCGGCGAAGAAGACGACGGCCGCGGCGAAGAAGACCACGGCGAAGAAGGCGCCCGCCAAGAAGGCGGCGGCGACCGCCAAGACCACCGCGGCGAAGAAGACCACCGCCAAGAAGGCGACGGCCAAGAAGGCCCCGGCGAAGAAGGTCACCGCCAAGAAGGCCCCGGCCAAGAAGTCGACGGCCCGCAAGACCACCGCGAAGAAGGCCACCGCCCGCAAGGCCTCGTAAGGCCACCGGGGCATCCACGCGCCGGGCCGGACTCCCCTCGGGAGCCCGCCCCGCGGCGTGTGTAAGGGCAGTTACAGGGTCTGAAGGGTTACGAGGGTGATCCGCAGGCCGTCACCGGCACCCTCGGTCTCGATCCGCACGCGCTGTCCGGGCCGCAGCAACCGGAGGCCGCCGGCGTCGAACGCGGCGGAGTCGTACGGCAGGGGGGTGCCGTCGTCGAGAAGCACCTGCCCACTGCGGGTCTCGGGGTCGTAGGTGTACGCGGTGGCCTGCATGGCAGCAGCGTAGTGCCTCCGGTGGCCGGCCGTAGGGGCGTGGGCCGCCCGCCGGCCGCGGGCCCGTCGTGGCCGATCGCGCGGCTCCCGGCGCCCCTTCGGGGCGCCTCAGGATCCGGGAATCAGCAACCCCGCGGAGACGGCCGCCGTATACGCCCCCACCCCCAGGGCCAGCGCGGCGCGCAGGTCGTCGCCGGTGTCCACGTCCTGCCGTACCGAATCCACCCCTGACAGCAGGAGTTCCGTCGCGCCGGAGGCCCGGTGCCGGGAACGGGAATCCACGCCGAACGCCGGCCGCAATTC
Source organism: Streptomyces sp. NPDC031379 (assembly GCF_055569615.1). Lineage (NCBI taxonomy): Bacteria > Bacillati > Actinomycetota > Actinomycetes > Kitasatosporales > Streptomycetaceae > Streptomyces > Streptomyces sp. NPDC031379. The sequence continues at coordinate 198,027 of NZ_JBVIIT010000015.1, read as the reverse complement.
CCGGCCGGGGCCCGCGGCCAGCAGTGTCGTACCCAGCGCCGCCGCATCCGCGAGAAACGCCCGCGGGAATTCCGCCGCGGCGTCCAGCACCCGCCCCAGTTCCAGCGGCCGCAGTGCCGGCAGATCGGCGTTCAGGGTCGCGACCGGCGTGCAGGGGCGCCTTTCCCGTACGACCGCCGTTCCGTGCGCCAGAGCGGCGTTCAGGCCGTCCGCCGGGGCGTCCGGGACGATGCGCGCGCCCAGTGCCGCCAGCTCGCGGGCGGCCAGCCCGTCGTCCGTGACGACCGCCACATCCGCCACCGCCCCACAGGCCAGCGCCGCGGCCACCGTGTCCTGTGCGAACGCGAGGGCCAGCCCCGGGCGCACCCCGTCCGCCGCGGTGTCCGCCAGCCTGCTCTTGGCCCGTGTCAGGGGCTTCAGGGGGATGACCAAGGTCCACTGCACCGGCGTACCGCCCCTCTCTCGTCCCGGCCATTGTCACCTGCGGCATCCGGCGGCCCGTGTGTCGGGGCGTACGGTGTTCTCGACAGACCGGCGGCCCGGGGCCACACTTGTGCGGCCCCCCGCCGGGATGGCAGCCCTAGAGGAAGGTGTCCTTGTGCCCCGCCGCAGAATCGGCTTCTGGTACCGCTTCGCCGCGGTGATCTGCAAACCGCCGCTGGTGATTCTGATCAAGCGGGACTGGCGTGGAATGGAGCACATTCCGGCCGAGGGCGGATTTATCACCGTGGTGAACCACAATTCCCACGTGGACCCCTTCGCGTACGCGCACTATCAGTACAACACCGGACGGGTTCCGCGATTCCTGGCGAAGAGCGGACTTTTCAAGAAGGGATTCGTCGGCGCCGCCATGCGCGGTACCGGGCAGATCCCCGTCTACCGCGAGAGCACGGACGCGCTCAGCGCCTTCCGGGCCGCGATCGACGCCGTGCAGCGCGGCGAGTGCGTCGCCTTCTACCCCGAGGGCACCCTCACCCGCGACCCGGACGGCTGGCCCATGACCGGCAAGACCGGTGCCGCGCGGGTGGCCCTGCAGACCAAGTGCCCGGTGATTCCGGTCGCCCAGTGGGGCGCCAACGAACTGCTGCCGCCCTACGCCAAGAAGCCCCACCTCTTCCCGCGCAAGACCCACCGCGTCCTGGCGGGCCCGCCCGTGGACCTCGCGCGCTTCTACGACCGGGAGATGACCCCGGACCTGCTGAAGGAGGCGACCGAGGTCATCATGGCGGCCATCACGCGCCAGCTGGAGCAGATCCGCGGCGAGAAGGCACCCGAGACGCCCTACGATCCGCGCCGCGAGCGGATCGAGCAGCGGCGCCGTACCCAGGCGCAGAGCAGGGAACGCGCCGAGGCACAGACCGGCAAGGAACAGGAGAGCGGCACGTGAGCAAGCCTGTCCGGGCGGCCGTCATGGGCACCGGCTCATGGGGCACCGCCTTCGGCATGGTCCTCGCCGACGCGGGCTGCGAGGTGACCCTCTGGGCCCGCAGGCCCGAGCTGGCCGAGGCGGTCAACTCCACACGGACCAACCCCGACTACCTGCCGGGCGTCGAACTCCCGGAGAACCTGCGCGCCACCTCCGACGCGGCAGAGGCGCTCAGGGACGCGGACTTCACCGTCCTCGCGGTCCCCTCCCAGACCCTGCGCGCCAACCTCGCCGAGTGGACCCCGCAGCTCGCGCCCGGCACCGTGCTCGTCTCCCTGATGAAGGGCGTCGAACTCGGCTCCGCCATGCGGATGAGCGAGGTGATCGAGGACGTCGCCAAGGTCGGCGCCGACCGGATCGCGGTCGTCACCGGACCCAACCTGGCCCGCGAGATCGCCGCCCGCATGCCCGCCGCCGCGGTGGTGGCCTGCACCGACGAAGCCGTCGCCCAGCGCCTCCAGGCCGCCTGCCACACGCCGTACTTCCGGCCGTACACGGAGACCGACGTGGTCGGCTGCGAGCTGGGCGGTGCCGTGAAGAACGTCATCGGGCTCGCCGTCGGCATCGCGGACGGCATGGGCCTCGGTGACAACGCCAAGGGCTCCCTCATCACCCGGGGCCTCGCCGAGACCGCTCGGCTCGGTGTCGTGCTCGGCGCCGACCCGCTGACCTTCTCCGGACTGGCGGGCCTGGGCGACCTGGTGGCCACCTGCTCCTCGCCGCTGTCGCGCAACCACACCTTCGGCACCAACCTCGGCAAGGGCATGACCCTGCAGGAGACCATCGCGGTCACCCGGCAGACCGCCGAGGGTGTCAAGTCCTGCGAGTCGGTGGCGGATCTGGCCCGCCGGCACGGCGTGGAGATGCCCATCACCGAGACGGTCGTGGACATCGTGCACGAGGGCAAGCCTCCGGTGGTCGCCCTCAAGGAGCTGATGTCGCGCAGCGCGAAGCCCGAACGACGCTGAGCGACGCCCCTCTTCCGGCGGACCGTCGTCGCTGTATCCGGGCTCTACCAACGGGTACTCTCAACGCGATATGAGCACCGAGAACCTCCCCCAGAGCCCTGAGCAGCCGTCGCGCAAGCCGCGCGTGGCCGTCGTGTTCGGCGGACGCAGTTCCGAACACGGGATCTCCGCGGTCACCGCCGGCGCCGTCCTGAGCGCCATCGACCGGACGAAGTACGACGTCCTGCCGATCGGCATCACCCGCGAGGGCCGTTGGGTGCTGACGGCCGACGAACCGGAGCGGATGGCCATCGCCGACCGCCGCACCCCCGAGGTCGCGGACCTGGCGGAGTCGGCCGAGGGCGGCGTGGTGCTCCCCGTCGACCCCGGCAGCCGCGAGGTCGTCTACAGCGAGCCCGGCGCCGTGCCCAAGGCGCTCGGCGAGGTCGACGTGGTCTTCCCGGTGCTCCACGGCCCCTACGGCGAGGACGGCACCCTGCAGGGCCTCCTGGAGCTGTCCGGGGTGCCGTACGTGGGCTCCGGTGTGCTCGCCTCGGCCGTCGGCCAGGACAAGGAGTACATGAAGCGGGTGTTCACCTCCTTCGGGCTCAAGGTCGGCCCGTACGTGGTGATCCGGCCCCGCGAGTGGGCCCAGGACGAGTCCGCCGCCCGCAAGAAGATCATCGACTTCGCCGGCGAGCACGGCTGGCCGCTGTTCGTGAAGCCCGCGCGCGCGGGCTCCTCCATCGGCATCACCAAGGTCGACGACCTCTCGGGCCTGGACGAGGCGATCGCCGAGGCCCAGTCGCACGACCCGAAGATCCTGGTCGAGGCGGCCGTACGGGGCCGCGAGATCGAGTGCGGCGTCCTGGAGTTCGAGGACGGCCCGCGCGCCTCCGTCCCGGCCGAGATCCCGCCGCCGGACGCGCACGCGTACTACGACTTCGAGGCCAAGTACATCGACTCCACGCCCGGGATCGTCCCGGCGCCGCTCACCGAGGAGCAGACCGCCAAGGTGCGGCGGCTCGCGATCGACGCGTTCGAGGCGGCCTCCTGCGAGGGCCTGGTCCGCGCGGACTTCTTCCTCGGCGAGGACGGCGAGTTCGTCATCAACGAGATCAACACCATGCCCGGTTTCACGCCGATCTCGATGTACCCGCAGATGTGGCAGGCCACCGGTGTCAGCTACCCGGAACTGATCGACCGGCTGGTGCGGGCCGCGCTGCGCCGCTCGACGGGGCTGCGCTGACCGAACGGCACGGAGTCAGCGCATGGAGGCGATCCCCTTGGGGATCGCCTTCCCGACGGCGGCCGCGAGATCCGTGAGCACCGAGGTGCCCTCCTCCTGCGCGGACATCCCCTCGGGCAGGCTCACCTGCACATAGGCCACGCGGTTGGCCGTGGTGAACCGCCAGGTGCCGTCGCCCTGCTTCTCCATCAGCCAGTCGACGCCGTTCACCCCGCCCGCGATCGCGTCCGGGTCGCCCCCCTCGGCCACCTTGGGATCGATCATCTTCGGCGGCCGTACGACACCGCAGCGCAGTATGATCGCCGGGTTTCCCCAGCCCGCCGTGTAGGCGGACCGGGGCTCGGGGTCGTCGCGGCCCTTTCCGTCGAGCTTCCGCGGCAGCGCCCGGTGCAGATCCCGGCACACCTTCGCCGTCTTCGCGTCGGGACTGGGAACCGCCACCGCGGCGCCGTCGTCGCTCGAAGAACAGCCCGCGACCGCGACCAGCAGCGCGGGCGCGAGCAGGCCGAAGGGCCGGTGACGGAAGATGTTCACCGGCCAAGGGTAGACGGGGGCTACAGATGCACGACCGGGCAGGTCAGGGTGCGGGTGATGCCGTCCACTTGCTGGACCTTCGCGACCACCATGCGGCCGAGGTCGTCGACCGTGTCGGCCTGGGCGCGCACGATGACATCGTACGGTCCCGTCACGTCCTCGGCCTGGATCACTCCAGGGATCTTGCTGATCGTCTCGGCGACGGTCGACGCCTTGCCGACCTCCGTCTGGATCAGGATGTACGCCTGTACCACGGAACCTCCAGGGCGGCCACGAGGATCATGTGGGGAAAAGGAACGCCACGGTATCGCGTTGCCGCTCCCCGCGGGGAGACCTACGGGGACCGGGCTTGCGCGCCAGGGTGCAGGCACGACGGAAGTTGACGGTCACCTCGACCGCGACGAGGGTCATCCCGACCGCGGCGACGGTCACCTCGACGGTATCGGGGACACTGATGACGCGCGACCGGGCACGGCACGGCAGAGAAGGGGAGCCAAGGGCGATGAAGGGCACTGTCGGTGAGCTGGGGGAGTTCGGGCTCATCAGGGAGCTCACCTCCCGTCTCACCACCACTCCGGCGGTCCGGGTCGGTCCCGGCGACGACGCCGCGGTGGTCGCCGCGCCCGACCGCCGGGTGGTGGCGAGCACCGACATCCTGCTGGAGGGGCGGCACTTCCGCCGCGACTGGTCCACGGCGTACGACGTCGGACGCAAGGCGGCGGCGCAGAACCTAGCGGACATCGCCGCCATGGGCGCCGTACCGACCGCACTGCTGCTCGGCCTGGTCGTCCCGGCCGAACTCCCGGTGACCTGGCCGACCGAGCTGATGGACGGGCTGCGCGACGAGTGCCAGGTCGCGGGCGCCTCCGTGGTCGGCGGCGACGTCGTACGCGGCGACACGATCATGGTGTCGATCACCGCGCTCGGTGATCTGCGCAACCAGGAGCCGGTGACCCGCGCCGGCGCCCAGCCCGGCGACCTCGTGGCCGTCACGGGCTGGCTGGGCTGGTCCGCCGCCGGTTACGCGGTGCTCGCCCGGGGCTTCCGCTCGCCGCGGGCCTTCGTGGAGGCCCACCGGCGCCCGGAGCCGCCGTACCACGCGGGCCCGGCCGCCGCCGCGCTCGGCGCCACCGCCATGTGCGACGTGAGCGACGGGCTGATCGCCGATCTCGGGCACATCGCCGAGGCCAGCAAGGTCCGCATCGACATCCGCTCCGGCGCCATCGACATCCCCACGCAGATGAACGACATCGGGCAGGCCGTCGGTGTGGACCCGCTGCAGTGGGTGCTGACCGGCGGGGAGGACCACGCGATAGTGGCGACCTTCCCGTCGGACGCCAAGCTGCCGGCCCGCTGGAAGGTCATCGGCGAGGTCCTCAACCCCTCGGCGCTGCCCCAGGTGACGGTCGACGGGGCGCCCTGGACCAGCAAGGGCGGCTGGGACCACTTCGGGGACATGGAGTCATGATCCCCAGGGTTCTCACGGTGGCGGGCTCGGACTCCGGCGGCGGCGCGGGCGTCCAGGCCGACCTCAAGACGATGCTGGCGCTCGGCGTGCACGGGATGAGCGTGATCACGGCGGTGACCGCACAGAACTCCCTGGGCGTGCAGGGCGCCTGGGAGCTGCCCGTGGAGGCGGTACGGGCCCAGTACCGCAGCGTCGTGGACGACATCGGCGTCCAGGCCGTGAAGACCGGGATGCTGGCCTCGGCCGAACTGGTCGAGGCGGTCGCCGACTTGATCTCCGGCACGGACGCGCCCGCCGTGGTCGACCCGGTGGGCGTCTCCAAGCACGGCGACCCGCTGCTCGCCGCCTCCGCACTGGACTCGGTCCGCACCCGGCTGCTGCCGGTGGCGACCGTGGCGACCCCTAACCTCGACGAGGTGATCCAACTCACCGGGGTACGGGTCGAGTCGGAGGACGATCTGCGACGGGCCGCGGCGGCCGTGCTGGAGTACGGGCCGCGCTGGGCGCTGATCAAGGGCGGGCATCTGCCGGGGGAGGCCGTGGATCTTCTGACGGACGGCTCGGCGGAGCACTGGCTGCGGGCCCCGCGCCACGACAACCGGCACACGCACGGCACGGGCTGCACGCTGGCGTCCGCGATCGCGTCGGGGCTGGCGAAGGGACTGTCCGTGCCGGAGGCCGTCACCCAGGCCAAGGAGTACGTCACCGGGGCGATCGCGGCGGGTTTCGCGCTGGGCGCCGGGATCGGGCCGGTGGACCACGGGTGGCGCTTCAGGACGTGAGGCGCGCCGGGGTACGGCGAAAGGCCGGCCGACCCGAAGGCGGTACGGCAAAAAGCCGGTCCACCCGAGGGTGGACCGGCTCAGTGCAGCGGACCAGGCAGTGGCCGCGCGCGGATGGGGGTCCCCCCGCTCGAGCGAAGCCGAGAGTGGGGGGAGGTAGCGTCAGCGCGAGACCTTGCCGGCCTTGATGCACGAGGTGCAAGCGTTCACGCGCTTCGGCGTCCCGCCGACCACGGTACGCACACGCTGGATGTTCGGGTTCCAGCGGCGGGACGTACGGCGGTGCGAGTGCGAGATGTTGTTGCCGAAGCCCGGCCCCTTGCCGCAGACGTCGCAGTTGGCAGCCACGGGTCACTCCAAAGACTTCAGATGCACTTACGGTTGATCCCGGCATGCCGGGATCGAGATCGTAAGAACCTGAGATCTTGAGTGGCGTTGCCAGGGGAATGGCCCGATCGGATCGGGCAACCGGAGCAGCATACAACGACTGCGTCCGTGCAACGAAACTACCATGGCAGTTCAGGGCCCCGCTCCCGGCCCTCTTCCGGTGCACACCGGCTCGGGGTCTACGCTGCGTCCCACGTCCAGCCAGCTCAGGGAGGCGCAGGTGGCGCAGGTGCCGCAGACGTTCTTCGATGCTCTCGCGGTGCGCACCTGGTGCGGTCTGGCGCTCCGGGCACTGGGACGGGCCCGCGAGGAGATCGACGCGATCAACGTCTATCCGGTGGCGGACGGCGACACCGGTACCAACCTGTATCTGACCCTGGAGTCGGCGGCGACGGCCGTGGAGGCCGTGTTCGCCGGGTACGGGACGGGCTCCGAGGAACCGTCCCTCGCGGACGCCGTGCGCGCCATGGCGCACGGGGCGCTCATCGGGGCCCGGGGCAACTCCGGGACGATCCTCGCGCAGCTGCTGCGGGGCATGGCGCAGGTCCTCGCCGACGACTCCGGCCGTGCGGCGCCCCGCAGCGACGGTACGGAGCTGCGGCTGGCCCTGCGGCGGGCCGCCGACTCCGCGCGGCAGGCCGTGGCCCATCCCGTCGAGGGCACCGTGCTGACGGTCGCCTCCGCGGCCGCCGACGCCGCCGAGGGGGCCGAGGGCGACTGCGGAGCCGTCGCGCGGGCGGCCTACGAGGGCGCGCGGGCGGCCCTGGCGGCGACTCCCGGCCAGCTGGCCGTGCTGCGGCGGGCCGGAGTGGTCGACGCGGGCGGCCGGGGACTGGTCGCGGTGCTGGGGGCGCTGGTGGAGGCGTTCACCGGGGAGAGCCCCGGGCCGGTGCCCGGCCGGCTGGTTTCCGCGGGCGCCTCGGACGCCGTTCCCGCCCGGCTGGTCCCCTCGGGCGCCTCGGACGCCGGGCCAGGTCCGCGGGCCGCCGTGGACTGCCCGGACACCGCGGCCGTCGCCGTTTTCGACGCGCACGCACGCGTGACCGCCTCCGACGCCGGTCGGTGCGCCGACGGCGCCGAAGCGGGCGGACCCGCCTTCGAGGTGATCTACCTCCTGGAGGCCGGCGACGCGGCCGTGGCCCGGCTCCGCGCGCGGCTCGACGCCCTCGGTGACTCCCTGGTCGTGGTCGGCGGCGACGGGCTGTGGAACGTCCATGTGCACGTGGACGACGCGGGCGCCGCCGTGGAGGCGGGTGTGGAGGCCGGGCGGCCGTACCGGATCAGGATCACGCACTTCGGGCTCGGCGACGTCCACACCGGGGGCGAGCGGCCGCCGCGCGAGCGCGCCCAGCGGGCCGTCGTCGCCGTCGTACCGGGCGAGGGCCTGGCCGGGCTGTACACGGAGGCCGGCGCGACCACCGTCCTCGCGCGCCCCGGAGAGCCGCCCGCCAGCGGGGAGCTGGTGCAGGCCGTACGGCGCGCCCACGCGCGCGAGGTCGTGCTGCTGCCCAACGACGCCGAGCTGCGCCACACGGCCGCCGCGGCGGCCGAGCAGGCCCGCACCGAGGGCATCCGGGTGGCCCTGATCCCGACCCGCTCGGCGGTCCAGGGCATCGCCGCGCTGGCGGTGCACGAGCCGGAGCGCCGTTTCGACGAGGACGTCGTCCAGATGACCTCGGCGGCGGGCGCCACCCGGTACGCCGAGGTCGTCGTCGCCGAACGCCAGTCCTGGACGACGGCCGGCATCTGCCAGGCCGGGGACGTGCTGGGCCTGATCGACGGCGACGTGGCGGTGATCGGCCCGGACGTCACCGCCACCGCCGAGACCGTCCTGGACCGCATGCTCCAGGCCGGCGGGGAGCTGGTCACCCTGGTCGTCGGCGACGAGGCACCGCAGACCGTCGCCGAGCACCTTCAGGCCCGCGTACGCGAGTCCTACCTCGCGGTGGACACGGTGGTCTACCGGGGCGGCCGCCAGGGGACGCTGCTGCTCATCGGCGTGGAGTGAGCGCAGGGCACCTGCTCACTCCTCTGCCTGTGCGGCCTGGAGCATCTGGGTGGCCTCCGCCCGACGGGCTTCCACGGTCTCGTCGGCGTCGTCGGCGCCTTCGTAGGCGGCGAGCACGGCACGCGCGCGTGCCGTCGCCTCGGCGGGCCGCCCGAGGTCGGTCTCCAGCCAGCCCGCGGCCAGTTCGGCGCCGGTACGGCCGTGCAGTCCGTCGGCGCCCAGCGTGCCGAACAACGCGGCCGCCCGCTCCATCTGGACCAGGGCCGCCTCGAACGCGTCCCGGATCACGTCGTCTTCGGCCTCCTCGGCCGCCGAGCGGGCCAGCAGATCGCCGAACTGGCGGTGGGTGCTGCCCAGTTCGGCCGCCAGCTGCTCCCGGACCACCGGGTCCGCCGCGTCCTCCCACGCCTGCTCACACGCGCGTACCGCGTCCGTCATCAGCTCCCGCGCCCCCTCCGCGCCGGACTCCCCGCGCAGCGCCAGCCAGCCGCGGGCACGCAGCGAGCGGACCAGGAACTGCGGGTTGCCGAGCGCGCGCCACAGCTCGCCCGCGCGCGCGTAGGCCTGGTCCGCCTCGTCCGTCAGCCCGGCGTTGCTCAGCGACTCGGCGGCCAGGTGCGCGAGCGTGGCGTGGTCCTGCTGCTCGGGCCAGTGCCGGGCGATGTCGGCCGCTCGCAGCCGGTGTTCGGCGGCCGCCCGGTGCTCGTCCAGCTCGCCCAGACAGTCCCCGAGCCACCAGCGGGCCTGCACGACGGCCCCCTCGCCGTGCGTCTCGGCGCTCAGATCGGCCAGCGCCGACTCGAGCACCTCCGCCGCCTCCGCGTACCGGCCCTGGCGCAGCAGGAAGCCGCCCAGCTGCTGCCGCGCCCAGGCGCCCAGCGTGCCGCTCTCGCCGGCCTCGTCGGCCCAGTGCGCGGCCTCCAGCGCGTGCTCCGCCGCCTCCTCGGCCTCCCCCCGGCCGCCGATCACCTCGGCGAGCTGCAGGTGCAGCTGCGCCCGTCCGACCGGCTCCACGTACGGCCCGCCGTGCTCCAGGGCCGCGCGCAGCGCCCGCTCGGACCCGGCCAGGTCACCGGCCTGGTGGGCGAGGGCGGCGACCTGCACCTCGTACTCGACCGCGAACCAGGGAAGGCCCGCGGCCACGTACTCGGCGGCGGCCCGCCGGAACCGCTCCGCGGCCCGCCCGGCGTCCCCGGCGTGCGCGGCCAGCTCGGCGAGCATCGCCCGTGCCTCCGCGGCCCGGGCCGCCAGCCGTACCTCGTCCCCGGCCCGCCCGTCGACCAGCGCCAGCACCTCGCGCACCGCCTGCTCGGTCTCCGCGAGGGCCGCCCCGGCGTCCGGGCCCGCCGTGTCCTCGTGCACCCGCCGCATCAGGATCCGGGCCCGGCTCATCACCACCGACGCCGTCTGCCGCACCCCGGTGGCCTCGTCGGCGTACAGCGCGAGCACCTCGTCGTACAGGCCCGCGACCGTCGCCCGGGCCGCGTCCACCTCGCCGCGCAGCGCGCGGACGTACGCCCCGCGCGCGCGTGCCGCCAGCGCCTCACCGGGGTCACCCGCCTGCGCATACAGCACGGCCGCCCGCTCGAACCCCTCGACGCCTTCGGGGCCCAGGCCCATGGCCTCGTGGTCGGCGATCTCCGCGCGGTCGCGGGGATCCAGCTCGACGCCCTGTGCCGCTTCCGCGACCGCCGCCCAGGCCTCCAGCGCGTGCGGCCGCAGCGTGGCCGACAGCCGCCGTGCCTCGGCGAGCAGGCCCGCCAGGTCGGGCTCGGCGGACACCCGCGGCGCCGGTGGCACGGGCACCGGCGCCGGTGCCGACGACGGGCGCCCCGTCCGCACGCCCAGCGGGAGGCGCTCCACCAGCGGACGCTGTGCCATGCGCGCGCGGACCCGGTCGCCGACGTACGACGTGCCGTTGCGGCGGTCGAACCGCGCGGCCAGTTCCAGAGCCTGCGCGCGCGCGTGAGCGGCGAGTTCCCCCGCCGTCCACGTCCGCCCGGCGGGCCCCGGCACTCGCTGCTCGCCGTAGCCCAGGCCGGTCAGCCGGTCCGTCAGCAGCGCCACGACGGCCAGGAAGTCGAGCCGGCTGCGCGGATGCCCGGTGTCCGTGAAGTACGCCGGCCGCTCGGCGAGCAGTTCGAGACCGCGGGCCTCGTTGCCGGTCAGCGCGCAGAACTCCACGTGGTCCGCGTAGGCGCCACGCATGCTCTCCATAGGGCGCACCAGCCGGAAGCCCCGCAGATGGTTCGCGCGGGCCTCCTCCACCCGGCCGAGGCGCAGCAGCGGGGCCAGCGAGGAGGCGAGCACGGTGTGCGGCTCGTGCGCGCAGCTGTACTCGCCCTCCAGCACCGGCCCCCACAGCCGAAGGGCCTCCGCGTCCCGGCCGCGCGTGCCCTGCCAGGTGCCCTGCCCGTGCAGCTCGCAGGCGTGGCAGTCCGCCATCCGGTCGCGGTCGGCGGCCAGCCATGCGGCGTACGCCCGCTCGGCCCGCGCCAGGTCGCCGATGTGCGCGGCCACGCTGAACTCGGCGCTGCGCACGGCCCGTTCGGAGTGCCCGGCGAGCCGGTAGCGGTGCTCCATCTCGCCGAGCCACTTCTCGATCGAGGCGAGCGGGACGTGCGGCTGGTCCAGCATGCCCGCCGACATCCACTTGAAGACCCAGTGCAGCGAGTGCGTCTCGTACTCGTCGAAGTCCTCGGGCCGTTCGTCCCACATGCGCAGCAGCCGCGCGAACGGGACGAACATCTTGTCCTTCTCGGAGCTGTAGTTGTAGACCTTCAGCTGGTGTCCGAGCGCCTCGATCACGGCGAGCGGGACGTCCAGCCGCTCCGCTGCGGCGAGCAGCTGTTCCGCGCGCGCGTTGCGGGCCGGGCCCTCCGGCTGCTCGGCGTTCTCCGCCATCGCCCCGCGCAGCGCGTCGAAGTCCGTGATCTCATCCATCAGCGACCGTTCTCCCCATGCGTGGCCCATTCCAGCAGGCCGATGAACGCCCGGTTGAGCAGCGCCGAGTCGGCCGGCCTGAGCGGGCGCTGCGCCCTGAGCAGCGCCTGCCCGTACAGCGACTCGGTGGCGGTGCCGATCAGCTCCGGGTCCCCCAGTGAACCGATCCGCCGGATCAGCGGGTTGAGGTGGTTGAGCACCAGACGCGCGCGCGGGGCGCTGCCGCGCAGCGAGCCCAGGATGCCCGCCCACAGGTCGTCGGCCCGCTCCTCGGCCTCGGCCCGCGCCTGCTCGTGCCGCGCGGCCCGGTCGTCCAGGTGCAGCGCGGGCACGGACAGCGGATGGAAGGCGCGCAGCACGACGTCACAGCCCAGCGGGTCGAGCTTCGCCCGCGCGGCCGCCAGGAAGCCCGACAGCGCCAGCTCCTCGGCCGGGGCCACCGCGTCCAGGTGCGCGGTCACGGTGTCCGCGTCCAGCTCGGCGACGACCGTGCCCGGCCGCACCCGCGGCAGCGCCTCGATCAGCTCGCTGTCGTAGGTGTAGCCGCCGTTGACGACCCCGACCCCTTGCGCGGAGGCGATCGGCGCGACCTGCCGGTACTCCTCGACGGTCCGCGTGAAGTGCACCACCGGATGCCGCTGCGCGAACTCCTCCAGGGACAGCTGCCCGTCCGTCGTCTCGAACGGCAGCCACGGCAGCATCGTGCGCAGCATGTCGCCGTCGTGCCGGGCCAGGGACTTCACCCCCAGGTGATGCACGGCGAGGAAGGCCGAGAGCCGCTCCGGATCACCGGCGGCGAGCCCGGTCAGCCAGGACCGGATCCTTTCACCGAGCGCGTCCCGTACGGCGGCGAGCGTCTCGTCCTCGTACAGCGCCTCGCGTGAGGCGGTCGGCCGCAGGCTGTCGGTGTCCAGCACGCAGCGCACGAAGAACGCCCAGTCCGGCAGCAGCTGTTCGGCCCGCTCGGTGAGCAGCATGCCCTTCAGATGCACCCGGTGGGTCGCCCGCTGGGCGGGGCTGACCGCCGACGGGAGCACGTACGCCACCCCGCGGATCCCGGCCACCGGCACATGCAGGTCGATCGAGTCCAGCGGGGTGAACCCGAACAGCTCGTGACAGTGCAGGGCCAGCGCCACCCGGCGCGTGGCGGGACTCGGATACGGGCGGTCCCAGGGCGCCGGCAGATCGGTGACGCGCTCCTCGCCCACCCGGACGTCGTACGGCAGCAGCGAGCCGAAGTCCCGGGCGAGGGCGAGGACCCGCTCGGGCGCCAGCCACTCGGCCGCCCCGGCCCGCGCGGTCAGGTACACCGTCGTGCCCGGCTCGGGCCGCTCGGTGCCGGGCAGCGTGCGCACCGTGTACGACCCGTCGTCGCGGGCCGTCCACTCCACCGGCGGGGCGTCGGGCGTACGCGCGCTGCGGCTGACCACCCGGATCCGCTCGGCGATCACGAAGCAGGCGAGCAGCCCGATGCCGAACTGGCCGAGGAAGCCGGACCGGGCCTCCTGCAGCCCCTCGGCCCGCTTGGAGCTGCGGCCGATCGTGGCCAGCAGGTCGTGCACGTCCGCCTCGGTGAGTCCGACGCCGCTGTCCTCCACGCGCAGGCCGCCGTCCGCGGCGTGCAGCCGCACCAGTGCCGGGGCGTCCGGCTCGGCGGCCCGCCGGGCGGTGACGGCGTCCACGGCGTTCTGCAGCAGCTCGCGCAGATAGACCTTGGGGCTGGAGTAGAGGTGATGGGAGAGCAGGTCCACCAGACCACGCAGGTCGACCTGAAACGTATGAGGTGGGTGAGGTGACTGGGATGCCTGGGATGACTGTGAGGTCTGGGAGTCCATCGTCACTGCGCCGCAGGGGGAGTGCGTGCGGCGCGGGGTCGGGCGGTCCCGGATGGTGCGGTGACCGCGAAGGATGGCCGGAGCGGGCCATCCTAGGGCCGGAACAGCCACCTGACCAGGGGTTTCCCGGACCTGTCGGGTAATACCGGGCGAATCGCGGGGCTGTGTCCGCTGAATCCGCAGGACAGCGTGTACGGCATTGTCGGTGTCGTGGTGTGCAATGGATCTCGTGCCCGCACTGGAAGAACCGCTGAAGCAACCCCTGAAGTCAGTGCTCGGCCCCGCCACCGCGAAGGTGATGGCCGAGCACCTCGGCCTGCGCACCGCCGGCGACCTCCTGCACCACTACCCGCGCAGATACGAGGAGCGCGGCCAGCTCACCCACCTCGCCGACCTCCCCATGGACGAGCACGTCACGGTGGTCGCCCAGGTCGCCGACGCCCGTCTGCACAGTTTCGCCTCGGTCAAGGCCCCCCGGGGCAAGGGCCAGCGTCTCGAGGTGACGATCACCGACGGCAGCGGCCGGCTCCAGCTGGTCTTCTTCGGCAACGGCGTGCACAAGCCCCACAAGGAGCTGCTGCCGGGCACCCGCGCGATGTTCGCCGGCAAGGTCTCCGTCTTCAACCGCCGCCTCCAACTCGCCCATCCCGCATACGAGTTGCTGCACGGCGACAGTGAGGAGGCGGTCGAGACCTGGGCCGGTGCCCTCATCCCGATCTACCCGGCCACCGCCAAACTGGAGTCCTGGAAGATCGGCAAGGCGGTCCAGACGGTGCTGCCCAGCGCCCAGGAAGCCCTGGACCCCCTCCCGGACTCCCTCCGCGCGGGCCGCGGCCTGCTCCCGCTCCCCGAGGCCCTCCTCAAGATCCACCGCCCGCACACCAAGGCGGACATCGCCGACGCCCGCGCCCGCCTCAAATGGGACGAGGCCTTCGTCCTCCAGGTCGCCCTGGCCCGCCGCCGCCACGCCGACACCCAACTCCCGGCCGTACCCCGCGCCGCCAAGCCGGACGGCGTCCTCACGGCCTTCGACGACCGCCTGCCCTTCACCCTCACCGAGGGCCAGCAGAAGGTCTCCGAGGAGATCTTCGACGACCTCGCCACCGACCACCCGATGCACCGCCTGCTCCAGGGCGAGGTCGGCTCCGGCAAGACGCTCGTGGCCCTGCGCGCCATGCTCGCCGTGGTCGACGCGGGCGGCCAGGCCGCGATGCTCGCGCCCACCGAGGTCCTCGCCCAGCAGCACCACCGCTCGATCACCGAGATGATGGGCGAGCTGGCCGAGGGCGGCATGCTGGGCGGCGCCGAACACGCCACCAAGGTGGTGCTGCTCACCGGCTCGATGGGCGCCGCCGCCCGCCGCCACGCCCTCCTGGACCTGGCCACCGGCGAGGCCGGCGTCGTCATCGGCACCCACGCCCTGATCGAGGACAAGGTCCAGTTCCACGACCTGGGCCTGGTCGTGGTCGACGAACAGCACCGCTTCGGCGTCGAGCAGCGCGACGCCCTGCGCGGCAAGGGCAAGCAGCCCCCGCACCTCCTGGTCATGACGGCCACGCCCATCCCGCGCACGGTGGCCATGACGGTCTTCGGCGATCTGGAGACCTCGGTCCTCGACCAGCTCCCGGCCGGCCGATCGCCGATCGCCAGCCATGTCGTCCCGGCCGCCGACAAGCCCCACTTCCTGGCCCGCGCCTGGGAACGGGTCCGCGAGGAGGTGACGGCCGGCCACCAGGCGTACGTGGTCTGCCCCCGCATCGGGGACGAGGAGGACGACCCCAAGAAGGCGGGCCCCAAGAAGTCCCCCGAGGACGAGGCCGAGAAGCGCCCGCCCCTGGCGGTCCTGGACGTGGCCGACCACCTGGCCCGCGGCCCGCTCCAGGGCCTCCGGGTCGAGGTCCTGCACGGCCGTATGCACCCCGACGACAAGGACGCCGTGATGCGCCGGTTCGCGGCCGGCGAGACGGACGTTCTGGTCGCCACCACGGTCATCGAGGTCGGCGTCAACGTCCCCAACGCCACGGCCATGGTGATCATGGACGCCGACCGTTTCGGCGTCTCCCAACTGCACCAGCTGCGCGGCCGGGTCGGCCGCGGCTCGGCCCCCGGCCTGTGCCTGCTGGTCACCGAGATGCCCGAGGCCAGTGCGGCCCGCCAGCGCCTGAACGCGGTCGCCTCCACCCTCGACGGCTTCGAACTCTCCCGCATCGACCTCGAACAACGGCGTGAGGGAGACGTCCTCGGCCAGGCCCAGTCCGGCGCCCGCTCCAGCCTCCGGGTCCTCGCGGTCATCGAGGACGAGGAGGTCATCGCGGAGGCGAGGCAGGAGGCGGCGGCGGTCGTGGCGGCGGACCCGGAGCTGCATCGTCTTCCGGGCCTGCGCACGGCCCTGGACGCCCTGGTGGACGAGGAGAGGGAGCAGTACCTGGAGAAGGGCTGAGGCGCCGCGCCCGGGCAGGGGCGCGGGGATCCGCGCGACCAGCCACAATGAACCCTGAAGCCGCCCACCAAGAAGGACTCCCACATGACCCGCGTGATCGCCGGCCGGGCCGGCGGACGGCGCCTGTCGGTACCACCCGGCACCGGAACCCGGCCCACGTCCGATCGCGCCCGCGAAGGTCTCTTCTCCACCTGGCAGTCCCTCCTGGGCGGCCCCCTGGACGGCGAACGGGTCCTGGACCTCTACGCCGGCTCGGGCGCCGTGGGCCTGGAGGCCCTGTCCCGGGGCGCGGGCCACACCCTGCTGGTCGAAGCGGACGCCCGCGCGGCGAAGACCGTCCGCGAGAACGTGAGGAACCTCGGCCTCCCCGGCGCCGAGGTGAGAGCGGGCAAAGCGGAACAAGTGATCCGGACCGCACCGCCCGCCGAGCCGTACGACCTCGTCTTCCTCGACCCCCCGTACGCCGTCACGGACGACGATCTTCGGGAGATTCTGCTCACACTCCGCACGGAAGGCTGGCTCAGCGAGGAAGCCCTGGTCACCGTGGAGCGCAGCACCAGAGGCGGCGAATTCCGCTGGCCGGACGGCTTCGAGGCGATCCGGTCCCGTCGCTACGGCGAGGGAACGTTTTGGTACGGTCGCGCCGCCTCAACGTGCGAAGACGCACGATGACCGGACCGGAGAGCGAGGGATCACTAGTGCGCCGCGCCGTCTGTCCCGGGTCGTTCGACCCGATCACCAACGGACATCTCGACATCATTGCCCGAGCCTCCCGGCTGTACGACGAGGTCTACGTCGCGGTGATGATCAACAAGTCCAAGAAGGGCCTGTTCGAGATCGAGGAGCGGATCGACCTGATCCGCCAGGTCACCGCCGAGTACGCCAACGTCCGGGTGGAGGCCTTCCACGGCCTCCTCGTCGACTACTGCAAGCAGCGCGACATCCCCGCCATCGTCAAGGGCCTGCGCGCCGTCAGCGACTTCGACTACGAGCTGCAGATGGCCCAGATGAACATCGGCCTCACCGGCGTCGAGACGCTGTTCGTGCCCACCAACCCCACCTACAGCTTCCTGTCCTCCTCCTTGGTCAAGGAGGTCGCGGCCTGGGGCGGCGACATCTCCCACCTCGTGCCGCCGCTGGTCCTGGAGGCCCTGAACGCGCGTCTGCACAAGGACTGATGGGGCTACAGTCGTCCCGTCCGTCTCCAACCCGGCTGTAGAGAGTGGCGAGCACAGGTGGACGTGCAGAAGAAGCTCGACGAGATCGTCTCCGCGGTCGCCGGCGCCCGGGCCATGCCCATGTCGGCGTCCTGCGTGATCAACCGCGCCGAGCTGCTCGCGATGCTGGAAGAGGTGCGCCAGGCCCTGCCCGGCTCCCTCGCGCAGGCGCAGGAGCTGATCGGCGACCGTGAGCAGATGGTCGAGCAGGCCCGGCAGGAGGCCGAGCGGATCATCGGGAACGCGCACGCCGAGCGCGGCTCGCTGATCTCCGACACCGAGATCGCCCGCCGCTCCCAGGCCGAGGCCGACCGGATCCTCGCCGAGGCCCGCCAGGAGGCCGAGGAGGTCCGCGCCGAGGCCGACGACTACGTCGACTCCAAGCTCGCCAACTTCGAGGTCGTCCTCACCAAGACCCTCGGCTCGGTCGGCCGCGGCCGCGAGAAGCTCCTCGGCACCGGCCCGGGACTGGACGAGAACGGCTACGAGGACGAGGACGCCCCCGAGCGCAGCCAGGACCCGGAGACCCTGCGCCACAACGCCGACGCGTACGTCGACGTCAAGCTCGGCGCCTTCGAGGCGGTCCTCGCCAAGACCCTGGAGGCCGTCGGCCGGGGCCGGCAGAAGCTGCACGGCCGGATCGCCACCGACGACCTCGGCGCGCTCGCCGACGACACCACGACCTACCAGCACTCCAGCGACGCCGACTACCTCGCCGACCTCGCGGCCCTCGCCGACACCCCGGCCGAGCGCCCGGCACGGTCGCCGCAGCCCCAGCAGTCCCCGCCGCCGCAGCCGTCGTACGAGCCGCAGCCGGCCTTCGGCTACCAGCAGCAGCCGGACCCGTACGCGGGCTTCCCGCAGCAGTCCGACTACGCCCAGCAGCAGGACCCGTACGGCTACCAGCAGGCCGACCCCTACGCCTACCAGGGCTACGACGCCCAGCAGGCCGCGTACGACCCCCAGCAGGCGCAGCAGCAGTCGCAGCAGGGCTACGCGCTCGACGAGGCCAGCCTCTTCGACACCAGCATGATCAGCGCGGAGCAGCTGAGGGCGTACGAGCAGGGCCGGGGTCTGTGACCGCGTCCCTGCCACACCGGATTGGGCCCTGAGCGAAAGGTCCAGTATCCTGGCTCTTCGGTCGCGCGTATGTCCGCGATCACCGCTGCCCGGAACACCGACGGGCGGCGTCCCCACGAGTTCGAAGATCGAAAGCAGGAATGGCCTCCAACGCCCGCCTCGACCACCGCAACCCCCTCGTGTTCGATACGCACGAGCTGGGTCGGCGTCCTGGCGCGCTGCAGCGCCTGACCCGTACGATCGACGCCCCCCGGGACCTCGGTATCCAGGGAGTCATCGGAGTGCCGGAAGGCGCACCGGTCGAACTCGAACTCCGGCTCGAGTCGGTCATGGAAGGGGTGCTCGTCACAGGCACCGCCCGTGCACAGGCCGAGGGGGAGTGCGTAAGGTGTCTGGAGCCGGTCGGGCTGGAGCTCGAAGCGGACTTCCAGGAGCTGTTCTCGTACCCTGACGCCGATGACCGGGGCCGCGTGATCGCGGAACCGGGCGACGACGCCGAGGACGACGAGGACAGGTTCTTCCTCGAGGACGGACTGTTCGACCTCGAACCTCTGCTGCGCGATGCGGTGGTGCTCGCACTGCCGATGCAGCCGGTGTGCCAGGAAGACTGCCCGGGTCTGTGCTCCGAGTGCGGAGCGCGGCTCGCGGACGACCCGGAGCACCACCACGACGCCGTCGACATCCGTTGGGCGGCTTTGCAGGGACTCGCCGGTTCACTCGAAGACGGCGAGAAGGACGAGATGAGCGGCGGCGCGCCTCAGTCAGCACGCGCCGACGAGAAGCAGGAGAAGTAGCCGTGGCTGTTCCGAAGCGGAAGATGTCGCGCAGCAACACGCGCCACCGCCGGTCGCAGTGGAAGGCTGCGGTCCCCACCCTGGTTGCGTGCGAGCGCTGCCACGAGCCCAAGCAGCAGCACATCGCGTGCCCGTCTTGCGGCACCTACAACAAGCGCCAGGTCCTCGAAGTCTGAGCGGGCTGGTGAGAGGCACTGTGTCCAGTCCCAAGAAGGCGGAAGACGCCGAAGCCGGCGTTCCCCGCAAGCGCGGGGGTGTTCCGAAAGTGGACAATCAGGCCTCGTCCCACACGCTTCTGGAAGGGCGGCTCGGCTATCAGGTCGAGTCCGCCCTTCTGGTGCGCGCGCTGACCCACCGTTCCTACGCGTACGAGAACGGCGGTCTGCCGACGAACGAGCGGCTGGAGTTCCTCGGGGACTCCGTCCTCGGCCTCGTCGTCACGGACACGCTGTACCGCACCCACCCCGACCTGCCCGAAGGCCAGCTGGCCAAGCTGCGGGCCGCGGTGGTCAACTCTCGTGCGCTGGCGGAAGTGGGTCGCGGCCTCGACCTGGGCGCCTTCATCCGGCTCGGCCGTGGTGAAGAGGGCACGGGCGGCCGGGACAAGGCGTCCATTCTCGCCGACACCCTCGAAGCGGTGATCGGTGCGGTCTATCTCGACCAGGGCCTCGACGCGGCGTCCGAGCTGGTGCACCGGCTCTTCGACCCGCTGATCGAGAAGTCCTCCAACCTCGGAGCCGGCCTGGACTGGAAGACCAGTCTCCAGGAGCTGACCGCGATCGAGGGGCTCGGCGTGCCCGAGTACCTGGTCACGGAGACCGGCCCCGACCACGAGAAGACCTTCACTGCTGCCGCCCGCGTCGGAGGCGTCTCGTACGGCACCGGCACCGGCCGCAGCAAGAAGGAGGCGGAGCAACAGGCCGCCGAGTCCGCCTGGCGGTCCATCCGGGCCGCGGCGGACGAGCGCGCCAAGGCGGTCAAGGAGGCCGCCGCCAAGGACGGCGACCCGTCGTCCGCTACGCCCGCCTGACGAAGCAGCGTCCGAGCGCCCGCCCCGCCGTCCTTGTGCACGCCGGGTCGGGCGCTCGGGTCGTCAACCGGTCCGTACGGGGGTCCCGATGCCAGAGTTGCCCGAGGTCGAGGTCGTCCGGCGCGGCCTGGAGCGGTGGGTCGCCCATCGCACGGTCGCCGAGGTCGAGGTGCTGCACCCGCGCGCCGTACGCCGGCACATCGCGGGCGCCGACGACTTCGCGCACCGGCTCAAGGGCCACCACATCGGCACCCCCAGCCGGCGCGGCAAGTACCTGTGGCTGCCGCTGGAGGAGACCAACCAGTCCGTCCTCGCCCACCTCGGGATGAGCGGACAGCTGCTGGTGCAGCCGCACGAGGCGCCGGACGAGAAGCACCTGCGCATCCGTGTCCGCTTCGCCGACTCCCTCGGCACCGAGCTGCGCTTCGTGGACCAGCGCACCTTCGGCGGCCTGTCGCTGCACGACAACACCCCCGCGGGCCTTCCCGACGTCATCGCGCACATCGCCCGCGACCCCCTCGACGAGCTGTTCGACGACGAGGCGTTCCACGAGGCGCTGCGCCGCAAGCGGACCACCATCAAACGGGCCCTGCTGGACCAGTCCTTGATCAGCGGGGTCGGCAACATCTACGCCGACGAGGCCCTCTGGCGCGCCCGCATCCACTACGAGCGCCCGACGGCGAACTTCACCCGCCCGGTGACCGCCGGGCTGCTCGGCCACGTCCGGGACGTGATGAACGCGGCCCTCGCCGTCGGCGGCACCAGCTTCGACAGCCTGTACGTCAACGTCAACGGCGAGTCCGGCTACTTCGACCGTTCTCTCGACGCGTACGGCCGTGAGGGCCTGCCCTGCAAGCGCTGCGGGACACCGATGCGCCGCCGCCCGTGGATGAACCGGTCCAGCTACTTCTGTCCGAGGTGTCAGCGGGCGCCGCGCGTCTCGTCGTAACGAGAGCGGGCCACGAGGACGTCGTCCATGGCGTCCTCCACGCAGTGGATGAGGGCGAGCAGGCGTTCGGCGACCTGGCGGCCGAGCGGGGTCAGTTCGTAGTCCACCCGGGGCGGGTTCGTCGGCTGCGCCTCGCGGTGCACCAGTCCGTCGCGCTCCAGTGCGTGCAGGGTCTGGGACAGCATCTTCTCGCTCACCCCGTCGACGCGGCGGCGCAGCTCGTTGAAGCGCAGCGAACCCTCGTACAGCGCGCCGAGCGTCAGTCCGCCCCAGCGGCCCGTGACGTGCTCCAGCGTGCCGCGCGAGGGGCAGGCCTTGGCGAAGACGTTGTAGGCGAGGTCGTCGTGGTCCCCGGTGGTGGCGGTCATACCGGCAAGGGTACGCGGACGCAGCGCTACCCGCCAGGTTGCACTAACTCCTGGATAGTGCTTTCGTTTGGTTATTGCTTCCGAGCTGCCCTTCCGAGGAGTGTCATGTCTCACCCCGTCATTTCCATCGCCTACCACTCCGGCTACGGCCACACCGCCGTCCTCGCCGAGGCCGTCCGCGACGGCGCCCTCGACACCGGTGCCGAGGTGCACCTGATCAAGGTCGACGAGATCACCGACGAGCAGTGGGAGACGCTGGACCGCTCCGACGCGATCGTCTTCGGCTCACCCACCTACATGGGCACCGCCTCAGGCGCCTTCCACGTCTTCGCCGAGGCGACCTCGAAGCGCTGGTTCGGCCAGGACTGGAAGGACAAGCTGGCCGCAGGCTTCACGAACTCGGCCTCGAAGAGCGGCGACAAGCTGCACACCCTGCAGTTCTTCCAGACGCTCGCCGCACAGCACGGCATGCACTGGATCAACCTCGGCCTGCTCCCCGGCTGGAACAGCAGCACCGCCTCCGAGAACGACCTCAACCGCCTCGGCTTCTTCGCAGGCGCGGCCGCCCAGAGCAACAACGACCAGGGCCCGGAGGGCGTCCACAAGGCCGACATCGCCACCGCCGAGCACCTGGGCCGCCGGGTGACCGAGGCGGCACGCCTGTTCGCGCGCGGCCGCACCGCCGCGTAGTCGCAGGGCTCCGACGGTTTTCCGCCGAAACGGCAATCCGAAGGGGCGCCGCTCACGTAACCGAAGTAGGGCCCCAACCTGGGATCGTTCCTGGTCGGCTGGTTCCCGTGCAGCGGGGATCCTGGATGCGAGACGTGCTCCTCGAACGCGCGGGCGACGCCCACGACCGTGCCGCTCCCCTGCGACCGCGGTCATCCGTTTCGTGCCGCCGAGACCGCGTCGGCCCGGCCGCACGGGCCGACGCGGCAGAAGGAAGAGTGCTCATCATGCGAGTAAAAGGCGCCAGGCGTCTCGTCGCGACGTCAGCTGCCGTTCTGATGGCAGGCGGTGCTGCGATCGGCGCGGCCGGCACGGCCGCGGCAGCAGCCCCTGCTGTGCACACCCATGCGACCGCCGACCGTTGCTTCGGCGACGACTGGCGCTGCTTCGACCACGGCGGGTTCCGCTTCGACCACGGCGGGTTCCGCTTCGATCACCGCTTCGATCACCGCTTCGACCACGATCACTTCGATCACCGCTTCGACGGCGGAGTCACCGTGATCATCGTGCGCCTGTAGTGGCCGCCGCCCGTATTTAAGGGGGCGCGTTCAGCGCGGGCGCGCCCCCCATCGCGGTCCAAAGCCTCCGCCGGAGGCATGTCGCGGGATTCTCAGTAGCCGAAGTCCTGCGTCCACCACGGCCCGCCCGAGCCGAGGTGCACGCCGACGCCGAGGGTCTTGAAGTCGCAGTTCAGGATGTTGGCGCGGTGGCCGGGGCTGTTCATCCAGGCCTCCATCACGGCCGCCGCGGTGGCCTGGCCGCGGGCTATGTTCTCGCCGCCGAGGTCGGTGATGCCGGCCTTCGCGGCCCGGTCCCACGGCGTGGCGCCGTCGGGGTCGGTGTGGTCGAAGAAGCCCCGGGCGGCCATGTCGTCGCTGAACGCCTCGGCGAGTCCGGTCAGTGAGGAGTTCGCCGCGAGCGCGCTGCAGCCGACCTTCGCCCGCTCCTCGTTGACGAGCCTGAGCACCTCCGCCTCGGCGGCGGCCTCGGTCGACACCGTCCCCGGTGCGGAGGTCGCCGCCGGCGCCTTGCTCGCCGTACGCGACGGGGTGTCCTTCGGTGTGGACGGCGTCGCCCTGGGCGTCGGCTTCCTGGTGGCCGTCTTCGACGGGGTGGGCGTGGGCGAGGCCGGCTTCGAGGCGGAGGGAGAGGCGGAGGCGGAGGCCGACGGGCTCGGGGACTGCGGGCGCGGGCGCTCGGTGTTCCGGCCGGCGGCGGTGGAGCCACCGGGGCGGTCGGCGCTGCCCGAGGTGCCGCCCTGCTCGCTGGCCGTGTTGCTGGGGGAGTCCGGAGCCTGCACCTGGTCGCCGCCGGTGGTATGCGTACCGCCGCCGAGCTGGTAGCTCTCCAGGCCCGGCACCACACCCGTGGCCACCGCCGCCGTCCCGAGGGCCACGGCCGCCGACACGCCGAGCAGACCCGTGCGCACCGGACGCCCGGCCTTCTTCCGGCGCCGGTGGCCGGAGGACAGGCCGCCGGCGCGGGCGAACCCGTCACCCGCGGAACCGGCCGGCGTCACGCCGTCGTCGTCCGCCTCGAACAGGTAGGCGTGCGCTCTGGCGTTGGTCTCGGCGTACGCCTCCGGGTTCAGGTACGGCGCGATGCCCATGGGCGCTCGTCCGCTCGCGGACGAGTGCGGCGCGTCGCCACCCGGCGCGGCCGGGCCGTGCGAGTGCGTGACGTCCGTGGCGCGGCCCGTGGCGGCGCGGCCGGCGGCAGAGCGTCGGTGGCGTCCCATGTCCTGGCCCTCTTCCTCGTGCTCGCGGTCGACCGGTGCCAGCGCGGTGAGTGACTCCCCTGTGGCCAACCCGACCCACTCGATCGAGTGAGTTTCATATGAGATGCATTGGGTGGGGACGGTACCGCATGCCGCAGGGCCCGCGATGTGTCCCGAGCGACATCGCCCGTTAGGTTGCACCCATGAGCGAGGAAGTACGACTGGTCGCCTGGGTCCGTGGACGCGTACAGGGCGTGGGTTTTCGCTGGTTCACGCGTGCCAAGGCTCTGGAGATCGGCGGCCTGAGTGGTTTTGCTCTCAATCTGGCGGACGGCCGGGTCCAGGTGGTCGCGGAGGGGCCGCGCGAGGACTGCGAGGGGCTGCTCGACTGGCTCCAGGGCGACGACACACCCGGGCGCGTGGACGGCGTCACCGAGATCTGGGACACACCCCGCGGCGGCTACGACGGCTTCGCCGTCCGCTGAGCCGGTTCCGTACGGAACCGGCTGACCGGGGCCCGGGAGCTGCCGGGGGCACATGCGGAAAGCGGAAACGGCCTGGTGGTTGCCAAGAACGGCGTGGCGTGGCAGGCTCCGCTGGTACAGCTGATCGCCACGCCCTGAGGGCCCCGGACGAGTCGCAGCACCGCCGTTTTTCCGGCCGCGCGCCCCGGTTTGCCCACCAATACAGGGCGTGATCGTGTTGACCGTCAAACTTTTTGGTGAGACGCTGAAAGCCCCGCGCACCTTAGCTGTTTGGCATGGAACAACAGCAGAGCAACACCCGGATGTGCCAAGCACCGCGGGTGCGAATCCCTCACGACCCACACCGCATCGGTCGGTCACTCATTGTGGAGGACCATCCATCATGGCAAAGGCGCTTCTCGGTTACGTCGGCGGCTCCGACCCTCGACTCCTCGCCGAGATGCGACGGCTGCAGCAGCGCGTACAGGATCTGGAATCCGAGCTGGTACGGATCCAGGCGGAGAACGAAGCGCTGACGGCTGCCGCCTCTCAGGACAGGATCATGGAGAGCATCGACGCACACCAGGCGGAGCCTGCGCTCACCTGATCACTGCATCGCTCCACGACAGCAGTCGCAGTGATGGGGCTGCCCGTATCAACCGCTCAGTTGATCGGACGACCGAGATCCGGTCGTCAGAGTTGCAAGGGACGCTTCGGCGTCCCTTCTTTCTTTCCCCCGCATCCTTTCACCCTCTTTAACGTACGGTGTGCCCTGCCTGTTCACAGGTGAAACCGCGGGGTTGCGAGGGTTCATGGAGTGAGATAGCGGCGGCGGGTAGAGTCCGGCGGCGTGCACCTCAAGGCCCTGACCCTGCGCGGGTTCAAGTCGTTCGCCTCGGCGACCACACTCCGGTTCGAACCGGGGATCACGTGTGTCGTGGGCCCGAACGGCTCGGGCAAGTCCAA
Source organism: Streptomyces sp. NPDC031379 (assembly GCF_055569615.1). Taxonomy (NCBI): domain Bacteria; kingdom Bacillati; phylum Actinomycetota; class Actinomycetes; order Kitasatosporales; family Streptomycetaceae; genus Streptomyces; species Streptomyces sp. NPDC031379. The sequence goes on along the minus strand of NZ_JBVIIT010000015.1, from coordinate 172,694 downwards.
CGTCGTCGACGCGCTCAGCTGGGTCATGGGCGAGCAGGGCGCCAAGTCGCTGCGCGGCGGCAAGATGGAGGACGTCATCTTCGCCGGCACCACCGGGCGGCCACCGCTCGGCCGGGCCGAGGTATCGCTGACCATCGACAACTCCGACGGGGCGCTGCCCATCGAGTACGCCGAGGTCACCATCACGCGGATCATGTTCCGCAACGGCGGCAGCGAGTACCAGATCAACGGCGACACCTGCCGTCTCCTCGACATCCAGGAACTCCTCTCCGACTCCGGCATCGGCCGCGAGATGCACGTCATCGTCGGCCAGGGCCAGCTCGACTCCGTCCTGCACGCCGACCCCATGGGCCGCCGCGCCTTCATCGAAGAGGCCGCTGGTGTGCTGAAGCACCGCAAGCGCAAGGAGAAGGCGCTGCGGAAGCTGGACGCGATGCAGGCCAACCTCGCGCGCGTGCAGGACCTCACCGACGAACTGCGCCGCCAGCTCAAACCGCTGGGCCGGCAGGCGGCGGTGGCCCGGAGGGCCGCGGTCATCCAGGCGGACCTCCGCGACGCCCGCCTCAGGCTGCTCGCCGACGACCTCGTGCGTCTGCGCGAGGCACTCAAGGCCGAGGTCGCCGACGAGGCGGCCCTGAAGGAACGCAAGGAGACCGCCGAGCAGGAGCTGAGGAAGGCGCTCCAGCGCGAGGCCCTGCTGGAGGACGAGGTACGGCAGCTGACCCCCCGGCTGCAGCGCGCCCAGCAGACCTGGTACGAACTGTCCCAGCTGGCCGAGCGCGTCCGCGGCACCGTCTCGCTGGCCGACGCCCGGGTGAAGAGCGCCACCTCCGCGCCCGCCGAGGAGCGGCGCGGCCGTGACCCCGAGGACCTGGAGCGCGAGGCCGCCCGCGTCCGCGAGCAGGAGGCCGAGCTGGAAGCGGCCCTGGAGGCGGCCCAGCGGGCCCTGGACGACACGGTCGGGCACCGCGCCGAGCTGGAGCGGGAGCTGGCCGTGGAGGAGCGCCGGCTGAAGGACGTGGCCCGGGCCATCGCCGACCGCCGCGAGGGACTGGCCCGTCTCTCCGGGCAGGTCAACGCGGCCCGCTCGCGCGCCGCCTCCGCCCAGGCCGAGATCGACCGGCTGGCCACGGCCCGCGACGAGGCCCAGGAGCGCGCGGTCCGCGCCCAGGAGGAGTACGAGACCCTGAAGGCCGAGGTCGACGGCCTCGACGCCGACGACGCCGACCTGGCCGAACGGCACGAGACGGCCAAGCGGCAGCTGGCCGAGGCCGAGGCCGCCCTGGGCGAGGCCCGGGAGGCGGCCACCGCGGCCGAGCGTGGGCGCGCCGCGACCCAGGCCCGCCACGAGGCGCTGGCGCTGGGCCTGCGCCGCAAGGACGGCACCGGCATACTGCTCGGCGCCCGCGACCGCCTCACCGGGGTACTGGGTCCGGCGGCGGAGCTGCTGACGGTGACACCCGGCCACGAGGTCGCCCTCGCCGCGGCCTTCGGCGCGGCGGCCGACGCGATCGCCGTGACGAGCCCGGCGTCGGCGGCCGAGGCGATCCGGCTGCTGCGCAAACAGGACGGCGGCCGGGCGGCCTTGGTGCTGGCACGGGACGCGGAAGCGCCCGAGGCGGGTGCGGGGAACGGCGCGACCGGCCACGACGAACCCGCGGACGACCCCCGTCCCGCCACGGCCGTCCCCGCGGCGCGCCTCGTCCGTGGGCCCGCCGAGCTGATGCCCGCCGTGCGGCGGCTGCTGCGCGGGATCGTCGTCGTCGGGACGCTGGAGGACGCCGAGGACCTGGTCTACGGCCACCCGGAGCTGGTCGCGGTGACCGCCGAGGGCGATCTGCTCGGGGCCCACTTCGCGCACGGGGGGTCGGCCGGGGCGCCCAGTCTGCTGGAGGTGCAGGCCTCCGTGGACGAGGCCGCCGCTGAGCTGGCCGAACTGGCGGTGCGCTGTGCGGAGCTGGCCGAGGAGCAGAGGGCGGCGGCCGAACGGCGCACGCGGGCGGCCGCCCTCGTCGAGGAGCTGGGGGAGCGGCGCCGGGACGCCGACCGGGAGAAGTCGGCCGTGGCTCAGCAGCTCGGGCGGCTCGCCGGCCAGGCCCGGGGTGCCGCCGGGGAGGCGGAGCGGTCCGCGGCGGCCGCCGCACGGGCGCAGGAGGCGCTGGAGAAGGCCGTACAGGAGGCCGAGGAGCTGGCCGAGCGGCTCGCCGTCGCCGAGGAGATGCCCGTCGAGGAGGAGCCGGACACCTCCGTGCGGGACCGGTTGGCGGCCGATGGCGCCAACGCCCGGCAGACCGAGATGGAGGCCCGGCTCCAGGTCCGCACCCACGAGGAGCGGGTCAAGGGGCTGGCCGGGCGGGCCGACTCGCTCGACCGGGCCGCCCGCGCCGAACGCGAGGCACGCGCGCGTGCCGAGCAGCGCCGGGCCCGGCTGCGGCACGAGGCGGCCGTCGCGGAGGCCGTCGCCTCCGGCGCCCGCCAGCTGCTCGCGCATGTCGAGGTGTCCCACGCCCGGGCCGAACGCGAGCGCGCCGCCGCCGAGGCCGCCAAGACGCGGCGGGAACAGGAGCTGGCCGCAGCGCGCACGGCGGGACGTGAGCTGAAGGCCGAACTCGACAAGCTGACGGATTCGGTCCATCGCGGTGAGGTACTCGGCGCCGAGAAGCGGCTGCGGATCGAGCAGCTGGAGACCAGGGCGCTGGAGGAGCTGGGTGTCGAACCGGCGGGGCTGGTGGCGGAGTACGGTCCGCACCAGCTCGTGCCGCCCTCGCTCCCCGCCGACGGCGAGGTGCTGCCCGAGGATCCCGGGCACCCGCGCAACCAGCCGGTCCCCTTCGTGCGCGCCGAGCAGGAGAAGCGGCTCAAGGCGGCCGAGCGGGCGTACCAGCAGCTGGGCAAGGTCAACCCGCTGGCGCTGGAGGAGTTCGCGGCGCTGGAGGAGCGGCACAAGTTCCTCAGCGAGCAGCTGGAGGACCTGAAGAAGACCCGTGCCGACCTGCTGCAGGTGGTGAAGGAGGTCGACGAGCGCGTCGAGCAGGTCTTCACCGAGGCCTACCGGGACACGGCCCGGGAGTTCGAGGGTGTCTTCAGCCGCCTCTTCCCGGGCGGTGAGGGGCGCCTCGTGCTGACCGACCCCGACAACATGCTCACCACGGGCGTGGACGTCGAGGCGCGACCGCCGGGCAAGAAGGTCAAGCGGCTCTCCCTGCTGTCGGGTGGCGAGCGGTCGCTGACGGCCGTCGCGCTGCTGGTGTCGATCTTCAAGGCCCGGCCGAGCCCCTTCTATGTCATGGACGAGGTCGAGGCCGCGCTCGACGACACCAACCTCCAGCGGCTGATCCGGATCATGCAGGAGCTGCAGGAGGCCTCGCAGCTGATCGTGATCACGCACCAGAAGCGCACGATGGAGGTCGCCGACGCGCTCTACGGCGTGTCCATGCAGGGCGACGGCGTGTCGAAGGTCATCTCCCAGCGGCTTCGTTAGCCCCTCAAGATCAACTGGCTCCGTGTTCACTTCTTGAACATGGAGGGCGTGGACCTATCTCAAAACTCACAGCCGTTGAACTATTGACTTCGAAACTTGAAGGCATAGTCTCTGCAACGTTGCTTTTACCTTCAGGTGTAAGTGGTGTGATCGCGTCCCCCACTGGATACCTGTAGGGCTTACCCCCACCGGCAGCGTTGCCGTGGCCCGAGGAGATACACGTGACCAGCACAGCGCAGGCACCTCAGTCAGGAACCAGGACGGCTCATCCCGAACATCTCGGGCACGTCATCTTCATCGCGGCGGCCGCCGCGATGGGCGGTTTCCTCTTCGGCTACGACAGCTCCGTCATCAACGGCGCCGTCGAGGCCATCCGCGGCCGCTACGACATCGGCTCCGCGGCCCTCGCGCAGGTCATCGCCATCGCCCTGATCGGCTGTGCCATCGGTGCCGCCACGGCCGGCCGCATAGCCGACCGGATCGGCCGCATCCGCTGTATGCAGATCGCCGCCGTCCTCTTCACCATCAGCGCCGTCGGCTCCGCGCTGCCGTTCGCGCTGTGGGACCTCGCCTTCTGGCGCATCGTCGGAGGCTTCGCCATCGGCATGGCCTCCGTGATCGGCCCCGCCTACATCGCCGAGGTCGCCCCGCCCGCCTACCGCGGCCGTCTCGGCTCCTTCCAGCAGGCCGCGATCGTCGTCGGCATCGCCGTCTCCCAGCTGGTCAACTGGGGCCTGCTCAACGCCGCCGGCGGCGACCAGCGCGGCAAGCTGATGGGCCTCGAGGCCTGGCAGGTCATGCTCGGCGTGATGGTCGTCCCGGCCGTCCTCTACGGCCTGCTCTCCTTCGCGATCCCCGAGTCCCCGCGCTTCCTGATCTCCGTCGGCAAGCACGAGCGCGCCCGTGAGATCCTCGCCGAGGTCGAGGGCAAGGACGTCGACCTGAAGGCCCGCGTCGCCGAGATCGAGCTGGCGATGAAGAGCGAGCACAAGTCCACCTTCAAGGACCTGCTCGGCGGCGGCTTCTTCTTCAAGCCGATCGTCTGGGTCGGTATCGGCCTCTCCGTCTTCCAGCAGTTCGTCGGCATCAACGTCGCGTTCTACTACTCCTCGACGCTGTGGCAGTCGGTCGGCGTCGACCCTTCGGAGTCGTTCTTCTACTCCTTCACGACGTCGATCATCAACATCGTCGGCACCGTGATCGCGATGATCTTCGTGGACCGCGTCGGCCGCAGGCCGCTCGCGCTCATCGGTTCCGTCGGTATGGCCGTCGGCCTCGCGCTCGAGGCCTGGGCGTTCTCCTACGACCTCGTGGACGGCAAGCTGCCCGCCACCCAGGGCTGGGTCGCCCTGATCGCCGCGCACGTGTTCGTCCTCTTCTTCGCCCTCTCCTGGGGTGTGGTCGTCTGGGTCATGCTCGGCGAGATGTTCCCGAACAAGATCCGTGCCGCCGCCCTGGGCGTGGCCGCCGCCGCGCAGTGGATCGCCAACTGGGCCATCACCGCGAGCTTCCCGTCGCTGGCCGACTGGAACCTCTCCGGCACCTACGTGATCTACACGGTCTTCGCCGCGCTCTCCATCCCGTTCGTCCTCAAGTTCGTCAAGGAGACGAAGGGCAAGGCGCTGGAGGAGATGGGCTGAGCCTCGTACCGAGGCCCCTGATCCCGAGGAGAAGGGCCAAGTCCCCGCTGCCCCTCTCCTCGCACCGTCCGCCGCCCCCGGCCCGGCCACTGCCCGGACCGGGGGCGGCGGTGTCATACGCGGCGTCCCGCCGGGTCAGTCACCGAGCGCGGGGAGCACCCGCTCCGCGAACAGCCTCAGGCTCCGCCACCCCTCCTCCACCGGCATCCCGCCCGCCAGGGGATGCAGCACCAGAGTGTCCAGGTTCTGCGCCAGACACTCCTCAGGGGTGAGGACGCGGTACACGCCCTCCGCGCGCAGTTCCTCCATCGTCGTGGCCGCCGACTTCACCGCCGAGCGGATCTGGGCCGACTGCCAGGAGGCGTACGTCCGCGCCTCGTGCAGGAAGTGCTCCCCGTACCGGGCCCACGCCCGGTCCGGGTCCTCTGCCAGGTGGAGGAGCGGGGTCTCGGCGGCCGGCATCATCGTCCAGCCCTCGGTGCCGTACTCGGTGAGCTTCTCCTTGTAGTACGCCTCCAGCTCCGGCAGATGCGCGCTCGGGAAGAACGGCAGCCCCAGCCGGGCGGCCCGGCGGGCGGCGGCCCTGGAGGACCCGCCGACCAGCAGCAGGGGGTGCGGATCGGTGAACGGCCGCGGGGTGAGCCGTACCCTGCGGCCCCGGTATGCGAACTCCGCGCCGGACCACGCCTTCAGCAGCGTCTCCAGCAGCTCGTCCTGGAGCCGGCCGCGCCCCTTCCAGTCGACGCCGAACAGGGCGTACTCCTCGGGCCGGTAACCGATCCCGGCCACGGTCACCAGCCGCCCCCCGCTGAGCAGGTCCAGCACGGCGATGTCCTCGGCCAGCCGCAGCGGGTCGTGCAGCGGACCGATCGCCGCCGACACCGTCACCGCGATCCGCCGGGTGGCCCCGAACACCGCGCCCGCGAAGGCGAACGGCGAGGGCAGCCAGTTGTCGTCCGCGCCGTGGTGCTCCTCGGTCTGCACGGTGGAGATCCCGTGCCCGTCCGCGTACGCCGCCATCTCCAGGGCGGCCCGGTAGCGGACGGCGAGGGAGGCGGGGGTGGCGCCGGGCGCGACGAGATTGAAACGTACGACCGTGACGGGCATGGGAAGTCCCCCTCCGGTGCGATGCGGTGGAGGGGGACGGTAGCTGACGAGCCGTCAGATGGCTATGGGTGGGGCGGCGCGCGGGAAGCCCGTCAGGCGCTGACGGTCTCGGGGGCCTCGGCGGTCTCGGCGATCGCGGCCGTCCGCGCCGGGGCCGTCACCGCCGGCTTCGGCAGCACCAGGTACAGCAGGCCCGAGATCACGATCGTCGCGACCCAGCCGAGGCCGTACTCGCCGATGACGTTGTTCTTGGCGAGCGGGCCGGTGAACCAGTCCGAGGTGGTGAACATCAGGCCCCCCAGCAGGCCGATCGCCCAGGCGGCCACGGCCGCGGGGGAGAAGCCGCCCCGGTACCAGTAGGCGCTGGTGCGGGTGGTGTCGGCCATGGCCCGGCCGTCGTACTCCGTGCGGCGCAGCATGTCCGCGCCGAAGACGCCGACCCAGGCGGAGAAGGCGACCGCCAGCAGGGACAGGAAGGCGATGAACGAGCCCATGAAACTCGTCGCCACCAGCATCAGTACCCCGCCGAAGATCAGCGAGATCACGGCGTTGACCGAGACCGCCCAGTGCCGGGGCACCTTGAAGCCGAGGGTCTGCGCGGTGAACCCGGCCGAGTACATCGACATCGAGTTGATCAGCAGCATGCCGATCAGCGCGATGCACAGGTACGGCACCGCGATCCACGTCGGCAGGATCTCGCCGAGGAAGGACACCGGGTCGGTCGCCGAGGCCAGGTCCGGCGTGGACACCGCCATCACCGCGCCCATCAGCACCATCGGCAGGACGACGACACCGGCGCCGCCCACCGCCGTGCCGACGATCGCCTTCGAGGAGGCCGTGCGCGGCAGGTACCGGGTGAAGTCCGGGGCGGACGGGATCCAGCTGACACCGCCGGCCGCGATCATCCCGACACCGGTGATCACCGAGGCGGTGGAGCCGGCGCCGTGGTCCATCACCTTCGACCAGTCGGTGTTCGCCACCAGGTAGGCCAGGACCAGCACCGAGAAGACACCGAAGAGGTAGGTCGCGTACTTGTTGCACTTCTGCACGGCGTTGATGCCGAGCCCGGAGATCGCGAACGTCGCGACGACGAACAGCAGCAGCGTCACCATGTCCAGCACGCTGTTCGCCCTGATGCCGAACAGGATGTCCAGGATGGTGAGCATCGCGTAGGCGCCGGTCACCGCGTTGATCGTCTCCCAGCCCCAGCGGGCCACCCAGATCAGCGAACCCGGCAGCAGGTTGCCCCGCTGACCGAAGACCGCACGCGACAGCGCCATGCCGGGCGCTCCGCCCCGCTTGCCGGCGATACCGATCAGCCCGACCAGGCCGTACGACACGATCGGCGCGGCCACCGCGACGACGAGTGCCTGCCAGATGTTCAGGTGGTACGCCACGACGAGGCTCGCGCCCATCGTCAGCAGCAGCACGCTGATGTTCGCGCCGACCCAGGTGGGGAACAGCTCACGGGTCTTCGCGGTGCGCTCGTGGTCGGGGACCTGTTCGATGCCTCGGGTCTCGAGAGCGCCTTCGGTCTCGACGGTTTTGCTCATGAAAGAGGTGCCAGACATGGGGGGACAGGGGGACGTGGGGGACTCTACGCGCGTCAACTGAGTCCCTGCCATCGTACTTTGCTCCCACTCCTTGCTTTACGTGGCGTTTGTCTCTCAGAGGAAGCCACAAACCAGGTTCCGCCGTGACCCATGGCCGATACTGGACGGGTTATGGAAACCGTCATCCTTGCTGTAGTCATCGCCGTGATCGTGCTCGGTGCGCTCGGCGGGCTCATCGTCGGCAGCCGGCGCCGGAAGTCGCTGCCCCCGCCGCCCCCCGCAGCGCCCGACATCACCGCGCCCCCGGCCGAGCCGCACGTCGGCGACGAGGCCGAGACGCCGCGCGACGAACCGCGCCGGACGATCGAGGAGGTGGATCTTCCAGGCGGCCCCGCACCGGTCGCCGTAGAGGAGCCTCCTCTTGTCGAGGCTCCCGAGATCGAGATCCCGGAGCCCACCGCGGGCCGGCTGGTCCGGCTGCGCGCCCGCCTGTCGCGCTCGCAGAACGCCCTGGGTCAGGGCCTGCTCACGCTGCTCTCCCGCGAGCACCTCGACGAGGACACCTGGGAGGAGATCGAGGACACGCTGCTCACCGCCGACGTCGGCGTACAGCCCACCCAGGAACTGGTCGAGCGCCTGCGCGAGCGCGTGAAGGTGCTCGGCACCCGCACCCCGGACGAGCTGCGCGGCCTGCTGCGCGACGAGCTGCTCAAGCTGGTCGGCACCGATGTCGACCGCTCCGTGAAGACCGAACCGGAGGACCGCAAGCCCGGCATCGTGATGGTCGTCGGCGTCAACGGCACCGGGAAGACCACCACCACCGGCAAGCTCGCCCGGGTGCTGGTCGCCGACGGCCGCACCGTCGTGCTCGGCGCCGCCGACACCTTCCGTGCCGCCGCCGCCGACCAGCTGCAGACCTGGGGCGAGCGCGTCGGCGCCCACACCGTGCGCGGGCCCGAGGCGGGCGACCCCGCCTCCGTCGCCTTCGACGCGGTCAAGGAGGGCAAGGAGATGGGGACCGATGTCGTCCTCATCGACACCGCAGGCCGTCTGCACACCAAGACCGGCCTCATGGACGAGCTGGGCAAGGTCAAGCGCGTCGTCGAGAAGCACGCGCCGCTGGACGAGGTGCTGCTCGTCCTGGACGCCACCACCGGCCAGAACGGCCTGGTGCAGGCCCGCGTGTTCGCCGAGGTCGTGGACATCACCGGCATCGTGCTGACCAAGCTGGACGGTACGGCCAAGGGCGGCATCGTCGTCGCGGTCCAGCGCGAGCTGGGCGTGCCGGTCAAGCTGGTCGGGCTCGGCGAGGGCGCGGACGATCTCGCGCCGTTCGAGCCGGAGGCCTTCGTGGACGCCCTCATCGGTGACTGACCACCTCCGGATCGCCGGAGGTGCTTCGGCACCCGGGAACGTCCCCAGGTGCTCACGAGCGGCGCCCGCCCCCCAGATCCTGTCGGGGGCGGGCGCCGGCTCTTTGCGCGCGGATCAGGTGCGCGAGCGATGGGCGACGTACGCCAGCGTCCCGAGCAGCAGCCGCGCCGCCGGAGGCTTCGTCGCCGAGTCCAGCGCGGGTGGGCGCAGCCAGCGCACCGGCCCGAGGCCGCCCCGGTCGGAGGGCGGGGCGGTGATGTACGTACCCGCGCCGAGGCCGTGCAGGTCCAGCGCGGACGGGTCGTCCCAGCCCGTGCGGTAGAGCAGCCGGGGGAGTTCGGCGCCGGCGCCGGGCGCCACGAAGAAGTGGGCGCGGCCGTCCGGGGTCGCGGTCACCGGGCCGAGGGGGAGGCCCATCCGCTCCAGGCGGACCAGGGCGCGGCGCCCGGCGGCCTCGGAGACCTCGATGACGTCGAAGGCCCGGCCGACCGGCAGCATCACCGCGGCGCCCGGGAACTCGGACCAGGCCCGGGTCACCTCGTCCAGCGTGGCCCCGGCCGGCAGCCGGGGTGCGAAGTCCAGCGGGTGGGCGCCCGGCGCCGGGCAGCCGGCGTGTCCGCACGAGCAGGCGCCCGCGGCGGCCCGTGCCCCCGGGACCACGTCCCAGCCCCACAGCCCGGTGAACTCGGCGACGGCGGTGCAGTCCGACGAACGGCCGCGCCGACGTGTGCCGGAACGGATCTCGCGAATGCCGCCGATCGTGAAGCCCATGCCCCCTCCAACGGGTCCTGCGCGCCGGTGGTTACGACACGGAACGAGACGGAAGCGGAACGTAACGCTACGGCTCCGACTGCCCACGGTGCCGCGAGGCCAAGGCAGCGCATCGAAGCGCATCGGGTGGCGCGCCGGGGGGCGGGCGCCCCTGCGTGCGTCACTCCGCCCACTTTCCTGACGTCTTGTGTCAAGTGAATCGCGTGTGGGCGACCGTGAGTTCATTCGAAGGGGTGGCGAATGGTGGCGTTTCCGGGATCCCCGTGGCTGGAGCGGTGATCGTAGGATTACTGTGAGTGTGCGGGTCCTGAGGGCACATGCACTTGCGGGTATGCCGGAGGCAAGTCGTCGGCTCGTTCGAAGGGTGAGAACCGGCGGACGGGAAGCCGTATTTACCGGCATTCTGATAGGGCTTGGCGCACTCGGCGACAAGTGGTCTCAGGGATGGGGGCGTTCCAGTGGGCGGCAACGGCGGTGGCGGGACGAACGCTGACAAGCGCCCCAACGAGCTGCTCGGCTCGTGGTTCGTGCGCAGCGGCTGGTCCAAGGGCGAGCTGGCCCGTCAAGTGAACCGCCGGGCACGCCAGTTGGGGGCCAACCACATCTCCACCGACACCTCGCGCGTACGGCGCTGGCTGGACGGGGAGAACCCGCGCGAGCCGATCCCGCGCATCCTCTCGGAGCTGTTCTCCGAGCGCTTCGGCTGTGTGGTCTCCATCGAGGACCTCGGCCTGCGCGCCGCCCGTCAGTCACCCTCCGCGTCCGGCGTCGACCTGCCCTGGACGGGCCCGCAGACGGTCGCCCTGCTCGGCGAGTTCTCGCGCAGCGACCTGATGCTCGCCCGCCGCGGCTTCCTCGGTACCTCGCTCGCGCTGTCCGCGGGCCCCTCCCTCATCGAGCCCATGCAGCGCTGGCTCGTCCCCGCACCCACCTCCACGCTCCCGCCCGACCCGGATCCCGCCCTCGACTCCCGCAGGCCGGGCCGGCTCTCCAAGCCCGAGCTGGACCTGCTGGAGTCCACCACGCGCATGTTCCGGCAGTGGGACGCCCAGTGCGGCGGCGGTCTGCGCCGCAAGGCGGTCGTCGGCCAGCTGCACGAGGTCACCGACCTCCTCCAGGAACCCCAGCCCGAGTCCACCACCCGCAAGCTCTTCAAGGTCGCCGCCGAACTCGCCGAACTGGCCGGCTGGATGTCGTACGACGTCGGGCTGCAGCCCACCGCGCAGAAGTACTTCGTCCTCGCCCTGCACGCGGCCAAGGAGGCCGGCGACAAGCCGCTCGGCTCCTACATCCTCTCCAGCATGAGCCGCCAGATGATCCACCTCGGCCGGCCCGACGACGCGCTGGAGCTGATCCACCTCGCCCAGTACGGCAGCCGCGACTGCGCGAGCCCGCGCACCCAGTCCATGCTGTATGCGATGGAGGCCCGCGCGTACGCCAACATGGGCCAGCCCGGCAAGACCAAGCGCGCGGTCCGCATGGCCGAGGACACCTTCGCCGAGGCCGACGAGTGGGACGAGCCGGATCCCGACTGGATCCGCTTCTTCTCCGAGGCCGAGCTGTACGGCGAGAACTCCCACTCCTTCCGCGACCTCGCCTATGTCGCCGGCCGCAGCCCCACCTACGCCTCCCTCGCCGAGCCGCTCATGCGGCGGGCGGTGGAGCTGTTCGCCGAGGACTTCGAGCACCAGCGGTCCTACGCGCTCAACCTGATCGGCATGGCCACCGTGCATCTGCTGCAGCGCGAGCCCGAGCACAGCACGGAATACGCCTCGCGGGCCATGGAGACCGCCAAGAAGGTCCGCTCCGAGCGGGTGAACACTCGTATTCGAAAGACGGTCGACACGGCCGTCCGCGACTTCGGCGATCTCACGGCCGTCGTCGACCTCACCGACCAGCTCGCCGTCGACCTGCCCGAGACCGCCGAGGCGGTCTGACCCGCCCCCAGCCACCCATGCCCCGGCCGCGGCCGGTCCTCCCGAACTGCCCGACTCGGCTCCCCCGCGCCAGGTCATCGGAGAGGCCCGCCGCGGCCGGCCTGTTTCTCGCCGGGCGATCGCGTGAGCGGCCGGCGGAGAAGGTTGCGCCACGATAACGATGCCGCGGCCCGGTATCTCGCACTTCATCGACGCGTAACACGCAGGGCGTCTTCGTCACCCCGGCGAAACAACGAGGGGCTTCCACCGAAACCGCGCTGCGCCAATCTCATGGCGCATAACCGGCCCACCCCTCACCCGACCGGACCGCTCAGGCACCGCCCGCACGGGGCCGTACCAATCGACGAGGAGACGCCGATGGCACCAGCCATCACGCTTGCCGCGGAGGCACCCAAGCTGTCCTCCGCGAACACAGGCTTCATGCTCATCTGTTCCGCCCTGGTGCTGCTCATGACCCCGGGCCTCGCCTTCTTCTACGGAGGTATGGTCCGCGTCAAGAGCACCCTCAACATGCTCATGATGAGTTTCATCAGCATGGGCATCGTCACCATCCTCTGGGTGCTCTACGGCTTCTCCCTCGCCTTCGGCACGCACAACAGCCTCATCGGCTGGAACCCCGACTGGTTCGGGCTCAGCGACATCGGGCTGACGGAGCTGTGGGACGGCTACACCATTCCGGTGTTCGTCTTCATGGTCTTCCAGCTGATGTTCGCGATCATCACGCCCGCCCTGATAAGCGGCGCCCTCGCGGACCGCGTGAAGTTCTCCGCGTGGTCGCTCTTCATCGCCCTGTGGGCCACGATCGTCTACGTCCCGGTCGCGCACTGGGTCTGGGGCGCCGACGGCTGGGCCTTCAAGCTCGGCGTGATCGACTTCGCCGGTGGTACCGCGGTCCACATCAACGCCGGTGCGGCCGCCCTCGGTGTCATCCTCGTCATCGGCAAGCGTGTCGGCTTCAAGAAGGACCCGATGCGCCCGCACAGCCTTCCGTGGGTCATGCTCGGCGCCGGCCTGCTGTGGTTCGGCTGGTTCGGCTTCAACGCCGGCTCGTGGCTCGGCAACGACGACGGCGTCGGCGCGCTGATGTTCGTCAACACGCAGGTCGCGACGGCCGCCGCCATGCTGGCCTGGCTCGCCTACGAGAAGATCCGGCACGGCGCGTTCACCACGCTCGGCGCCGCCTCCGGCGCGGTCGCCGGCCTGGTCGCCATCACCCCGTCCGGCGGCGCGGTCTCCCCGCTCGGCGCGATCGCCGTCGGCGCCATCGCCGGTGTCGCCTGCGCCGCGGCCGTGGGCCTGAAGTTCAAGTTCGGCTACGACGACTCGCTCGACGTCGTCGGCGTCCACATGGTCGGCGGCATCATCGGCTCCCTGCTCATCGGCTTCCTCGCCACCGGAAAGGGCCAGTCGACCGCGACGGGTGTCTTCTACGGCGACCACTCCTTCGACCAGCTGTGGAAGCAGTGCGCCGGTGTCTTCGCCGTCCTCGCCTACTCCCTGATCGTCTCCGCGGTCCTCGCCTTCCTGCTCGACAAGACCATCGGGATGCGCGTCACCGAGGACGAAGAGGTGTCGGGCATCGACCAGGCCGAGCACGCCGAGACCGCATACGACTTCAGCGGCGCCGGCGGCGGTGTCATCGGCTCCGCCGCGGCCGCCCCGGCCCTGGCCGCCACGCAGAACAAGAAGGTGGACGCATGAAGCTCATCACCGCCGTCGTCAAGCCCCACCGGCTGGACGAGATCAAGGAGGCCCTTCAGGCCTTCGGCGTCCACGGGCTGACGGTCACCGAGGCCAGCGGTTACGGTCGGCAGCGGGGCCACACCGAGGTCTACCGCGGTGCCGAGTACACCGTCGACCTGGTCCCCAAGATCCGTATCGAGGTGCTGGCGGAGGACGACGACGCCGAGCAGCTGATCGAGGTCGTCGTCAAGGCGGCCCGCACCGGCAAGATCGGTGACGGCAAGGTCTGGTCCCTGCCGGTCGAGACGGCCGTACGGGTCCGCACCGGCGAGCGCGGCCCGGACGCGCTCTGACAACCGGAAGAACAGGAGTCGCTGGGTGACGCGTACGGATGTGCGGAAAGAAGCGGATGACTCGGGACCCAGCGGCTACGCGGCGGCCCGGCTGCGCCTCCTCTCGGAGGGGGCGCGGTCCGGGCCGCCGCGCCGTGCCGCCCTCGCCGAACTGACCGACGACTGGCTCGCCGGCCTGTTCACCCCGGCGGCCGAAGGCGTCAAGGGTGTCTCCCTGGTCGCCGTCGGCGGCTACGGCCGCGGTGAGCTGTCACCGCGCAGCGACCTCGACCTCCTGCTGCTGCACGACGGCTCCGACCCCGGCGCGGTCGCCGCCCTGGCCGACCGCCTCTGGTACCCCGTCTGGGACCTCGGCCTCGCCCTCGACCACTCCGTGCGCACCCCGGCGGAGGCCCGCAAGACCGCCGGGGAGGACCTGAAAGTCCACCTCGGCCTCCTGGACGCCCGCCATCTCGCCGGCGACCTGGGCCTGACCGCCGGACTGCGCACGGCCGTGCTGGCCGACTGGCGCAACCAGGCGCCCAAGCGCCTGCCCGAACTCCAGGAACTCTGCGTCGAGCGCGCCGAACGCCAGGGCGAGCTGCAGTACCTCCTGGAACCCGACCTCAAGGAAGCCCGCGGCGGCCTCAGGGACGCCACCGCCCTGCGCGCCGTGGCCGCCTCCTGGCTGGCCGACGCCCCGCGCGAAGGCCTCGCGGACGCCCGTCGGCGCCTGCTCGACGTCCGCGACGCGCTCCATCTGGCCACCGGCCGCGCGACCGACCGCCTGGCCCTTCAGGAACAGGACCAGGTCGCGGCCGAGCTGGGCCTGCTGGACGCCGACACCCTGCTGCGGCAGGTGTACGAGGCGGCTCGGGTGATCTCGTACGCCAGCGACGTCACCTGGCGAGAGGTGGGGCGCGTGCTGCGTTCGCGCGCCGTCCGCCCTCGCCTGCGCGCCATGCTGGGCGGCGGCAAGCCGGTCGCCGAACGCTCCCCGCTCGCCGAGGGCGTGGTGGAGCAGGACGGGGAAGTGGTGCTCGCGCGCGCCGCGCGCCCCGAGCGTGACCCCGTACTCCCGCTGCGCGCCGCGGCCGCCGCCGCGCAGGCCGGTCTTCCGCTCTCCCTGCACGCCGTACGCCGCATGGCCACCACCGCGCGCCCACTGCCCACGCCCTGGCCCGCCGAGGCGCGCGAGCAGCTGGTGACCCTCCTCGGCTCCGGCCGCCCGACCATCGACGTCTGGGAGGCCCTGGAGGCGGAAGGCCTGATCAGCCGCCTCCTGCCCGACTGGGAACGGGTCCGCTGCCGCCCGCAGCGCAACGCCGTCCACCTCTGGACCGTCGACCGGCACCTGATCGAGACGGCGGTCCGCGCCTCCGAGCTGACCCGCCGGGTCAGCCGCCCCGACCTGCTCCTCGTCTCAGCCCTGCTGCACGACATCGGCAAGGGCTGGCCCGGCGACCACTCCGTGGCCGGCGAGATCATCGCCAAGGACGTGGCAGCGCGGATCGGCTTCGACCGCGCCGACGTCGGCGTGCTCTCGACCCTCGTACGGCACCACCTGCTGCTGATCGAGACGGCCACCCGGCGCGACCTGGACGACCCGGCCACCGTCCGTTCGGTCGCCGAGGCGGTCGGCTCCCAGAGCACGCTGGAGCTGCTGCACGCCCTGACGGAGGCCGACGCGCTCGCGACCGGCCCGGCGGCCTGGTCCTCCTGGCGCGGCTCACTCGTCGCCGACCTGGTACGGCGCGTCTCCGCCGTGCTCGCCGGAGACGCCCCCGACGAGCCCGAGCCCGGCGCGCCGACGGCCGAGCAGGAGCGCCTCGCCATCGAGGCCTTCCGCACCGGCGGTCCGGTCCTCGCCCTGCGCGCGCAGACCGAGCCGGTCCCCGACGCGGAGCCCGCGGGAGGACCGGAACCCCTCGGCGTCGAGCTGCTCATCGCCGTACCCGACCAGCCCGGCGTGCTGCCGGCGGTCGCCGGTGTCCTCGCCGTGCACCGCCTCACCGTCCGCACCGCGGAGCTGCGTGTCCTGAACCTGCCCGACGACGTCGACGACGGCTCGGTCCTGCTCCTGAACTGGCGGGTCGCCGCCGAGTACGGCTCCCTGCCCCAGGCGGCCCGCCTGCGCGCCGACCTCGTCCGCGCGCTGGACGGCTCCCTGGACGTCGCGGGCCGCCTCGCCGAGCGGGACGCGGCCTACCCCCGCCGGCGCGGCTGGGTCGCCCCGCCGCCCCGGGTCACGGTCGCCCCGGCGGCCTCCCACCACGCCACGGTGATCGAGGTCCGCGCCCAGGACGCCCCGGGCCTGCTGTACCGCATCGGGATGGCGCTGGAGAAGGCGGGAGTGCAGGTGCGCAGCATGCACGTCAGCACGCTCGGTTCGAACGCGGTCGACGCCTTCTACGTCACGACCGGTGCCGGTGCGCCGCTGCCGGCGGGGGACGCCGCGTCGACGGCCAGAGTGCTGGAGGAGACACTGCGCGGGTGACCCTGCCCCGGCCACTTCGACGCCGGGATACCCTGGAGGGCGATTCCCAGAAGACCGTCACCGACCCCGAGGACCGCGAGCGCCGTGTTCGACACTCTCTCCGATCGCCTGTCAGCGACTTTCAAGAACCTGCGCGGCAAGGGACGGCTCTCCGAGGCGGACATCGACGCCACGGCGCGCGAGATCCGTATCGCGCTCCTCGAGGCCGACGTGGCCCTGCCGGTCGTCCGCACGTTCATCAAGAACGTCAAGGAGCGCGCGCTCGGCGCCGAGGTCTCCAAGGCCCTCAACCCGGCGCAGCAGGTCCTCAAGATCGTCAACGATGAACTGATCACCATCCTCGGTGGCGAGACCCGGCGGCTCCGCTTCGCCAAGCAGCCCCCCACCGTGATCATGCTCGCGGGTCTTCAGGGTGCCGGTAAGACCACCCTCGCGGGCAAGCTCGCCCGCTGGCTGAAGGAACAGGGCCACTCCCCGCTGCTGGTCGCCGCCGACCTCCAGCGCCCGAACGCCGTCAACCAGCTGAGCGTCGTCGCCGAGCGCGCCGGTGTCGCCGTCTACGCCCCGGAGCCGGGCAACGGCGTCGGTGACCCGGTCAAGGTCGCCAAGGACTCCATCGACCACGCCCGGGCCAAGGTCCACGACATCGTGATCGTGGACACCGCCGGCCGTCTCGGTATCGACCAGGAGATGATGCAGCAGGCCGCGGACATCCGCGACGCCGTCTCCCCGGACGAGATCCTCTTCGTCGTCGACGCGATGATCGGTCAGGACGCGGTCAACACGGCCGAGGCCTTCCGCGACGGCGTCGGCTTCGACGGCGTGGTCCTCTCCAAGCTCGACGGTGACGCCCGCGGTGGCGCGGCCCTGTCCATCCGGCAGATCACCGGCAAGCCGATCATGTTCGCGTCGAACGGCGAGAAGCTGGACGAGTTCGACGCGTTCCACCCGGACCGGATGGCCTCCCGCATCCTCGACATGGGTGACCTGCTCACCCTGATCGAGCAGGCGGAGAAGACCTTCAGCCAGGAAGAGGCCCAGAAGATGGCCTCCAAGCTGGCGTCCAAGAAGGGCCAGGACTTCACCCTGGACGACTTCCTGTCCCAGATGGAGCAGGTCAGGAAGATGGGCAGCATCAGCAAGCTGCTCGGCATGCTGCCCGGCATGGGGCAGATCAAGGACCAGATCAACAACCTGGACGAGCGGGACGTCGACCGCACCGCCGCGATCATCAAGTCGATGACCCCGTCCGAGCGCCAGGACCCGACGATCATCAACGGGTCCCGCCGCGCCCGTATCGCCAAGGGTTCGGGCGTCGAGGTCAGCGCCGTGAAGAACCTGGTCGAGCGGTTCTTCGAGGCCCGCAAGATGATGTCCCGCATGGCCCAGGGCGGCGGCATGCCGGGCATGCCGGGGATCCCGGGCATGGGCGGCGGCCCCGGCCGGACCAAGAAGCAGCCGAAGAAGGCCAAGGGCAAGCAGCGCTCGGGCAACCCGATGAAGCGCAAGCAGCAGGAGCTGGAGGAGGCCCAGCGCCGCGAGGCGGCCGCGCAGGGCGGCAACGCCTTCGGGCTGCCGCAGCAGGGCGGCCAGGAGTTCGAGCTGCCGGACGAGTTCAAGAAGTTCATGGGCTGAGTCCCGCTCGTACGTCCGCTGGGGGCGCTCCCTTCCGAAGGGGGCGCCCCCAGCGCATGCCGAGGTCCGCTGCGTGTCGTAACGTCCAGATATGAGCAATGCGGCGCCACCCCGCAAAGCCCCTGACCAGCCGTGGCGCGCCGAGGGCACACCGGACGAGCCGCCCCGGCGGGGCGGCGGGTGGCGGGGCGGCAGATGGTGGGGCCTGTTCGCCACCGCGGTGATGGTGTTCGTGCTGGCCTACGTCGGACTGAACTACCTGGGCCAGGGCAACGAGCCGACGATCTCGTACACGCAGTTCAGCAAGGAGGTCGGCGCCGGCAACGTCGCCGAGATCTACTCCAAGGGCGACGCGATCCAGGGCCGGCTCAAGAGCCCCCGCGCCAACCCCGAGGGCGGCGGCGACTACAAGGAGTTCCGGACGCAGCGGCCCGCCTTCGCGGACGACAGGCTGTGGCAGGACCTGAGCAGCCACGGCGTCACGGTGACGGCACGACCGGTCGTACAGGAACGCAGCTACCTGTCCAACCTGCTGCTCTCGCTCATCCCCATCGTCATCCTGGCCGCGGTGTGGATCTTCTTCGCCCGGCGGATCCGCGCGGGCATGGGCGGCCCCGGCGGCATGTTCGGCCGCAAGGCACCGCCCAAGCCGGTCGAACTCCAGCCCGGCACCGGGCGCACGACGTTCGCCGACGTGGCCGGCATCGACGAGGTCAAGGGCGAGCTGGACGATGTCGTCGACTTCCTCAAGCATCCCGACACCTACCGCCGGATGGGCGCCAAGCTGCCGCGCGGCGTGCTCCTCGCGGGCTCGCCCGGCACGGGCAAGACCCTGCTGGCACGAGCGGTCGCGGGGGAGGCCGGGGTGCCGTTCTTCTCCGCCTCGGCGTCCGAGTTCATCGAGATGATCGTCGGCGTCGGCGCGTCCCGGGTCCGCGAGCTGTTCGGCGAGGCGCGCAAGGTGGCGCCGTCGATCATCTTCATCGACGAGATCGACACGATCGGGCGGGTACGCGGCGGCGGCGCCTCGGTGAGCGGTCACGACGAGCGCGAACAGACCCTGAACCAGATCCTCACGGAGATGGACGGTTTCTCGGGCTGGGAGGGCGTGATCGTCATCGCCGCGACGAACCGCGCGGACATCCTGGACCCGGCGCTCACCCGGCCCGGCCGCTTCGACCGGGTGGTCAACGTGGCTCCGCCGGACCGGGCGGGCCGCGAGGCGATCCTGGGGATCCACACCCGGGAGATGCCGCTCGGATCCGACGTGGACCTGGCCCACCTGGCGCGCGTGACGCCGGGCATGACGGGTGCGGATCTGGCCAACCTCGCCAACGAGGCCGCCCTGCTCGCGGTCAAGCGCAAGCAGGAACAGGTGACCCGGACGGACCTGTCCGAAGCTCTGGAGAAGGTCCAGCTCGGTGCCGAGCGCACCCTCGTGATGCCGGAGGAGGACCGCCGCCGCACCGCCTACCACGAGAGCGGTCACGCCCTCCTCGGCATGCTGCAACCCGGCGCCGACCCGGTCCGCAAGATCACCATCGTGCCGCGCGGCCGCGCGCTCGGCGTGACCATGTCCACGCCCGAGGTGGAGCGGTACGCGCACTCGGAGGAGTACCTGCGCGGCCGCATCATCGGCGCCCTGGGCGGCATGGCGGCGGAGGAGGTCGTCTACGGGGTCGTCACCACGGGTGCGGAGAACGACCTCGAACAGGTCACCAACATCGCGCGCGGGATGGTGGCCCGCTGGGGTATGAGCGAACGCGTCGGCCGGCTGTCCGCCCTCCCGAGCGACGCCCAGCAGGCCTACGGATTGTCGGCCGCCCCGCAGACCCTCGACGTGATCGACGCGGAGATGCGGCGGATCGTGGACGCGTGCTACGAGGAGGCGTGCCGCAAACTCCGCGACCACCGCGGCCAGTTGGACGCCCTCGCGCAGGCCCTGCTGGAGAACGAGACGCTGGAGGAGGCGGACGCGTACCGGATCGCCGGGATCACGCGCCTGACCAAGAACGGCGACGGGCCTTAGGGCACGCGGGCTATCAGGTAGCGGAAGACGTTCGGCATCCATACGGTCCCGTCCGGGCGCCGGTGCGGATGCAGGGCCTCCGTCAGCTCCTTGTCGACCTGCTTGGCGTCGGTCGCCGCGATCGCCGCGTCGAACAGGCCGGTCGAGAGCAGCCCGCGCACGGCGCTGTCGAGGTCGGCGTACCCGAACGGGCAGGCGACCCGGCCCGAGCCGTCCGGCCGCAGCCCGGCCCGCTGGGCGACCTCCTCCAGGTCGTCCCGCCGGGCCGGCCGCCAGCTGCGCGCGCTGCGCAGGGGATCGGCCAGTTTCGTGGCCACACGCAGCACCGAGGAGGTGGCGCAGCGCTCCGGCGGGCCCCAGCCGGCCAGCACCACGGCGGCTCCGCGCCCGGCCAGCGGCACCGCGGCCGCCAGCTGCCCGTCGAGCCCCTCGGAGTCGCCCGCGAGGCAGCCGACCGGCTCGAAGACGGTCACCAGGGTGTACGCGGCCGTCTCCGCGTCGGCCGCGTCCCCGGGCGCGCCCTCGACGAGCTTCGCGGCCGTACGCGCGCGCGTGCCGCGACCGCCCCGTCCGCCGCGCGGGGCGTCCGGCAGCAGCCGCTCACGCGCGAGGGCGAGCCGTTCCGGGGAGGAGTCGACGCCCGTCACCGCGGCCCCTCGGGAGGCCGCCATCAGCAGGGCGAGTCCGGAGCCGCAGCGCAGGCCCAGCAGTCTGCCGGCAGGGCCGACTTCGAGCCGCTCGTAGACCGCTTCGTAGAGCGGGACCAGCATCCGCTCCTGGATCTCCGACCAGTCACGCGCGCGTGCGCACGGGTCCACGCGGGGTGCGGAATCCGCGTGAGACCGGTGCTTCCGCACGAGCGTAGGTGTCATAGGTAAGCGCCCCAATCCGCCGACAGTTCGCCGCTGTGCCCGGTTGCGTGGCCCCCGTGCCGTGCGCGCGCACTTCCCACGTATGCCAGGTAACTCCCGGCTCGCGGTGCCGTCCAGGGGTCGTGGTGCCCGGTTTGGGGTCCGGGCGCGAGTGTGGCGAGATTTCACATCCCGGCAATACGGGTGACCGTACGGTGTCCGCTCCGGGGAGACAGGCCGGTGCCGGGGGGTACGGCCGCGCGCGGTAACGTCACGACCGTCACGGACGCTGACCAAGATGAGGCTCCGCACCGAGAGCGACCGAAACGCGTCTTGCGCATGCGCCGACCACCGTCGCACTCGCGTGCCACCCGTCCGTCGTACTGCGGACTACGCACCAGCTTGTTACGAGCTGTGAGGCTTCTCCGCAGATCAGCGCACCCGCCCTCGTCAGGACGCATCAGCGGCAACTGACGGGTAAGTGCAAATTATTTGGGATGGCCCGGAATAGGAACACAGCGGCACCCCCGCTCGTTGTCATTACGTGAGCACGACACAGACACCACCTGTACTCGCCGCAGAGCTGGCGCAGGCGTGGGCCGACATTCAGCGGTACCACCCCGAGCTGCCGGACCTTGCCGCGCCAGAGTCCCTGATCGGAGAGTCGTCGTCCGCGTGCGGGCACGAACTCTCCTTCGAACGACTGCTCCATGAGGCAGTCCACGGCATCGCCGCCGCCCGTGGGATCCGCGACACCTCCCGGGCCGGGCGCTACCACAACCGTCGTTTCCTCGCGATCGCCGAGGAGCTGGGCCTGGACCACCCCGAGGAACCGCACCCGAGCAGCGGTTTCTCCCTGGTCACGCTCAACCCCGAGGCGAAGCGGCGCTACCGCCCGACGATCGAGCGGCTGCAACGCGCACTGAAGGCCCACACGGTGGCCACCTCGTCCGACACCTCCCGCACCTTCCGCGGCCCGGCCGCCCGGCACGGCTCCTCCGGCGGCGGTGTCCGCGTCAAGGCGGTCTGCGACTGCGGCCGTAACGTCCGGGTGGTCCCGTCGGTCCTGGCCCAGGCCCCGATCGTCTGCGGCGGCTGCGGCAAGCCGTTCAGGATCCCGGAGGTCGTGGGAGCGGCGTAACCGTGGGCCGTGCGGTACCGGCATCTCGTGGGTGCCGGGGCGCAGCCGACGGCGCCGGGCAGCGCACCCGACGTACGGTCACCTCCACGCCGGGTGCCTCCCAGGCGTGCCCGCAGCACGGCCCCCGCCCCCTGGGCCGGAACCGGTCCGCAGGGTGTGGCACAATGGCTAGCTGTACTCGACAGTCGCACAGGACCCCTCTCTCCTCCGGCTGACGCGTCCATCGGGCATTCGGGTACCGCAACCCCACGCGGCAGCTCGCCGTGCCCAACCACGTCAAAACCAGGAGAATCCACTCCCGTGGCAGTCAAGATCAAGCTGAAGCGTCTGGGCAAGATCCGTTCGCCTCACTACCGCATCGTCGTCGCCGACTCCCGTACCCGCCGTGACGGCCGGGCCATCGAGGAGATCGGCAAGTACCACCCGACCTACAACCCGTCGGTCATCGAGGTGGACGCCGAGCGCGTGGCGTACTGGCTGGGTGTCGGCGCGCAGCCGACCGAGCCCGTTCTCGCCATCCTGAAGAAGACCGGCGACTGGCAGAAGTTCAAGGGCGAGCCGGCTCCCGCGCCGCTGCTCGTGGCCGAGCCGAAGCCGGCCCGTCCGTCGTTCGAGGCTCTCGGCGGTGACGACGAGGGCAAGGGTGAGGCGATCACCCAGAAGAAGAAGGCTGAGAAGAAGGACGAGGCCGCGGCTGAGTCCGAGTCGACCGAGGCCTGAGCAGCATGCTCGAAGAGGCGCTTGAGCACCTCGTGAAGGGCATCGTCGACAACCCTGACGATGTGCAGGTCGCCTCGCGCAACCTGCGCCGTGGGCGCGTGCTGGAGGTCCGGGTCCACCCCGACGACCTCGGCAAGGTGATCGGCCGCAACGGCCGTACCGCGCGCGCTCTGCGTACCGTCGTGGGCGCCATCGGCGGCCGCGGTGTCCGCGTCGACCTCGTCGACGTGGACCACGTCCGCTGACGCTTCATCGCAACCGGCTCGGGCCGGGGAGGGCCACTGGGCCGTCCCCGGCCCGCAGTCGTATGACAGGAGATCTCTACTCGTGCAGCTGGTAGTCGCACGGATCGGCCGCGCCCACGGCATCAAGGGCGAGGTCACCGTCGAGGTACGTACCGACGAGCCCGAACTGCGGCTCGCCCCGGGCGCCGTCCTGGCCACCGACCCGGCCTCCACCGGGCCCCTCACCATCGCCACCGGCCGCGTCCACAGCGGCCGCCTCCTCCTGCGCTTCGAGGGCGTCACCGACCGCAGCGCCGCCGAGGCCCTGCGCAACACCCTGCTCATCGCCGAGATCGACCCCGAGGAACTCCCCGAGGGCGAGGACGAGTACTACGACCACCAGCTCATCGATCTCGACGTGGTCACCGAGGACGGCACGGAGATCGGCCGGATCACCGAGATCTCGCACCTGCCCTCCCAGGACCTCTTCATCGTGGAGCGCCCGGACGGCACCGAGGTGATGATCCCCTTCGTGGAGGAGATCGTCACCGAGATCGACCTGGAGGAGCAGAGGGCCGTCATCGCGCCTCCGCCGGGCCTGATCGACGACCGCGCGGAGATCGCCTCGTCGAGGGACGACAGCGCATGAGGCTCGACGTCGTCACGATCTTCCCCGAGTACCTGGAGCCGCTGAACGTCTCCCTCGTCGGCAAGGCACGCGCGCGTGGGCAGCTCGACGTCCACGTGCACGACCTGCGGGCCTGGACCTACGACCGGCACAACACGGTCGACGACACGCCCTACGGCGGCGGCCCCGGCATGGTCATGAAGACCGAGCCCTGGGGCGACGCCCTGGACACGATCCTGGCCGACGGCTACGAGACCGGCGCCGAGGCCCCCGCGCTGATCGTCCCCACCCCGAGCGGCCGCCCCTTCACCCAGGAACTGGCCGTCGAACTCTCCGAGCGGCCCTGGCTGGTCTTCACGCCGGCCCGCTACGAGGGCATCGACCGGCGCGTCATGGACGAGTACGCGACCCGCATGCCCGTCTACGAGGTCTCCATCGGCGACTACGTCCTCGCCGGCGGCGAGGCTGCCGTACTCGTCGTCACGGAGGCCGTCGCCCGGCTGCTGCCCGGCGTCCTCGGCAACGCCGAGTCCCACCGGGACGACTCCTTCGCGCCCGGCGCGATGGCCGGCCTCCTCGAAGGGCCCGTCCACACCAAGCCGCCCGTCTGGCGCGGCCGGGGCATCCCCGACGTGCTGCTCAGCGGCCACCACGGGAAGATCGCCCGCTGGCGCCGCGACGAGGCGCTCAGGCGCACCACGGCCAACCGGCCCGACCTGATCGAGCGCTGCGAGCCCAAGGCCTTCGACAAGAAGGACCGCGAGATGCTCTCCATCCTGGGCTGGGAACCGGACCCCGAGGGGGAGCCGTACGGCCGATTTTGGCGCCGGGCCGAGGGCATGGAACAATAGACCGCTGTTGTGCGTCCGTCCGGCTTGCGCCCCTGCCACAGGGGGACACGACGCCCGCCCCGACGGGCACGGCACACCTCATGTACACCTAGCTCCCGTTGATGACCTGTGGCATCAGCGAAGAAAGCAGACGAAATGTCTCACCTGCTCGACACCGTCGACTCCGCGTCGCTGCGCAGCGACATCCCGGCCTTCCGCCCGGGTGACACCGTCAACGTCCACGTCCGCGTCATCGAGGGCAACCGCTCCCGTGTGCAGCAGTTCAAGGGCGTTGTGATCCGCCGCCAGGGCTCCGGTGTCCGCGAGACCTTCACGGTCCGCAAGGTCTCGTTCTCCGTCGGCGTCGAGCGCACCTTCCCGGTGCACACCCCGATCGTCGAGAAGATCGAGCTGGTCACCCGCGGTGACGTGCGTCGCGCCAAGCTGTACTACCTCCGTGACCTGCGCGGCAAGGCCGCGAAGATCAAGGAGAAGCGCGAGAACTGAGCGCTTCCCCGGCGTCACAGCGGGGCCGGATAGCATCTGGCCCCGATGGACACCGAAGCACAGCCGACGGAACGCGACCGATCCTCCCACCCGGAGTCCCCGGGGCCGGAGGAACGGTCGCGTTTCGCGTTGGTGGCGCGGGTCGCCGCATGGGTGCCGGGCGGCCGGATCACCCTCGGCGTCTTCGTCTGCCTGGCGTTCCTGCTGCTCCTCAACACCTTCGTCGTGCAGCCGTTCCAGATCCCGAGCGGATCCATGGAGCGGGGTTTGAGGATCGGGGACCGCGTCCTCGTAAATAAGTTGGCGTACCGTTTCGGTGCCCAGCCGCGCCGCGGCGACGTGATTGTGTTCGACGGCACCGGGTATTTCGGGGACGCGGACTACGTCAAGCGCGTTGTCGGGGTGGGGGGAGACCATGTGGTCTGCTGCGACAAGGAGGAGAGGATCGAGGTGAACGGCCGGCCGGTCGACGAGACGGCGTTCCTCTATCCCGGGGACAGCGCGTCCAGCGTGCCCTTCGACGTCGTCGTGCCCCCGGGCCGCCTCTTCGTCCTCGGCGACCACCGCAGCGACTCCAGCGACTCCCGCGACCACCTCGGCTCGCCCGGCGGCGGCATGATCCCCGCGGACGACGTCATCGGCCGGGCCGACTGGATCGTGTGGCCGTACGGCCATTGGACACATCTGACGCGGCCGTCCGCCTACGCGCGCGTGCCCGCCGCTTCGACGGAGGGTGCCCATGGGTAACCGCGGCAAACCGCGCGGGGTGCCCAGCACGCCCGCCGACGAACTGCTGCCCACCGGGACCCGCCGCACGGCCGCGCCCGGCGGCGGCCGCACGCGCGCCGAGCGTCGCCAGCTGCAGCGCAAGGTCAAGCGCAAGCGCAGGCGGTCGGCCGTTCGGGAGATCCCCCTCCTGGTCGGTGTCGCCGTCCTCATAGCACTGGTCCTGAAGACCTTCCTCCTCCAGGCGTTCGTGATCCCGTCCGGCTCCATGGAGCAGACGATCCGGATCGGCGACCGCGTGCTGGTCGACAAGTTCACCCCGTGGTTCGGCTCCAAGCCGCAACGCGGGGACGTCGTCGTCTTCCACGACCCGGGCGGCTGGCTGGCGGACGAGCAGACCGCCAAGAAACACGACCCCGTCGTCGTCAAGCAGATCAAGGAAGGCCTCACCTTCATCGGCCTGCTGCCCTCCGACAACGAGAAGGACCTCATCAAACGGGTCATCGGGGTCGGCGGCGACCACGTCAAGTGCTGCGACAAGCAGGGCCGCGTCACCGTCAACGGCGTCCCGCTCACCGAAGGCGACTACCTCTATCCGGGGGACGCGCCCTCCTCCACCCCCTTCGACGTCACCGTCCCCAAGGGCCGGCTGTGGGTGATGGGCGACCACCGGGGCAACTCCGCGGACTCCCGCTTCCACCAGAACACGCCCTACGGCGGCACGGTCTCCGAGGACTCGGTGGTGGGCCGGGCCATGGTCATCGGCTGGCCGGTCGGACACTGGACGCGGCTGCAAGAACCTAAAACCTTCGCAAGCGTCGCCGACTCCGTGTCGGGGACGGCCGCCGGTACCCACCCGTCGCATAGGGTTGCCTTCGAGAACCAGAACGGAACGACCCGGCTCCCGACCCCTGCGGAACTCCCGCTCGTTATGGGAGTAGTGGGCCTGCGCCGTATCCGGAGCAGGCGGCGGCACGGAGTAAGGAGTTGGCGTGGGGGATGTGGCGGTTGGCGCACGTTCGGGACACGACGGCGAGGAGCACCGCGGGCGCCCCGTGGAAGCGAACGCCCCCGTACCGGACGGCGCCATGACCTCCGGGAGTGACCCGGCGGCCGGCGGCGACGGCACGCCGGAGGACCGGCAGCAGGCCCGCCCCCAGGACGCGGACGCGGGCGAGGGCACGCGCCGGCCGGGGAAGCAGCGCTCCTTCTGGAAGGAGCTGCCGATCCTGATCGTCATCGCACTGGTCCTGGCGCTGCTGATCAAGACGTTCCTGGTGCAGGCGTTCTCGATCCCGTCCGACTCGATGCAGAACACCCTCCAGCAGGGTGACCGCGTCCTGGTCGACAAGCTCACCCCCTGGTTCGGTTCCGAGCCCGAGCGCGGCGAGGTCGTCGTCTTCCACGACCCGGACAACTGGCTCGCCGGTGAGCCCGCACCCAACCCGAACGCCGTGCAGAAGGTGCTCAGCTGGATCGGCCTGATGCCGTCCGCCGAGGAGAAGGACCTGATCAAGCGGGTGATCGGCGTCGGCGGTGACACGGTCGAGTGCAACGGCACCGGCCCGCTGAAGGTCAACGGCAAGGCGCTGAACGAGCCGTACGTCTACCCCGGCAACACGCCGTGCACCCAGGACGACCTCGGCGGCCAGTTCAAGGTGAAGGTGCCCAAGGGCTTCCTCTGGGTGATGGGCGACCACCGCCAGAACTCCCGCGACTCCCGCTACAACCAGTCCGACAAGAACCACGGCATGGTCCCCGTCGACAAGGTCGTCGGCCGCGCCATCGTCAAGGCCTGGCCGATCACCCGCTGGGGCACCCTGCCGATCCCGGACACCTTCGACCAGCCCGGCCTGGACCAGCAGTCCTCCGCCTCCGTGTCCCTGCCGGTGGCCCCCGAGGGCGTGGCCGTCGCGGCGCTGCTGCCGGTCGCGATGCTGCGGCGCCGGCACACGGACCGGCAGGCGCCCGAGACCGGCCGGCAGATCTCCGCCGGGCAGCGCTGACCCGTCGGCCGGGCGACCCCTCCCGGCCGTGCTCCGGCGCCGCTGACCTCGGGCGCGGAACAGGGGCTGCCCCCGTTCGGTACCGCCGGGTAGGGTGCGGGTCCATGGGTGGCGAGAGCACGACGCGTACGGCCCCGCACAGCGGTGGCACAGGCACGGCACAGGCCGGCGGCAGCCGGATCGGGCAGCGGTTGTCCGGGCTTGCCGTGGCACTGGGCCTGGTGCTGTTCCTCGGCGGATTCGCCTGGGCCGCGGTGGTCTACCGGCCGTACACCGTGCCGACCAGCTCCATGACCCCGACCATCGACGCCGGCGACCGTGTGCTCGCCCAGCGGGTCGACGGTGACGAGGTCCGGCGCGGTGACGTGGTCGTCTTCGAGGACAAGACCTGGGTCAGCAACGCCAAGGTGGTCAAGCGCGTCGTCGCGGTCGGCGGCGACACCGTCTCCTGCTGCACCGACGGCAAGCTGACCGTCAACGGCAAGCAGATCGACGAGCCCTACCTGCCCAAGGGCAGCCTCGCCGAGATCAAGAACTTCCCGACCGTGACCGTCCCGAAGGGCCGGCTGTTCCTCCTCGGAGACGAACGCCAGGGCTCCTTGGACTCCACCGCCCACCTCACGGACGCGGCTCGGGGCACGGTCTCCAGCGATGCCGTCTCCGCCCGCGTGGACGCCGTCGTCTGGCCCTGGGAGGGCCCGCTCAAGCGCCCCACCGGCTTCGAGTCCCTGGGCGCCCTCTCCCGGCCCGGCCCGCTGCGCACGATCGAGCTGCTGGTCGGCGCCGGTGCCGTCCTCGTCCTCGGCGGCGGCGCGTACGGCCCGATCGCGGGGCGCCTGGGCCGCTCCCGCGCCCGTGCCGCGCGCCCGGAGGCGGCCGGTGTCCGCTGAGACCGTGCGGACGGGCGAGAACGCGTTCGAGGGCGGCCTGCGCAAGGTGGCCCGGGTGGTCCTCCTCGACCCCGAGGACCGCATCCTGCTTCTGCACGGCCATGAGCCGGACGACCCGGCCGACGACTGGTGGTTCACCCCCGGCGGAGGTCTGGAGGGAGCCGAGACGCGCGAGGAGGCCGCGCTGCGGGAACTCGCCGAGGAGACCGGCATCACGGATGTCGACCTCGGCCCGGTGCTGTGGCGGCGCCGGTGCTCCTTCCCGTTCGCGGGCCGTCGCTGGGACCAGGACGAGTGGTACTACCTGGCCCGTACGACCCAGACGGTCACCGCGGCGGCGGGGCTGACGGAGCTGGAGCGGCGCAGTGTCGCGGGAGCGCGCTGGTGGACGTGTCAGGAACTGACCCGGGCACATGAGACGGTGTATCCGACCAGACTCGCCGAGCTGCTGCAGCGGCTGCTCGACGAAGGTCCTCCGGCCAGGCCCGTGACCCTCGACACGGAAATCGTCTGAGGGACCCCGGGACTGGCGCACAATGGTGGGATCGCACGGCTGAAGGGGAACATGCCATGAGCGCCGAGGACCTCGAGAAGTACGAGACCGAGATGGAGCTGAAGCTCTACCGGGAGTACCGAGACGTCGTCGGTCTGTTCAAATACGTGATCGAGACCGAGCGGCGCTTCTATCTCACCAACGACTACGAGATGCAGGTGCACTCGGTCCAGGGCGAGGTGTTCTTCGAGGTGTCCATGGCCGACGCCTGGGTCTGGGACATGTACCGGCCGGCTCGCTTCGTCAAGCAGGTCCGCGTCCTCACGTTCAAGGACGTGAACATCGAGGAGCTGAACAAGAGCGACCTGGAGCTTCCGGGCGGCTGAGGCCGCCTCGCGGGTGACGGGGTTATCCACAACCGCCGAGTAGTCCACCAAGATCAACTTACCGCGGTGGGATGCGTGACCGTTGGCGCCGGAGGTGGTGCCGACATGAGCAAAGCACGCAGTGCACTCGGCAGGTACGGCGAGGAGCTGGCCGCGCGGCGGCTGGCCCGGGCCGGGATGGCGGTCCTGGCGCGCAACTGGCGCTGCGGACGGTCCGGCGAGATCGACATCGTGGCGCGGGACGGCGACGCGCTCGTCGTCTGCGAGGTGAAGACCCGCAGGGGCGGCGCCTACGAGCATCCGATGGCCGCGATCACCCCGCGCAAGGCCGAACGGCTGCGGGGCCTGGCCGAACGCTGGATCCACGCCCACGGGGGAGCGCCGCCGGGAGGCGTCCGCATCGATGTGATCGGGGTCCTGCTGCCCCGCCGGGGCGCCCCGTCCGTCGAGCACGCGCGGGGGGTGGCCTGAATGGGATTCGCCCGTACGTGCTCCGTCGCCCTGGTCGGCGTCGAGGGCGTGGTCGTCGAGGTCCAGGCCGACCTCGAGCCAGGCGTCGCGGCCTTCACCCTGGTCGGCCTCCCGGACAAGAGCCTGACCGAGAGCCGCGACCGGGTCCGGGCGGCCGTCGTGAACTCGGGCGGCGTGTGGCCGCAGAAGAAACTCACCGTCGGACTCAGCCCGGCGTCGGTGCCCAAGGCCGGCTCCGGCTTCGATCTGGCCGTGGCCTGCGCGGTGCTCGGTGCTGCCGAGCGGATCGATCCCCGGGTCCTCGCGGACATCGTCATGATCGGGGAGCTGGGCCTGGACGGCCGGGTGCGGCCGGTGCGGGGCATCCTGCCCGCGGTCCTCGCCGCCGCCGACGCGGGCTACGAGCAGGTGGTCGTACCGGAGTGCGCCGCCGCGGAGGCCTCGCTGGTCCCCGGCGTGTCGGTGCTCGGCGTCCGCAGCCTGCGGCAGCTCGTCGCCGTGCTGACCGAGGAACCGGTCCCCGAGGAGGAACCGGACGGGCAGGGACGCCCGGACCCCCTCCTGGCCGGTCTGCGGGTGCCCGGCACGGGCGCCGCCACCGGCATGCACAGCCTCGGCGCCGCACAGCACGACCACGATCACGACCTGGCGGACGTCGTCGGCCAGGCCTCGGCCCGCACGGCGGCGGAGGTGGCCGCCGCCGGCGGACACCATCTGTTCCTGGAGGGGCCGCCCGGCGCGGGCAAGACCATGCTCGCCGAACGCCTGCCCGCCGTGCTTCCCCGGCTCACCAGGGAGGAGTCGCTGGAGGTCACGGCGGTGCACTCGGTGGCCGGACTGCTGCCGCCGGGCAAGCCGCTCATCGACGTCGCGCCCTACTGCGCCCCGCACCACTCGGCGACGATGCAGTCACTCGTCGGCGGCGGCCCCGGCATCGCCCGCCCCGGGGCCGTCTCCCTCGCCCATCGGGGCGTGCTGTTCCTGGACGAGGCGCCCGAGTTCCACAGCCAGACCCTGGACGCCCTGCGGCAGCCGCTGGAATCGGGGCACGTCGTGATCGCACGCAGCGCGGGCGTGGTCCGGTTCCCGGCGCGGTTCCTGATGGTGCTGGCGGCCAACCCCTGCCCGTGCGGGCGCTTCTCGCTGCGCGACTCCTTGTGCGAGTGTCCTCCCTCGGCGATCCGCCGCTACCAGTCCCGGCTGTCCGGCCCGCTGCTGGACCGGGTCGACCTGCGGGTGGAAGTCGATCCCGTCAGCCGGGCCCAGCTCACCGAGCCCGGCGCCCGCGGCGAGTCCACCGCGATCGTGGCCGGCCGGGTGAGGCAGGCCCGGCAACGGGCGGCCGCCCGCCTCGCCGGCACCCCGTGGCGCACCAACAGCGAAGTGCCGGGCCGGGAACTGCGCGGCCGGTACCACGCCGTCGCCGGCGCGATGGACGAGGCCGAGCGCGGCCTCGAGCGGGGTGTGCTCACGGCCCGCGGGATCGACCGGGTGCTGCGCGTCGCCTGGACGGTCGCCGACCTGGTCGGGCACGACCGCCCCGACGCGACCGACGTCGCCCTGGCCCTGCAGTTGCGCACCGGCGTGCCCCGTGGCGTTCCGATGGCCATCGGGGCGCCGACGTGAGCGGGGACGAGGACCCCGACGGCGAACTGCTCGGCCGGGTCTTTCTCTCCCGGGTCATCGAGCCGGGGGACGAGGCCGGCGGGCGGTGGGTACGGGCGTTCGGGGCGCGGGAGGTGATGGGGCGGCTGTGCGACAGCGGCGAGCCGTTGCCCGGGGTGAGCGCGGTGCGGTGGGCGGGGCTGGTCGCACGGGCCGAGCGGGCGGAGCCGGAGCGGGACCTCGCGGTGGCCGAGGCCGCCGGGGCGCGGTTCGTGTGCCCTGGGGACGCCGAGTGGCCCGGGCAGCTCGACGACCTCGGGGACGCGCGGCCCCTCGGGCTGTGGGTGCGAGGGCGGCCCAGCCTGCGGATGTGGGCGCTGCGGTCCGTCGCCGTGGTGGGCGCCCGCGCCTGCACCGCGTACGGCACCCATGTGGCGGCCACCCTCGCCGCGGGCCTCGCCGAGCGGGGATGGGTGGTGGTGTCCGGCGGCGCCTACGGCATCGACGGCGCCGCCCATCGAGGCGCCCTCGCCGCCCGCGGAGCCACCGTCGCCGTCCTCGCCTGCGGCGTCGACCGGCCCTACCCGCGCGGCCATGCCGCGCTGATCGGCAGGATCGCGGAACAGGGACTGGTCGTGGGCGAGCTGCCGCCGGGCGATCACCCGACGCCGAGCCGGTTCATCCTCCGCAACCGCGTCATCGCCGCGCTGACCCGGGGCACCGTCGTCGTGGAGGCCGCCTGCCGCAGCGGCTCGCTGGCCACCGCGCGGGCCGCGCAGCGTCTCGGACGGTTCACCATGGGCGTGCCCGGCCCGGTCACCAGCGCCCTCTCCGCCGGCGTGCACGAGCTGCTGCGCGGGGAGGCCGCCCTGGTCACCGATGCCGCGGAGGTCGTCGAACTCGTGGGCGACATGGGTGAACTGGCCCCGCCCCGCCGGGGCCCCGTCCTCCCACGGGACCTGCTGGAACCGGCCGCCCGGACCGTCCTCGCCGCCCTGCCCGGCGGCCGCGCGGCCCCCGCCGAGGAGATCGCGCTCGGCGCGCGGACCACGCCGGACGCGGCGATCGCCCGACTGTACGAACTCCGAGCACTTGGATACGTCGAACGACATGGCGATGGCTGGAAGTTGACACGCCAGGCGATGACCTCGCTGCGGGACGGTCACCGCTCATGCTGACCGAGCGTGTTCGGCCGTCCGGGCGAACCCCCGACGCCCTTGAGGTTTCCCGGAGTTGGCCTCTGTGGTCGGTCACGCAGAGCGAGCCCCGGGAGACCGTCACCGGGCCGCCCCGGGCGCCCCGCGCAGGGGTGGTGCCTCGCTGTTCGCACATCGCGACGTCTCAGTCACGCTACGCTCACGAAGGCGCCGACACAGACCGCGCCAACTCGGCATCAGGCCGGCAGCTCACCCAGGCAGCCCACTTCCTCCCACGAACCCCACCACTCCCACTTCACGGCACTTCACGGCACTTCACGGCAGAACGGCACAAGGCGACGAATGCCCCAGCACACCTCCGGGTCCGACCGGGCGGCGCTCCCCCCAGCCGCCCGCGACGGTGGCAGCGTGCGGCCGCCCGCTCCCTCGACGCTCGACGAGCTGTGGCGGTCGTACAAGGCGACGGGGGACGACCGGCTGCGGGAGCAGCTGATCCTGCACTACTCGCCGCTCGTCAAGTACGTGGCGGGCCGGGTGAGCGTCGGTCTGCCGCCCAACGTGGAGCAGGCCGACTTCGTGTCCTCCGGGGTCTTCGGGCTGATCGACGCGATCGAGAAGTTCGACATCGACCGGGAGATCAAGTTCGAGACGTACGCGATCACCCGGATCCGCGGCGCGATGATCGACGAGCTGCGGGCGCTGGACTGGATCCCCCGCTCGGTCCGGCAGAAGGCGCGCAACGTCGAGCGCGCCTACGCCACCCTGGAGGCCCGGCTGCGGCGGACACCGACCGAGAGCGAGGTCGCCACCGAGCTGGACATGGAGGTCGACGAACTCCACGCCGTGTTCAGCCAGCTGTCACTGGCCAACGTGGTCGCCCTGGAGGAACTGCTGCACGTCGGCGGCGAGGGCGGGGACCGGCTCAGCCTCATGGACACGCTGGAGGACACCGCCGCCGACAACCCGGTGGAGGTGGCCGAGGACCGCGAACTGCGGCGGTTCCTCGCGCGGGCCATCAACACGCTGCCCGAGCGGGAGAAGACCGTCGTCACGCTGTACTACTACGAGGGGCTCACCCTCGCCGAGATCGGCAACGTGCTCGGTGTCACCGAGAGCCGGGTCAGCCAGATCCACACCAAGTCGGTGCTGCAGCTGCGGGCCAAGCTGGCGAGCTTCGGGCGCTGAGTCCTCCCTTCCGCGAGGGCGTGTCCGTAAAGTGGTCGCCGTGCCAAGGATTCGAGCGGCCTCCGTGGCCGAGCACCGGTCGATGCAGCGAGCCGCCCTTCTGGACGCGGCTCGGTCCCTGCTGTCCGAGGGCGGCACGGAAGCGCTGACCTTTCCCGCGCTGGCCGAGCGGACGGGGCTGGCGCGGTCGTCCGTGTACGAGTACTTCCGGTCGCGGGCGGCCGTGGTCGAGGAGCTGTGCGAGGTCGACTTCCCGCTGTGGGCGGCGGAGGTGGCCTCGGCCATGGAGCGCGCGGACTCGCCCGAGGGCAGGGTCGAGGCGTATGTGCGGCGGCAGCTGGCGCTGGTCGGGGACCGGCGGCACCGGGCGGTCGTCGCGATCTCCGCGAGCGAGCTGGACGCGGGCGCACGGGAGAAGATCCGGGCGGCCCACGGAGGGCTGGTCGCGATGGTCGTCGAGGCGCTGGGGGAGATGGGGCACGGGCAGCCTCGGCTCGCGGCGATGCTGCTGCAGGGCGTGGTGGACGCGGCTGTGCGGCGCATCGAGCTGGGCGCGGCGGAGGATCCTGCGGTGATCACGCACGCGGCCGTGGCGATGGCTCTGCGGGGTGTGAAGGGCTGAGGTCGGCTGTGGCTGTGGCTGTGATCGGGGCCGGGCGGGGAGGGGTTTCACTCGCCCGCACCGGCGGGGCGCCGCCCTTCTCCGGGGCGGGTACCGCCCCAGCGGCACGACCGGCTGTCTGAGGCGGGGCCAACCGGGGCGGGGCTATCCGGGAAGGGGTACGCCCAGCACCGGCAGGAGTCTCGAGGGGCCCCTGCGCAGCAGCCACGGAGGGAGCAGGGAGAGCGGGTCCAGATAGGTGTCGCCTCTCAGCAGGCCCCAGTGCACGCATGTCGCCGTCCCGCAGTGCGAGCCCGTCGGCTCGACCACCCCCACCACCTCACCCGCCCCCACCTCGTCGCCCTTCTTCACCGACGGCCTCACCGGTTCGTACGTAGTGCGCAGATCCGTCCCCGCCGGCTCCACCGACACCACGCCCCGCCCCGCCACCCGGCCCGCGAAGAACACCCGGCCGGCCGCGACCGCTCTCACCGGTGAACCGGCCGGCGCCCCCAGATCCACGCCCCGGTGGCCGGCGCCGTACACCGTCGCCGGTGGCTCCCAGCCGCGCAGCACCGGCGGCCGGCCTCCCACCGGCCAGGCGCGGCCCACGGCCGGGACCGGTGCCGGGGCCGGTGAGGCGGGCGGTGGCCCAGGGATCGGGGTGTCCGCCCGGGCCAGAGGAGTGAACGCGGCCGCGGCCAGGCCCAGCAGCACGGCCGCCCACGCCGACACACATCGCATCGCACATCGCATGCGAGAACCGTCCCGCACCAGCGCCGATCACGGCCGAAGACTGTGGACCACTCCCCGGTTGTGGACAGTGGCGTCACCCGGTGCCTCGCCGGTCCCGTACACTTCTTCTGGCGATCCGGGTCACCGGGTCGACTTCGCACGCCCCGGTACGGCACCCGGCAACGGTTCGTACCAAGCGCCTCTCGGTCCTTTGCGGCACGGCGCACCGCGGGCGTCAGGCGCGGCCGCCGTCCGGCGGGCGCGGCACAACCGAGAAAAACAAGGAGATACGGCCATGGCCGTCGTCACGATGCGGGAGCTGCTGGAGAGCGGCGTCCACTTCGGTCACCAGACCCGTCGCTGGAACCCGAAGATGAAGCGCTTCATCTTCACCGAGCGCAACGGCATCTACATCATCGACCTGCTCCAGTCGCTGTCGTACATCGACCGCGCCTACGAGTTCGTCAAGGAGACCGTCGCCCACGGCGGCACGGTCATGTTCGTCGGCACGAAGAAGCAGGCGCAGGAGGCCATCGCCGAGCAGGCCACCCGCGTCGGCATGCCCTACGTCAACCAGCGCTGGCTGGGCGGCATGCTCACCAACTTCTCGACCGTCTACAAGCGTCTGCAGCGCCTCAAGGAGCTTGAGCAGATCGACTTCGAGGACGTCGCGGCCTCCGGTCTGACCAAGAAGGAGCTGCTGGTCCTCTCCCGCGAGAAGGCCAAGCTCGAGAAGACCCTCGGTGGTATCCGCGAGATGCAGAAGGTGCCCAGCGCCGTCTGGATCGTGGACACCAAGAAGGAGCACATCGCGGTTGGTGAGGCCCGGAAGCTGAACATTCCGGTCGTCGCGATCCTCGACACCAACTGCGACCCCGACGAGGTCGACTACAAGATCCCGGGCAACGACGACGCGATCCGCTCCGTCACCCTGCTCACCCGCGTGATCGCCGACGCCGTCGCCGAGGGCCTCATCTCCCGCTCCCGTGTCGCCACCGGTG
Organism: Streptomyces sp. NPDC031379; assembly: GCF_055569615.1. Lineage (NCBI taxonomy): Bacteria > Bacillati > Actinomycetota > Actinomycetes > Kitasatosporales > Streptomycetaceae > Streptomyces > Streptomyces sp. NPDC031379. The sequence continues at coordinate 136,498 of NZ_JBVIIT010000015.1, read as the reverse complement.
ACAAGGGAGAGAAGGCCGCTGCCGAGCCGCTCGCCGAGTGGGAGCGCGACCTGCTCGAGGGTGAGAAGAAGGACGAGGCTCCGGCTGCCGAGGCCGCCCCGGCTGCCGAGGCTGCTCCGGCCGCCGAGGCTGCTCCGGCCGCCGAGGCCACCGAGGCTGCCCCCGCCGCCGAGGCCGCTCCGGCCGCCGAGGGCGAGCAGGCCTGACGTCAGCGTTGACGGCGGGGGCGGTGACATCAAGTCCGCCCCCGCTGTTCACCCGTAGGTCGGCATCGCGTACGGGATCCGCGGCTACATGTGGATCCCGAACCGTGCGGACCTGAAGATCTCCCAGACTTCGAGAAAGACTCACAGACTCATGGCGAACTACACCGCCGCCGACGTCAAGAAGCTCCGTGAGCTCACGGGCGCCGGCATGATGGACTGCAAGAAGGCGCTGGACGAGGCCGAGGGCAACGTCGACAAGGCCGTCGAGGCGCTGCGCATCAAGGGCCAGAAGGGCGTCGCCAAGCGCGAGGGCCGCTCCGCCGAGAACGGCGCCGTGGTCTCCATCATCGCCGACGACAACTCCTCCGGCGTCCTCGTCGAGCTGAAGTGCGAGACGGACTTCGTCGCCAAGGGCGAGAAGTTCCAGGCCGTGGCCCAGGCCATCGCCGAGCACGTCGCCAAGACGAACCCGGCCGACCTCGAGGCCCTGCTCGCCTCCGAGATCGAGGCCGGCAAGACCGTCCAGGCGTTCGTGGACGAGGCCAACGCCAACCTCGGTGAGAAGATCGTCCTGGACCGCTTCGCGCAGTTCGCCGACGGCTACGTCACCGCCTACATGCACCGCACCATGCCCGACCTGCCCCCGCAGATCGGTGTCCTGGTCGAGTTCGACAAGCCGAACGCCGAGGTCGCCAAGGGCATCGCCCAGCACATCGCCGCCTTCGCGCCGAAGTACCTCTCCCAGGAGGAGGTCCCGGCCGAGGTCGTCGAGTCCGAGCGCCGCATCGCCGAGGAGACCACCCGCGCCGAGGGCAAGCCCGAGGCCGCGATCGCCAAGATCGTCGAGGGTCGCGTCAACGGCTTCTTCAAGGACGCCACGCTGCTCGGCCAGCCGTACGCGCTCGACAACAAGAAGTCGGTCCAGAAGGTGCTGGACGAGGCCGGTGTCACCCTGAAGCGCTTCTCGCGCATCAAGGTCGGCATCTGAGTCCGTACCGCGATCGACGCGCGACCCGCGGAGAAATCCCGATAGGGTCGACAGCAGTCGTCCGCGCACACCGCCACACCCGGGCGTGGGGCGGACGGCAGCAGATCTGACGAGGAGGCCATTGCCGCGCATGGGAGCGAAAAGCGACCCCATCGGCAATGGCCTTCTTCGTATGTGCAACACGTGAAAGAGGCGGGATCTCCATGACCACCAAGGCCCAGAAGAGCGACGACGGCAAAGTACGCGGCCGGTTTCTGCTGAAGCTGTCCGGAGAGGCCTTCTCCGGTGGCGGCGGTCTGGGCGTGGACCCGGACGTGGTGCACAAGATCGCCCGCGAGATCGCGGCCGTCGTGCGCGACGGCGCCGAGATCGCGGTCGTCATCGGTGGAGGCAACTTCTTCCGCGGCGCCGAACTCCAGCAGCGCGGCATGGACCGCGCCCGCTCCGACTACATGGGCATGCTCGGCACCGTGATGAACTGCCTCGCCCTCCAGGACTTCCTGGAGAAGGAGGGCATCGACAGCCGGGTGCAGACCGCCATCACCATGGGGCAGGTCGCCGAGCCGTACATTCCCCTGCGCGCCGTGCGCCACCTGGAGAAGGGCCGCGTGGTCATCTTCGGCGCCGGTATGGGCATGCCCTACTTCTCCACCGACACCACCGCCGCCCAGCGCGCCCTGGAGATCGACGCCGAGGCGCTGCTCATGGGCAAGAACGGCGTGGACGGGGTCTACGACTCCGACCCCAAGACCAACCCCGACGCCGTCAAGTTCGACGCCCTCGGCTACGGCGAGGTCATCACCCGCGACCTCAAGGTCGCCGACGCCACCGCCATCACGCTGTGCCGCGACAACAAGCTCCCGATCCTCGTCTTCGAGCTTCTCGCGGAGGGCAATATCGCCCGCGCCGTCAAGGGTGAGAAGATCGGCACGCTGGTGGGCGACCAGAGCAGCCGGGACTGACCGGCACACCCTGACGCCCGGGGTGCGCAGCCTGTCCGAGGGACGGACGGGACGCGCCCTGGCCGGGGGATGGACAATGTCCTGCCGGTCGGGAACCGTGCAGGAAGAAGACGCGACGCAGCCGGCCGCCGCCCGACAGAGGAACAGCAGCCGGGCCTCACTCAAGACACGCAGGAGCAAGTGGTGATCGAAGAGACCCTCCTCGAGGCCGAGGAGAAGATGGAGAAGGCCGTCGTGGTCGCCAAGGAGGACTTCGCCGCGATCCGCACCGGCCGTGCGCACCCGGCGATGTTCAACAAGATCGTGGCCGACTACTACGGTGCCCCGACGCCGATCAACCAGCTGGCCTCGTTCTCCGTGCCGGAGCCGCGCATGGCGGTCGTGACGCCGTTCGACAAGAGCGCGCTGCGCAACATCGAGCAGGCCATCCGCGACTCCGACCTGGGCGTCAACCCCAGCAACGACGGCAACATCATCCGTGTGGTGTTCCCCGAGCTGACCGAGGAGCGCCGCCGCGACTACATCAAGGTCGCCAAGGGCAAGGCCGAGGACGCGCGTGTGTCCATCCGCTCCGTGCGCCGCAAGGCCAAGGAAGCCCTCGACAAGCTCGTCAAGGACGGCGAGGTCGGCGAGGACGAGGGACGCCGTGCGGAGAAGGAGCTGGACGACACCACGCACAAGTACGTCGCTCAGGTGGACGAGCTTCTGAAGCACAAGGAAGCGGAGCTGCTCGAAGTCTGATGAGCGACTCTTCCTGGGGGGCGCCGCCAGCGGTGGAGCAGGCCGGGTACTGGGGGTCCACCGCCGGCGGGCCCGCCCAGCCTGTCCAGGGGGCCGCCCCGGCGGGTCCCGCGTACGATGCGCCTCAGGCGCAGCAGACTCGCCCCATGCCCATCGTGCCTGAGGTACCCGTGTACGGCGGGGACCAGGGCGACGACCGGGGGGCCGCTCGGCTGGGCGGCCCCTTCTTCCGAGACGAGACCTTCCAGGACCGGCCCGTCCCGGCCCAGACCCAGAATCCGGAGCCCATGCCCGACGCCCCGCAGCCGGCGCCAGCGCCGCAGAAGAAGAGCGCGGGCCGTGACCTGAGCGCGGCCATAGGGGTCGGCGTCGGGCTCGGTGTGGTGATCGTCGCGTCCCTGTTCATCGTCAAGGCCGTGTTCGTCGGCGTGATCGCGGTCGCCGTCGTCGTCGGTCTGTGGGAGCTGACCAGCAGGCTGCAGGAGCGCAAGGGCCTCAAGGCGCCGCTCGTGCCGCTCGCGGTCGGCGGTGCGGCGATGGTGGTCGCCGGTTATGTGCGCGGTGCCGAGGGCGCGTGGATCGCCATGGCCCTGACGGCTCTCGCCGTTCTCGTCTGGCGCATGACCGAGCCGCCCGAGGGCTACCTCAAGGACGTCACGGCCGGCGTCTTCGCGGCGTTCTACGTGCCGTTCCTGGCCACGTTCGTCGCGCTGATGCTCACCGCCGACGACGGCTCCTGGCGGGTCCTCACCTTCCTGCTGCTGACGGTCGTCAGCGACACCGGCGCGTACGCGGTCGGCTGGCGCTTCGGCCGGCACAAGCTCGCCCCGCGCATCAGCCCCGGCAAGACCCGCGAGGGCCTGCTGGGCGCGGTGCTGTTCGCCATGGTCGCGGGCGCGCTGTGCATGCAGTTCCTGATCGACGACGGCGTCTGGTGGCAGGGCCTGCTGCTCGGCCTCGCGGTCGCGGCCAGCGCCACGCTCGGCGACCTCGGCGAGTCCATGATCAAGCGGGACCTGGGCATCAAGGACATGGGCACCTTGCTTCCCGGGCACGGCGGCATCATGGACCGACTGGACTCGCTGCTGCCCACGGCGCCGGTGGTCTGGCTGCTGATGGTGGTGTTCGTCGGCTCCGCGTGAGTGAGCGCCGTACGACTTCCGGGCCCCCGTCCTGAGCAGGGCGGGGGCCCGTCGCCGTACCCGGCCCCCGGATGACGCAGCACAAATCGCAGCAGGGGCCGGCCGACGGCAGACTCCCTCAGAGGACGGTGTGTCCTCCGCCGCCTTCCGCCGCCCGGTGACGCAGCAGGGAGTGTGCCCGATGCCCCTCGACCCAGCCCCGCCTCCTCCGCCGGCCGACCCACCCCCGACCCCGCAGCCTCCGCCGGCCGACGCGGCCTCCGCTCCGTCTTCTCCGCCGGTCGGGGTGACTCCCGTTCCGGCTTCTCCGCCGGTTGACGCGGCCCCTGCCCCACTATCTCCGCCGGTCGGCATGGCTCCCGCTCCGTCGCCTCCGCCGGTGAGGTTCTGGCCCGTCGACGACCTGCCCGCGCTCGACCCCGACCCGTTCCTGGACGAGCTGCTGCGTGACGAGCCGGTCGCCCGGATCAGGCTGCCGCACGGCGACGGGTACGCCTGGCTGGTCACCCGGTACGAGGATGTCCGCTTCGTCACCTCCGACCCGCGTTTCTCCCGGGAACAGGTCGTCGGCCGCGATGTGACCAGCATGCGCCCGGTGCCGGTGGCCTCGCAGACGGCGGGCCTGCAGTACATCGACCCGCCCCGGCACAACCGGCTGCGCCGGGTCGTCGCCCGTGCCTTCACCGGGAAGAGCATGCTGCGGCTGCGGCCGCTGGCCGAGCGCAGGGCCGCCGAACTGCTCGACGGGATGGAACGCGCCGGTACACCGGCCGACCTCATGGAGCACCTGCACGGCCCGTTCCCGATCGCCGTGGTCCGCGACTTCCTCGGCGTGGAGGAGAAGGACTGGCACCGCTGGGCGGCGACGGGGGAGGCGCTGCTGTCCGCGGGCGCCGACTCCAAGAAGCGCGCGGAGACGGCCGCCCAGGCCACCCGGGCCAGGATCGTCGAGCTGCTCCAGCAGCGCCGTGCGGAGCCCCGCGAGGACCTCGCGGGAGTGCTGGCGCAGGCCGCAGCGGCAGGTGAGATCACCGACGACGAGGCGATCTCCCTCGCCACCGCCATCCAGGTCAGCGGCGGCCACGCGGTCCGCAACAACAGCGGCTCGATGATGTACGCGCTGCTCACCCACCCCGAGCACATGGACCGGCTGCGCCGCGAGCCGGAGCTGCTGCCCCGGGCCGTGGACGAGCTGTTCCGCTACGTCCCGCACCGCAACGGCGTCGGCATCCCCCGCGTCGCCGTCGAGGACGTCGAGGTCGGCGGCCGGCTGATCCGGGCCGGCGAGATCGTCTACAACGCGTACGTCTCCGCCAACCGCGACCCCGAGGTCTTCCCCGACCCCGACGCCCTGGACTTCGACCGCGAGGGCTCCCCCCACCTGGCCTTCGGCCACGGCCCGCACCACTGCCTGGCCGCCATCATGGCCCGCATGGAGGCCGAGGTCCTGATCGGCGCCGTACTCGCCCGGTTCCCCGGAATCCGGCTGGCCGTGCCCCCGGCGGAGGTCGAGTTCCAGCGCCGGGGCCTGATCCGCGGCCCCAGGACCCTGCCCGTGGCCTGGTGACGGAACCTTTCGTGTGCGAGTGACGTCTGCCGGAGCGACCAAGACTTCCGGCAGCACCGCACCAGTGGGGCAAACGTGATCTTTCTACTGCTCGGCGTCCTCGCCCTCGTCGTCGGCGGATGCGTCTGCGTGGTGTGGGCGGAGCGCGGCGGCCCACGCTGGACCCGCCCCGTGGCGAAGCTGACACTCGCCGCGGGAGAACTCGTCCGCACCTCCGACCGCAACCGACGCCGACGCGCGGACGGCGGCAACCTCGGCGACGACTGACGGCCCGAGCGAACAGCTCGCTCGTCGGTGCCCCGCTGCCGACGACGTCGAGGCGGGGGCGGTTCATCCGGCAGGGTGCGGGGTTCCTCACGAGGCGCCGTCGGCAATTCGGATACCGGAAGCACTCGACGATCTCGTAACATCCAGGTCGAATTGACCAACTGCCGCAGTTACCCGCTTAGTTGGAGAATCCTCCACACCTCGACCAAGGGTGACCGCGCAAGGGGGAAGGAAGAACCCAAGATGACGTCATCCAGTCTCCGTCGACGCGTCGCCGGAACCGCAGCCACCGTTCTTCTGATCGGTGCCGGCGCCCTGGCGACCGCGCCTTCGGCGGCGGCCAAGGCCAACCTGCTGTCCATAGACAAGGTGTCGCAGCACACCCCCGGCCTGCAGGTGACGGTCACCTACTCCTGCGACGCCGGCATGGACCACGAACTCGTGGCCAACGCGACGACGCTCAACCACAGCCCCCACGACCAATCCATCGCTGCGGGCACCGTCAAAAAGGACCAGCTGGTCTGCGACTACGACAACCATGTCGCGCAGGTGACCATGCGCCCGGCCGCAGGCGCGCACTTCGACAAGGGGGACAAGGTCAAGGTCACCGTCTTCTACTTCGACAACGACGGATTCAGGTACGGCGACGCGGAGACGGTTGCCGTCCTGTAGGACGGGTTCCACCCCGGCAGGCGGCGTGCGGTCGGGAGACCGGCCATGTCATGAGCGAGAACGGCCCCTGACCCAGGTACCTGGTCAGGGGCCGCTTGTTCGGCCTTACCGGCACGGCCACTGAGCCGGGCAGCAACTCCTCCTGCACCAGCAGCGGTACCGATCGGGCGCTAGGGAGGGCTGCGAAATCGCGGTTACTGGGCAGAGTCGACGCAGACTGCCCACGCTGCCACGGAGGAAGTGTCCTGGCCTTCGTTGATGCCGGAAACGAGCCACGCAGTAGGCCGCTCCGTGCCGATCACCGAAAGCGGCGCCGAGTCACGGACCCGGAAGCGACCGGGCGTGAGGGTGGTGGCCGGTTCGAAAATGTCGAAACCCCCACCCGTGGCGACCTGGCCCTCCGGGCAGTTCACGAAGACGTCGGCCGTCTGGCCTGGGGCAGCTTCCTTGAAGTCGCCACGAACTCTCTGGGCACCTGTCGCGCCCGAAGGTCCGGGAGGGCCCGTCATGCAGCCCCTGCCGGCCCCCAGCAGCACGCCCAGCAGGCCCGGAATCCCCTTCGGGGTGTACGTGCATTTCTCCCCGCCCGAGGGTGAGGCGGCGTGCCGGCCGGCGGGGCTTTCGTGGTCCTGTGCCACAGCCATGGCGGGGCTCGCGATCCCCACGAGCCCGAGAGCCAACGCCACTGCTCCGCCGGCCACCCACCTTCCCGTACTCGGGAGTGGGCCCGGGCGTGACTTCGTCCTGTACCCAGGACTCATACGCTTCTCCTTGCGAAACCGAATCGAGTGATGCTCCGGAAGCCAGTACGAACTCCCGTCGGCATCATCGGCATGCATATTCGTCTGCTTTAGTGCCTATCTGCGAACTTTCCGACCTTGGCGCGGCCAAGGGGTTGTCGAGGGGCTGACGGCTACTAAGGACAGTCGTAGCCGGCGGCAGCCGCAGGTCACCCAAGTGGATCTGCGACACTGGTACAGCCATGCCTAAGCCCGGAGAACTCACTTTCGTTGCCCCGCGCGGAGCCAAGAAGCCGCCGCGGCATCTCGCCGACCTCACGCCTGCCGAGCGCAAGGACGCGGTGGCCGAGATCGGCGAGAAGCCGTTTCGTGCCAAGCAGCTCTCGCAGCACTACTTCGCGCGGTACGCGCACGACCCCGAGCAGTGGACCGACATTCCCGCCGGGGCGCGCGGCAAGCTGCGGGAGGCGCTGTTCCCGGAGCTGATGACCGTCGTCCGGCATCTGTCGACCGACCAGGGGACCACGCGCAAGACGCTGTGGCGGCTGTTCGACGGGACGCTCGTCGAGTCCGTGCTGATGCGGTACCCGGACCGGGTCACCATGTGCATCAGCTCGCAGGCGGGCTGCGGCATGAACTGCCCGTTCTGCGCGACCGGGCAGGCCGGGCTGGACCGGAACCTGTCCACCGCCGAGATCGTCCACCAGATCGTGGACGGGATGCGGGCGCTCCGGGACGGGGAGGTGCCCGGCGGGCCGGCGCGGCTGTCCAACATCGTCTTCATGGGGATGGGGGAGCCGCTCGCCAACTACAAGCGGGTCGTCGGGGCCATCAGGGCGCTCACGGATCCCGCCCCGGACGGGCTCGGGCTCTCGCAGCGCGGGATCACCGTCTCGACCGTCGGCCTGGTACCGGCCATCCACCGGTTCGCCGACGAGGGCTTCAAGTGCCGCCTCGCGATCTCCCTGCACGCCCCCGACGACGAGCTGCGCGACACCCTCGTCCCCGTGAACACGCGGTGGAAGGTGCGCGAGGTGCTGGACGCCGGGTTCGAGTACGTGGAGAAGTCCGGGCGTCGGCTGTCGATCGAGTACGCGCTGATCCGGGACATCAACGACCAGGCCTGGCGCGGTGACCGGCTCGGCCGGCTGCTCAAGGGCAGGCCCGTGCACGTCAACCTCATCCCGCTCAACCCGACGCCGGGCTCCAAGTGGACCGCTTCGCGGCCGGAGGACGAGAAGGCGTTCGTCGAGGCCATCGCCGCACACGGTGTGCCCGTCACCGTCCGGGACACCCGTGGTCAGGAGATCGACGGGGCCTGTGGTCAGCTCGCGGCCACCGAGCGGTAATCTGAGGCCGTCGGTACAACTTCATATCGTCCATACATCTGCATATTCCGACAGGGGAGCGCCACAGCGCTGAGAGTGCGGCAACCGGGCCGCAGACCCTCTGAACCTCGCCCAGGTCATTCTGGGTAGGAAGTTCGGTCTTCACTCAAGCTGTTGCGCCCTGCCCGGGTCTCCCTCGCGGATCCCGGGCAGGGCCGCGTCTCTTCCTGGCCAACCCCAGGAGGACATCCAGTGCACAACAAGACCTTCGTGGCCGTGGCGGTCGGGCTCGGTCTGATCAGCCTGTCCGCGTGCGGTTCCGGCGAGAGCAAGTCGTCCGCGGACTCCAAGACCGTGACCCTGGTCAGCCACGACTCGTGGGCCGTCTCGAAGAACGTGCAGCGCGACTTCGAGAAGCAGTCCGGCTACAAGCTCAGGGTCCTCAACGACGGCGATGCGGGTCAGGCCGTCAACAAGGCCATCCTGACCAAGGACAACCCGCAGGGAGACGTCTTCTTCGGCGTCGACAACACCCTGCTCTCCCGCGCTCTCGACAACGGGCTGTTCCAGCCCTACACGGCCAAGGGCCTCGACAAGGTCGGCGCCCCGTACCAGCTCGACAAGGCCGAGCACCGGGTCACGCCCGTCGACTACGGCGACATCTGCGTCAACTACGACAAGGCCTACTTCGGCAAGCACAAGCTGACCCCGCCGCGGACCTTCGCCGACCTGGCCGAGCCGCGGTACAAGAACCTCCTCGTCACCGAGAACGCGGCCACCTCCTCGCCCGGCCTCGGCTTCCTGCTCGGCAGTGCCGCGAAGTACGGCGACGGGGGGTGGCAGGACTACTGGAAGAAGCTCAAGGCCAACGGCGTCAAGGTGGTCGACGGCTGGGAGCAGGCCTACTCCCAGGAGTTCTCCGGCTCCACCGGAGGCAAGAAGGCCGGCGGTGACCGCCCGCTCGTGGTGTCGTACGCCTCCTCGCCGCCCGCCGAAGTGATCTACGCCAAGAAGCGGCCCGACACCGCCCCGACCGGAGTCGCCACCGGCACCTGCTTCCGGCAGATCGAGTTCGCCGGCCTGCTCAGCAACGCGAAGAACCCCAAGGGTGCCAAGGCGTTCATCGACTTCCTGATCTCCAAGGAGTTCCAGGAGGACATGCCGCTGAACATGTACGTCTACCCGGTGGTGGAGGGAGCCGAGGTGCCCGCCGAGTTCACCGAGTACGGCCCGGCGGCCAAGGACCCCGAGACCATGGCCCCTGACAAGATCGCCGCCAACCGCGACCAGTGGGTCAAGTCGTGGACGTCGCTCGTACTGAAGTAACCGGCGCCCGGCGGGGAAACGCGGCGCGGCTCGCCCTCATGGCGCTGCCCGTCGCGTTCTTCGCGCTGTTCTTCGCCTGGCCCGTGGCCGCGATCGTCGCCCGCGGGCTGAAGGTGGACGGCGCCTGGCAGTTCGGGCGGATCGTGGACGTCGTCACGCAGCCGGACATCCGGCACGTGCTGTGGTTCACCACCTGGCAGGCGCTCGCCTCCACCGCGCTCACCCTGCTGCTCGCCCTGCCCGCCGCCCATGTCTTCGCCCGCCTCGACTTCCCGGGCAAGCAGCTGCTGCGGGCCGTCGTCACCGTCCCGTTCGTGCTGCCGACCGTCGTCGTCGGCAGCGCCTTCCTGGCGCTGGTCGGGCGGGGCGGGCTGCTCGACGAACTGTGGGGGGTACGGCTGGACACCACGGTGTGGGCGATCCTGCTGGCCCACGTCTTCTTCAACTTCGCGGTCGTCGTCCGCACGGTGGGCGGGCTCTGGAGCCAGCTCGACCCCCGGCAGGAGGAGGCCGCCCGGATGCTCGGCGCCTCCCCGTTCGCGGCCTGGCGGAAGATCACGCTGCCCGCCCTCGCGCCCGCCGTGGCCGCCGCCGCGCTGATGGTGTTCCTGTTCACCTTCACCTCCTTCGGCGTCGTACAGATCCTCGGCGGTCCCACCTTCTCCACCCTCGAAGTGGAGATCTACCGGCAGACCTCCGAAGTCTTCGACCTGTCCACGGCCGCCGTCCTCACCCTCGTCCAGTTCGCCGCCGTGGGGGCGATCCTCGCCGTGCACGCCTGGACCGTACGGCGGCGGGAGAGCGCGCTGCGCCTGGTCGACCCGAAGGTGACCGCCCGCCGGCCGCGCGGCGCCGGGCAGTGGGCGCTGCTCGCCGGGGTCCTCGTCACCGTCGCCCTGCTCCTCGTGCTGCCGCTGGCCGTGCTCGTCCGGCGGTCCCTCGACGCGCCCGGTCTCGGCTACTACCGGGCGCTGACCGACTCCGACGGCGGCACGTTCCTGGTGGCACCTCTGCACGCCGTGTGGGCCTCGCTGGAGTACGCCGTCGCCGCCACCGCCATCGCCGTACTGATCGGAGGTCTCGCCGCCGCCGCGCTGGCCCGCCGGGACGCGGGACGGCTGGTACGGGGCTTCGACGCGCTGTTGATGCTGCCGCTCGGCGTCTCCGCCGTGACCGTCGGCTTCGGCTTCCTCATCGCTCTCGACAAGCCGCCGCTGGACCTGCGCCAGTCCTGGATCCTGGTGCCGCTCGCCCAGGCGCTGGTGGGTGCCCCCTTCGTCGTACGGACCATGCTGCCCGTGCTGCGTGCGGTGGACGGGCGCCTGCGGGAGGCGGCGGCCGTCCTGGGGGCCTCGCCCTGGCGGGTCTGGCGCGAGGTGGATCTGCCGATGGTGCGGCGGGCGCTGCTGGTCGCGGCCGGGTTCGCGTTCGCCGTCTCGCTCGGTGAGTTCGGGGCGACCGTGTTCATCGCCCGGCCCGACAACCCGACCCTGCCGGTCGCCGTGGCCCGGCTGCTCAGCCGCCCCGGTGACCTCAACTACGGCCAGGCGATGGCCCTTTCGACCATTCTGATGGTGGTGTGCGCCGTCGCGCTGCTCGTCCTGGAGCGGCTGCGCACCGACCGGACGGGGGAGTTCTGATGCTGCTGAGCCTCGATACCGCGACCGTGCGGCTCGGCGGGCGGGCCGTGCTCGACGCGGTCGACCTCGATGTCGCCGAGCACGAGGTGGTGTGTGTGCTCGGGCCCAGCGGCAGCGGCAAGTCGACGCTGCTTCGGGCGGTGGCCGGGCTGCAGCGGCTGGACGCGGGGCGGGTACTGCTCGACGGCCGCGACCAGGCGGGTGTGCCCGCGCACCGGCGCGGTGTCGGGCTGATGTTCCAGGACCACCAGCTCTTCCCGCAGCGGGACGTCGGCGCCAACGTGGCCTTCGGGCTGCGCATGCACGGTGTCCGCAAGGGCGAACGGGGCGCCGAGGTGGGCCAGTTGCTGGAGCTGGTCGGGCTGCCGGGCGCCGCCCGGCGGGCCGTCGCCGGGCTGTCCGGCGGTGAGCAGCAGCGTGTGGCCCTCGCCCGGGCGCTCGCGCCCCGGCCCCGGCTGCTCATGCTGGACGAGCCGCTCGGCCAGCTCGACCGCTCGCTGCGCGAACGGCTCGTGGTCGAACTGCGGGAGCTGTTCGGCCGGTTGGGGACGACCGTGCTCGCCGTGACCCATGACCAGGGCGAGGCGTTCGCGCTGGCCGACCGGGTGGTGGTGATGCGGGACGGGCGGATCGCGCAGTCCGGGACGCCCCTGCAGGTCTGGCAGCGGCCCGCCGACGCGTTCGTGGCCCGCTTCCTCGGCTTCGACAACGTGATCCCGGCGACCGTCGCCGGTACGGCCGCCGACAGCCCCTGGGGCAAGCTGCCGGTGCCGGACGGCTCGGCGCAGGGCAACCGCACACTTCTCGTCCGGCCCGCCGGGGTGCGGCTCGTGGCGGCCGACGCGGGCCTGCCCTGCACGGTGTCCGCCCGCACCTTCAAGGGCACCCATGTGGCCGTCCACCTCCAGCCCCAGGACGGCCCGCGCCTGGAGGCGGCCTGCGCGCTGCGGGACGCGCCGGAAGCCGGTGACGCGGTCGGGGTGGAGTTCGACGCGGCGGAAATCGTCGTGCTCGACTGATCGCCCCGCCCTAGGGTGAGGCCATGACGTTACTCGCACACGACCGGTACTGTGACGAGATCGCCCACCAGGTAGGGCAGTTGAGAGCCGTGGTGACCTCCGGCACCGATCTCTCCGCCACCGTGCCGACCTGCCCGGACTGGTCGCTCGAACGGCTCGTACGCCATATGGGCGGTGCCCTGCGCTGGGTCGACGCCATGGTGCGCAGCCGGGCCCGGGAGCGGATCGAGCGCGAGCGGGTGCCGCTCGGCGAAGGGCCGAAGACCGAGGGCGACGCGGCCGCGCTGGACGCCTGGCTGGCCGAGACCGGCGACCTGGTCGTCGGCGCGCTGCGCGAGGCCGGCGCGGACACCGAGGTGTGGTCGTGGACCGGCGCGGCCAGCTCCGGATTCTGGGCCCGCCGGATGGCCCACGAGATCACCGTCCACCGGGCGGACGCCACGCTCACCGCCGGGCTGCCCTACGAGGTCGCGCCCGACATCGCAGCCGACGCGCTGGACGAGTGGCTCCAGCTCGTGGAGTGGGTGCAGCGCAACGCAGCCCACCCGGGGGCGAAGGAGCTGCGCGGCCCCGGCCGCAGTATCCACCTGCACGCCACCGACACCGAGCCCGCCCTGAACGCCGAATGGCTGGTCGAGCTGGGCGAGGACGGGGTCACCTGGCGCCGCGGGCACGAGAAGGCGACCGTGGCCCTGCGCGGGCCGCTCACCTCCGTCCTGCTGGCCTTCTACCGCCGGCTGCCGCTGGACGGCCCCGGCCTCGAGGTCCTGGGCGAGCGCGAGCTGCTGGAGTTCTGGTTGCAGCGGACCACCTTCGGCTGAGCAGGGCCCCGAGCGGGACACGGCCGCCGCCGACTCCGGGGGGACCGGCCGGACATGACCGCGGCCCGCCCCCTGGGGATAGGAGGACGGGCCGCGGTGCTGTACGGACTGGGGCGTCAGCCGGTGTTGCGTGCCCCACGGCGGCGCATGCCGAAGAAGACCGCGCCACCACCGACGACGACCAGGGCGGCCGCGACGCCGGCGATCAGGCCGGTGTTGGAGTTGGCACCGGTCTCGGCGAGGTTCGAGTCACCGGCCGCCGGGGACGGCGCGTTGCTCGACGTGCCCGCCGGGGCGGAGCTGGACTCGGAGACCGACGGAGACGGGGACGCCGACTCGGCCGGGGCGGACTTGGTCGGCGACGGCGACGGCGTCGTGGAGGCCGTGGGCGTCGGAGTCCCGGTCTCCTCGGTCTTGCAGGCGGTGGACGGGGTCACCAGGTCGGGCTTGATGTCCTCGTCGACGATGTGGCCGGCCTTGACGTGGACGCGGTAGGTCGCGTTCGGCTTCCACTCCTCCGGGAAGGTGACCGGAGTGCCCTCGGCCGAGCCCTTGACCTGCTGTTCACCCACCTTGGTCTCGACGCCGCCGTCGCCCTTGAGGAACACGGTGACGGTGGCCTCGACGGCGGAGCGGTCGGTGTCGGTGACGACGATGACACCCTTTTCGCCGTCGCACTTGGCTTCGGCCTTGAAGTCACGGATGTTGCACGCGAGCGCGGAGCTGGACAGACCCAGCACCACCGCGGCCGACGCGGAGGCAACACCCAGGATGCGCACGGAACGACGTGCACTACGGCGAGTTATGGACACGTTTGTCCTTTACAGAGCATAACTGCGGGGGGCTGCGGGGGTTTTGGGGCGACGGATGAGGTGAGGCCCCAGCACTCCCAAGAGGCTCACAGGTTTATAAGCGCTCCGTAAGTAGTGTCAATGCATATGCCGCCCACGGCGGTTGGCTTTACCTGCTTATTAACCGCCGAGACGTTTGATCGCGTCCGAAGCGTGCTCGATCCGGTCAACGAGGCTGATACGGGACTCCATCGAGCGGCCCCGGGCCAGCGACCGCAGCAGGGGCCAGGTCGGCAACTCCCGTGTCCAGTGCGCCTCGTCCACGAGCACCATCGGCGTCGGCTCACCGCGCGACTCGTAGTAGTTCGGCGTCGCGTTGTCGAAGATCTCCTGTACGGTCCCGGCGGCGCCCGGCAGGAAGACCACTCCGGCGGTGGAGCGGGCCAGCAGGCCGTCCTCGCGGGTGGCGTTGGCGAAGTACTTGGCGACGTGCGCGGCGAACGCGTTCGGCGGCTCGTGGCCGTAGAACCAGGTGGGGATGCCCACCGACTCCCCGCCGTCCGGCCAGCGTTCACGCACCTCGAAGGCGGCCCGCGCCCAGTCCGTGATGGACGGGCGGAACGAGGGCGCCTCGGCGAGGATCCGGAGCGCGCCGTCGAGCATGTCGTCGGCGAAGGGAGCGGCGTAGGCGCCGAGGTTCGCCGCCTCCATCGCCCCCGGTCCGCCGCCGGTGGCGACCGTGAACCCGGCGCGGGTCAGCTCGCGCCCCAGCCGGGCCGCACCGGCGTAGGCGGTGGTCCCGCGGGCCATCGCGTGGCCGCCCATGACGCCCACCACCCGGGCGCCGGCGAGGAGTTCGTCCAGGGCGTCGGAGACGGCGTCGTCGTGGATCGCCCGCAGCATCGAGGCGAAGACGTCGCCGTCGGCCTTCGTCCGCTGGAACCAGGCGTAGGCCCGGGCGTCCGGTGTCGCCTCGTACCCCTCCTTCAGCGACGCGAACAGCTCGTCGGGGGTGTAGACGAACCCGCGGTACGGGTCGAAGGGGAGGCCGGGGACCGGCGGGAACACCAGGGCTCCGGCCGAGCGGACATGGGCGGCGGCCTCGGGGGTCATCGGGGAGCCGAGGAAGACCGCACCCGTGGCGTCGAGGCGGAGCAGGACATCCGTACGGCCCGTCAGATCGACGGCCTGTATGCGGAATCGGGCGAGTGAGCCGTGCGCGGCGGCCACCTCGTCGAACTCGGCGAGGGACTCGATCTCGCGGTCGCGGGCGGCTCGGTTCGGCTGGGCGGGTGTCGGGTGCACCCGCCCATGCTGGCACGGATGTTCGGCCGGGAGAGGTCAGCCCTGGACCGCGGCCGGATCCATCCACGCGACCTCCCAGGTGTGGCCGTCGAGGTCGTCGAAGGCGCGGCCGTACATGAAGCCGTGGTCCTGGGTCACGCCGCTCGGCGTGCCGCCGGCCGCGATCGCCGTGTCGACCAGCTCGTCGACCTTCTCGCGGCTCTCGGCGCTCAGACAGATCAGCACCTCGCTGGTCGTCGTCGCGTCGGCGATGTCCTTCTTGGTGAAGGTCGCGTAGAACGGCTTGGTGAGCAGCATCGCGACGATGGTGTCGCTGATCACCACGGAGGCCGCGTTCTCGTCGCTGAACTGCGGGTTGATCGTGTAGCCCAGCTCCGTGAAGAACTTCTTCGAGGCGTCGAGGTCGTTCACGGGCAGGTTCACGAAGATCATCTGCTGGTACATGCGGGCCTCTCCCGTAGGGGTTTTCCCACCGCGGTGGATCGCGGTCGGTGGGTAGACCGGCGGCCCCCGCGGAACTCATCGGCAGCCGGAGATTTTTTCGTACCGGATCGATCAGCGGGCCGGGGGCAGCGCCGCGAGCGCGGCGATCACCAGGGTGAGCGGGCCGAACAGGGCCAGCAGAGCGGCCGCGCGGAGGGCGGCGGCTCCGCGCAGCATCGTGGGCGGCGCGCCGAGGCGGAGCAGCGTCGCGGTGGTGTCGGCGCGGCGCTGGCGGGCCTCGACGGCCGCGGTGAGGAGTGTCGCGAGGGTGCAGCCGCCGACGAGGAGCGCGCCGAGGGCGGTCAGCGGTCCGAAAGGGTGGGCCGAGCCCTCGTCCAGGGCGGTCATGGCGTATCCGGCGGACGCCACCGCGCACACCACGCCCAGGGGGCGGCCGATCCGGTCGGCCTCCGCCATCAGGACCCGGCCGGCGAGCAGTCGGAGCGCACCGGGGCGCGCCGACTGCAGGAGCCGGCCGCACAGGTGGGTGAGTCCCGGGGCGGCCAGGACGAGACCGGCGGCGGTGAGCAGCCGGCCGATCAGTACCGCGGCGGCATCGCCGGGGAGGCTGGTGAGGGAGGGGGCGGGGGCGGGGCGGCCGGCGTACGCCTGTACGGCGAGACCGGCGGCGAGGAGGGCGATGCCCCAGGGCAGCCCGGCGGGGGCCTGGCCGGCCGGTGCGGGGGGCGCGGCCGCCGGCGTGGTGTCCGGGGCCGGGGGCGCGGGGTCGGTGGCGCCGGCCGGCACCGTGAGGCCGCCGTCCTTCCCGGGGACGGGAGCCGCCTCGGCGGCACCGCCGCCCGCGGGGTACCGAGGCCGCCCGCCGTCGTCGTGGCCGGCCGCGGGGTCCCCGGCGCCGTCGGTCCGCGCTGCCGGGGCGCGCCGCGGGTGCGTCCTGGCCGGGAGCCGGGCGCCGAACCTGCCGTACGTGCCGAACGTCTCGCGTCGCGCGGCCTCGCCGTACGCGCCGAAGCGGCCGAACCGCCGGGAGCCCGGCGTGGTGGGGCGGGGATCCGCCGGGCGGAGGGCGAGGGCCACCGTCGTGGAGGCGATCGTCGGGAGCAGGGCGAGCAGGGTGAGGGCGGCCGGGACGGGGAGGGGCCGATCCGCGGCCAGGAGGTCCGCCGCCGCGCCGTCGAAGGGCATGCCCGACAGGTCGCCGCGCAGGTGGAGGAAGAAGAACAGGGCCAGCAGGGAACCGAGGGCGCAGGACAGGGCCGTGGTCAGGGCCGAGACGGCCATCAGGCGGGCCGGGCCCAGGCCGAGCGCGGAGAGGCCGGAGCGTGGCCGGGTGCCGGGGTCGGTGCGGGCGACCGCGAGCGCGAAGTGGACCGTGGCGGCCAGGGGCACCGCGCACCAGGCCAGGCGCAGGGCGGCGGCGTCCGCCGCCTCGGGGTGTTCCAGGGCGTGGCCGAGACAGGAGAGCAGGAGGAAGCCGGTGCCCGCCGAGGCCACTGCCACCAGCAGGCGGCGCAGCTGCACGGCGGGCCGGGCGGCGCGGGTCAGACGGAGAGCGAGCACGCGGCCCGGCCTTCCGGGTCGGGGACGTCCGGCAGGTGCACGGTGCGCACGCACCGGCCGTCCAGGAGGGCCACCGTGCGGTCGGCGAGGGCGGCGGTGTCGGAGTCGTGCGTGGCCAGGACCACGGTGATGCCGTGCGAGCGGGCCGCCGCCGTGAGCGTGCGCAGCACATGGGCGCGGTCCGCGCGGTGCAGGGGGGCCGTCGGCTCGTCGGCGAAGAGGACCGTGGGCCCGGGGGCCAGCGCGCGTGCGATGGCGACGCGCTGGCGTTCGGCGTGCCGCAGCTCGTGCGGGCGTCTGCGGGACCTGTCCCCGACATCCAGGCGTTCCAGCCACTCCAGCGCGGCCGCCTTGGCCCGGCGGCGGCTGCTTCCGCGCAGCATCAGCGGGAGCGCGGCGTTCTCCCAGACGTTCAGCTCGGGGATCAGCGCCGGCTCGGGGTCGATCCAGCCGAAGCGGTCCCGGCGCAGCCGCTCCCGGGCCATCGGGCCCAGGGTGTGCACGGGCGCGCTGTTGAACCACACCTCGCCGTCGCGCACCGGCAGCTGACCGGACAGACAGCGCAGCAGTGTGGTCTTGCCGCTGCCGCGCGGCCCGCTGACGGCGAGGATCTCGCCCTCCCGCACGCCGAACGAGACCCCGGCGAGTCCGGGGGAGCCGTCGGGGTGCGTGAAATGCAGGGAGCGTACCCAGAGCACGTCGTTGTCCGGCGGGGCGTCCATGGGCGTACACCTCGGTTCTGATCCGTTTTCCCGTGCCTGTTGCCCCATGTGGGGGAACGAAGGCTGGGCCGATCGGTCACTGGCACGCTAGGCAGCTCCGGGCCGGGCGCCCGGACAGCACACGGCCCCGGGCCGCCGTTCCCACTCGAACGGGCGGCACCGGGGCCGGATTGATCATCCAGTCGGATGATCAGAGCTTCGTCCACGCCTCCGTGAGGGTGGCGCGCAGGATCTGCTCGATCTCGTCGAAGGTCTCCTGGTTGGAGATCAGCGGCGGGGCGAGCTGGATGACCGGGTCGCCGCGGTCGTCGGCACGGCAGTACAGGCCGTTGTCGAACAGCGCCTTGGAGAGGAAGCCGTACAGGACGCGCTCGGTCTCCTCGTCGTTGAAGGACTCCTTGGTGTTCTTGTCCTTCACCAGCTCGATGCCGTAGAAGAAGCCGTTGCCGCGGACGTCGCCGACGATCGGCAGGTCGTGCAGCTTCTGCAGGGTCTGCAGGAAGGCGCCCTCGTTGTCCAGGACGTGCTTGTTGAGGCCCTCGCGCTCGAACAGGTCGAGGTTGGCGAGGCCGACCGCCGCGGAGACCGGGTGGCCGCCGAAGGTGTAGCCGTGCAGGAAGGTGTTGTCGCCCTTGTAGAACGGCTCGGCCAGGCGGTCCGAGACGATGCAGGCACCGATCGGGGAGTAGCCCGAGGTCATGCCCTTGGCGCAGGTGATCATGTCCGGGACGTAGCCGAACTTGTCACAGGCGAAGGTCGTGCCCAGGCGGCCGAAGGCGCAGATGACCTCGTCCGAGACGAGCAGAACGTCGTACTGGTCGCAGATCTCGCGCACCCGCTGGAAGTAGCCCGGCGGGGGCGGGAAGCAGCCGCCGGCGTTCTGGACCGGCTCCAGGAAGACCGCGGCGACCGTGTCCGGGCCCTCGAAGAGGATCTGCTGCTCGATCTGGTCGGCGGCCCAGCGGCCGAAGGCCTCGGGGTCGTCTCCGTAGATCGGGGCGCGGTAGATGTTGGTGTTCGGGACCTTGTGCGCGCCGGGGACCAGCGGCTCGAAGGGGGCCTTCAGGCCCGGGAGGCCGGTGATCGACAGGGCGCCCTGCGGGGTGCCGTGGTACGCGACCGCGCGGGAGATGACCTTGTACTTGGTGGGCTTGCCGACCAGCTTGAAGTACTGCTTGGCGAGCTTCCAGGCGGTCTCGACGGCCTCGCCGCCGCCGGTGGTGAAGAAGACCTTGTTCAGGTCGCCCGGGGCCTCGTCGGCGAGACGCTCCGCCAGCTCCACGGCCTTCGGGTGGGCGTACGACCACACCGGGAAGAAGGCCAGCTCCTGGGCCTGCTTGAAGGCGGTCTCGGCGAGTTCCGTACGGCCGTGACCGGCCTGGACCACGAACAGACCTGCCAGACCGTCGAGGTAGCGCTTGCCCTTGTCGTCGTAGATGTAGGTGCCCTCACCCCGGACGATGGTCGGGACGGGGGAGTTCTCGTACGAGGACATGCGGGTGAAGTGCATCCACAGGTGGTCGTACGCGGTCTTGCTGAGGTCCTTTGAACTCACGGTTATCGGGTTCCCCACATGTAGGTCTGCTTCTTGAGCTTGAGGTAGACGAAGCTCTCGGTGGAGCGCACGCCGGGGAGGGCCCGGATGCGTTTGTTGATGACGTCCAGCAGGTGGTCGTCGTCCTCGCAGACGATCTCGGCGAGGATGTCGAACGAGCCCGCGGCCATCACCACGTACTCGACTTCCGACATGCCGGTCAGCGCGTCCGCGATCGACTCGACATCGCCCTCGACGTTGATCCCGACCATCGCCTGCCGCCGGAAGCCCACGGTGAGCGGGTCCGTGACGGCGACGATCTGCATCACGCCCTGGTCCAGCAGCTTCTGGACGCGCTGGCGCACGGCCGCCTCGGACAGGCCCACGGCCTTGCCGATCGCGGCGTACGGCCGGCGGCCGTCCTCCTGGAGCTGCTGAATGATGGCGAGGGAGACGGCATCCAGCTGGGGGGTGCCGTTCCTGGACTCGCGGGACGAGTCCCTCTGGTCTGCGCTTCGACTGGCCACGACCTCACTCTGCACGACGTCTCGACAGTTTTGCAAGCCCCGATCGATGAAATCCGTTGTTTCAAAGACCAAACCTTGCGGATTTCGCAGAACCGGTGCCGATGGGGGTGTTGAAAACGTGGGTGCGCGGATTAGGGTGGGTGTCTCAGTGATCGGACAGCCGGACCGGCTGGACACACTGCACAGCTTGAACCCTCGAACCAGATCAGGAGGCCGGCAGTGAGCACCGAGCTGCGTCGTCTGCGCAACTACATCGACGGTGAGTTCCGGGACGCCGCCGACGGACGGACCACCGAGGTGGTCAACCCCGCGACGGGCGAGGCGTACGCGACCGCGCCGCTGTCCGGGCAGGCGGACGTGGACGCCGCCATGGAGGCCGCCGCGCGCGCCTTCCCGGCCTGGCGCGACACGACGCCGGCCGAGCGGCAGAAGGCCCTCCTGAAGATCGCGGACGCGTTCGAGGAGCGCGCCGAGGAGCTGATCGCGGCCGAGGTGGAGAACACGGGCAAGCCGGCCGGGCTCACCCGCTCCGAGGAGATCCCTCCGATGGTCGACCAGATCCGCTTCTTCGCGGGCGCGGCCCGGCTGCTCGAGGGCCGCTCGGCCGGCGAGTACATGGAGGGGATGACGTCGATCATCCGCCGTGAGCCGGTCGGCGTCTGCGCCCAGGTCGCCCCCTGGAACTACCCGATGATGATGGCCGTGTGGAAGTTCGCCCCGGCGATCGCGGCCGGCAACACGGTCGTCCTCAAGCCGTCCGACACGACCCCCGCCTCCACGGTCCTGATCGCCGACATCATCGGCTCGGTCCTCCCCAAGGGCGTCTTCAACGTCATCTGCGGCGACCGCGACACCGGCCGCGCGATGGTCGAGCACCCGACCCCGGCGATGGCCTCCATCACCGGCTCCGTCCGCGCGGGCATCTCGGTCGCCGAGTCCGCCTCCAAGGACGTCAAGCGCGTCCACCTGGAGCTGGGCGGCAAGGCCCCGGTCGTCGTCTTCGAGGACACCGACATCGCCAAGGCCGTCGAGGACATCTCCGTGGCGGGCTTCTTCAACGCCGGCCAGGACTGTACGGCCGCGACCCGCGTCCTCGTCCAGGAGTCCATCCACGACGAGTTCGTGGCCGCGCTCGCCAAGGCCGCGTCCGAGACGAAGACCGGACAGCCGGACGACGAGGACGTGCTCTTCGGCCCGCTGAACAACCCGAACCAGCTCAAGCAGGTCGCCGGCTTCATCGAGCGCCTGCCCGCGCACGCCAAGGTCGAGACCGGCGGCCAGCAGGTCGGCGACAAGGGCTACTTCTACGCCCCGACCGTCGTCTCCGGCGTCCAGCAGGACGACGAGATCATCCAGAACGAGGTCTTCGGCCCCGTCATCACGGTCCAGTCCTTCAGCGACGAGGACCAGGCCGTCGAGTGGGCCAACGGCGTCGAGTACGCCCTCGCGTCCTCGGTGTGGACCAAGGACCACGCCCGCGCGATGCGCATGTCCAAGAGGCTCGACTTCGGCTGCGTGTGGATCAACACCCACATCCCGCTGGTCGCCGAGATGCCCCACGGCGGCTTCAAGAAGTCCGGCTACGGCAAGGACCTGTCGGCGTACGGCTTCGAGGACTACACGCGGATCAAGCACGTGATGACCTCGCTGGACGGCTGAGCCGTGCGGTACGCGGCCCCGGACGGGTTCAACTCCCCGTCCGGGGCCGCGTCGTTGCCGCGGCCGGCCGCTGATCGACAAGGTGTCGGGTCCCACCCGGCGTGCTCGACGCAGCGTCGATTGTCCGCGCGAGGGGCCTCGCGGCATCCTGCCGTGGTGCCCACTTCCTCGCCTCCGCGCCCCGTCTCCCGCCGTTCCCTGCTGCGCGCCCTCGGTGGCACCGCCGCGCTCGGCGCCCTCGCCGGCTGCGGGGTGCCCGCGGCCTACGTGCAGCCCGGCGACCGCACCGTGGCCGATCTGTCGGCCAGGGAGCGGAAGCTGACCTGGGCGAACTGGCCGCTCTACATCGACACCGACGACGACAACCCCGACAAGCGGCCCACGCTGGAGGCGTTCGAGAAGCGCACCGGGATCTCCGTGGACTACGTCGAGGAGATCAACGACAACGACGAGTTCTTCGGCAAGATCAGCCCCGCCCTGATGAACCACCAGTCCACCGGCCGCGACCTGATCGTCATCAGCGACTGGATGTGCGCCCGGTACGTCCGGCTCGGCTGGGTGCAGGAGATGGACCGCGCCCACCAGCCGAACGTGACGGAGCACCTGGACCCGCTGCTGCGCTCACCCGCCTTCGACAAGGGCCGCCGGTTCACCGTGCCGTGGCAGTCCGGCATCACCGGCATCGCCTACAACCGCCGCAAGCTCGGGCGTGAGATACGGCGGGTGAAGGACCTCTGGGCGAGCGACCTCAAGGGCCGCGTGACGCTGCTGTCCGGCCTGGACGAGGCGTTCGCGCTGCTGATGCAGGGCAACGGTGTGGACATCACCCGGTGGACCGCCGACGACTTCCACCGGATCTGCGACCAGGTGGAGCAGCAGGTCCACCGCGGCCAGATCCGCCGGTTCACCGGCAACGACTACACCAAGGACCTGGTCAGCGGGGACGTGCTGGCCTGCCAGGCGTACTCCGGCGATGTCATCCAGCTCCAGGCGGACAACCCGGACATCCGCTTCGTCGTCCCCGAGGAGGGCGCCGAGATGTGGTCGGAGTCCCTGATGATCCCCAACCGGTCCCGCCACAAGGCCAACGCCGAGCGGCTCATCGACTACTACTACGAACCGGAGACCGCCGCGCGGCTGGCCGCCTGGGTCAACTACGTCTGCCCGGTCCCCGCGGCGCGCGACGTGCTGGCCGCCGCCAAGGACAAGGAGACCGCGGCCCTCGCCGACAACCCGCTGATCTTCCCCGACTCCGGCATGCGGGGGCGCCTCGCCATCGCCCGGGACATCAAGTCCACGGAACGGACGGAGTTCGCCAAGCGGTGGAACAAGATCGTGGGCCTGTGACGCCCGGCCTCGATCAAGCCCCCCGGCAGAGCCTCGCCCCCTCACGACATCCGCTGCAGATCGTGCAAAGCGTCTACGACTCGTGCGTGAACGCTGCCGGTCTGCGCACCCGCTCCGACGCGGAGGCCGACCTCGAGGGCGTCGGCCTGCATGGCGATATGCCCGAACCGGGCCGAGAACCGGACCAGACCGGCCGAGGTCTTCGCGGTCGCGCCGGGCACCTCCACAGCCAGTTTCACCTCACAGCCCGCGCCGTCGGCGTGGGCCGCGAGGACTTCCTCCACATCACGAACGATCGGCGCCAGTGCCTCATCCAGGAGACCCTTCGGTATGCCGATCGACCGCTGGGCTACCTCGACCCCGCTGCCGCGCAGGCTGGTCAGCGTCAGGCGGACACTCCTGGCGCTGTAAAGACCGTGATGGTGCAACACGTACACAGCTGTCAGCGCTGCCTGCACGGCTTTGACGACGGGGCCGGCGGCCGCAGCCGGCTTCACGTCCCAGGCGTGCTCGGTTTCGCGGAGCCTGCGCGGAGCCATCCCGGAGATCATGTTCTCGACGCCCTGGAGCGCACTGTCCCCCACGTGCCAGGAGCCACCGAGACCGAAAGAGAGAAGCTGCCCCTCCTCACCTACAGCGAGTACCGAGTCGTTCTCCGTGACACCGACCGGGAACAAGCCGATGCGGAGTTCGGCGGACAGGCGGCTCAGCCGAACGAGCTGGTACCTGGTCTTCTCCGGGTCGATGGAAAATCCGCTGACTGCCACTTCGCGGCCCGGTTCCACCGGCTGATGAGCGAGGCCGTAGAACTCGTTCAGAAAGGATTTCGCGGCGGGGAAGAGCGTGAGAGCCACCCCGTAGCCCTCCGCCATCGCGGCAAGCCGCAGCGCCGCACGCATCGCGTCCTGCTCCACGTTCCTGCCCTCGGTCCAACCGATCCGCTCCGCGGCCCGCCGGCGCTGCGTCACTCGACCACCGATTCGATACCCAGCCGCTCCATCAGGGCGGCGCACGAGTGGCAGGGTTCCGCGGGGCGGCCGTGCTCGGGATCACCGGCCGGGCGAATCTTCCTCGACACCAGGGCCGAGCCCGCGAAGTGCTCCATCGCCTCGTCGAGCGTCGTCGACCCCCCGTTCGCCCGCTCCTGGTCCAGGCCCCACAGTTGGTCGGAGATCAACGCCGACTCCGCGCAGTAACCCATGAACGGTTCCCGCTGCGCGGCAGGAAGCTGCTGGAAAAACTCGGAAACCGCAGGATGCAGATCCGGGTCCGAATCCGCGTCGAGGTCGGTCTGACTGAAGATCTTGCCGTTCACCAGCAAGGACGCGGCGGTCATCGGAACATGCTCAGGCATAGTAGTCCTCCGCGTAGTCGAGCGGATAGCCACGCGAGTAACTCATGAACGCCGAGTACTTGTCATTTCCGAGGAAGTACTCGCCGCTGTGATGCAGGTAGAAGAACCGCCCCGCTTCGTCCATGAGGATCGTGCCGCCGTCGTATGTGTCGTGCGCGACGGGGAAGACTTTCTTCCCCAGTCCGTCGGCGAGTTCCTGAACGTCTTCCGCTGCGCCCCGGTACATGAGGCGCGGATTGAACTCCACCCTGTCGTCGGTAGAGGCGCGCCGGAGCGCCACAAGACCGACGTGCTCACGCAGGAATTCGAGCGCGGGCTCGATGACTTCAAGGCTGCCGCCGTCATTACGGAATGACGCCCGGGCGAATTCGATCTCGGTGGCGGCGAGGTCGTCACACCGGCGCCCCGGGTACCACCCGGCTGTCGACAGCCAGGCATCCACCGCCTCGGGTGACTCCAATACGCGCATGGTTATCGTCCTCTTTCGGTTAAACGGCCGTGACACCGACGAGCGGCAGCATACGCTCGCAGGAGGGGCAGGGCTTCTTGTATTCTCCGTGAGCCACATATCCGGGCTTGTCCGGGTTCATATTGCCGGTCTGCCGCGTATGCACCTGAGCCCCGTCCATCACTCTCCTGATGTCCTCGGCGCTCCGTATGTCGACACCGTCACGCTCCGATATGGCGTGCAATCGGTCGGATATCAAGGCCACTTCAGCGCACTGTCCGTGCCCGACCCCCACATCCGTACCCTCAGCCTGGACCTGTCGTTTGACGTCGTCCAGGACGGACTGCAGGGCGGGATGCGTATCCAGCTTCTCTTGCGGTTCCGGGTTCTGCGGATTCTTCTTCAGCTTCGACACACTGGAATGTCCCGTCAGGATCCCTTCGTGCAGCAAGGCTCCCGAACACCCCTGCTTGATCCTGCCCTTACTCGGCACGGGCTGCCCGTCCGGACCGTTGGGGGCCTTCTGTGCGTCGTCCGCCAGGTCCTTCGCCTCCTGGATCAGCGCCCGGCGCTGATCTTCCGGGCTGAGGTGATCGACCTGCATCGCGTCACGGCGGTAGTGGCGCATCTGACCGGCGCTTCTGCCGTGCCAGCCGGGCTGCGGGTTCATGCGCCGAGGACCGTTCCCGGCGCCCCCTCCGCCGCCACCGCCGTTCCCGCCGCCCCCTCCGCCACCGCCACCGCCCGCCGCACCGTGCGAATCGACCTTGTTCACGTCGATGTCGTCGGCCTGCTTGCCGATCTTGTGGTCGTTTTCCTTGTGGAGCCGGGAGGCGGCCTTCACGCGCTGCGGGATCTCGTCGCTGACGTGCTTGGCCGTACGGGTGACCGACTTGGTGGCAGCGTCGAGCGCCTTCTCCAGGGCATGGTCGAAGGTCTTGGTGAACCCGTCCCGGCCCTTCGTCCGGCCGAACGCGCCCTTCGCCTTGCCCAGGTGGATGTGGGCCTTGCCGCCGAGGTCCACGCCGTGCAGGGAGACCTTGCCGGCGCCGTCCTCGAACTCGGCATGGTCGATACGGGTCCGCTTGACCGCACCGCCGCCACCGCTCCCGCCGCCCGCGGAAGCAAGGGTCATGCCACCCGGAGTGCCGTGGCCCCCGCCGCCGGGATGGAACGCACTCTCGGCCAGATCGAGCGCCGCATCGGCGGCGAGCTCTTCCAGCTTCGCCGTGACCGGCTCCGCCAGCTTGGCGGCGATCTCCGCGACGATCTCCTGGATCGCCTCCTTCACCAGCTTCTTCACGAGCTGCCGCATCAGGATGACCTCGCCCGCGGCGGCAGCAGCCGAAATGCCCAAGGTGACCCCGGACGCGGCGAGTTCGGCGACGATGGTCCCGGCGAGAACGCTCAGCTCGACCGCCGCCTTCGTCTTCATCGCGATGATGATCTCGGCGATCCGGTCACACACGAACGCGAACGTCCGCGCCACATCCGGGATCTTCTCCAGGTGACTGGCCTTCACGTACGACCAGTGCTGCTCCATGGAGTCGACCGCCCAGCCCTCCGAGGAGCTGAGGATCCGCGTGATCGCCTTGTGTGCGTCGCCGCCGTGGCCCTCGAACTTGTCCGCGAACTCACGGAGCGAGTCGGCCATCTCCGTGTAGTCGTCCTCGTCCACGTTCGGCCAGTCGATGCCCGCAAGGCCGAGTGCCTGGTCGACGATGTCCGGCAGCATGATGCCCATGTCCCGTGATCCCCCGTGGTGTTCGGCGCTTCAGCATTCACAGCAAAGACCAGCTAAACACTTCGTACGCACGTGCTACCAACGTGGGCAGGGGTTCAGTGCAAAGTTGAGACAACTCGGCACATGGCAAAGAGGCGGAACAAGCCGCCGGGGCCCCACCCTCGGCATGCGAAGGTGGGGCCCCGGCCCGGGGACGGCTGCCCCGCTCGGGTCACTCGGAGGCGGATCCGCGGCGGCGCATCCACCACACCAGGCCCGCACCGGCGACGATCACCGCGGCGGCGACGCCCACGATCAGGCCGACGGGGGTGTCGGACCCGGTGTGGGCGAGGTCGCCGTCGGGGTCCTGCGGGCTGCCGGTGGGTGCCGGCGTGGAGCCCCCGGAGTGGCTGACCGACGGCTGGGGCGTCGGGGTTTCACTGGGGGTGGGCTGCCCGGTGGGCGCCGGGGACGTCGGGGTCGGGGTCGGGGTCGGCGTAGGGTCGCCGCCGCCTCCGCTGGTGTCGCCGGAGGAGTCACCCCCCAGATAGAGGATGTCGGTGTCCCGGTAGGAGGTGTCGTCCGATTTCATGGACGTCCGGGTGGTCGTGTCCAGGGTGCGGTTCTCGACGTTGAAGCGGGTCCGGCTGATGTTCCGCTTGGGCTGCTTGGAGAAGTCGACACCGCCGACGATGTACACCTGGACACCGTGGTCGGTGTCGATCTGGTAGGTGAACTCGCCGTCGGTGTAGATCTTCCGGTAGCGCTGGAAGAGTTCGTTCTTGTCCCAGTTCTGGTTGGGCGCGCGCAGCGGCCACCGCTTCACGTCGTTGCTGTCGATGATGGGCCGGAAGTCGGTCGGCTTCTTCGCGTCCTGCTGCCGGATCCACTCCGCGGCGACACGGGAGGTGTAGACGCGGCGCAGGTCGGCGTACTGCGGGGCCGTGTTGATGGTCTTCTCGACCGCGGGCACGATCATCGAGTCGACGACCTTCTGGGCGGCCTTGATCTGTGCCTCGTCGGGGTCGCAGATCGGCTCGCCCGGACCCTGGGTGACGGTCTTCTGAGCGGTCGACTTCAGCGCCAGCGGGGCGTCCAGGATGTAGATGCCGCCGTCCTGCTCACGCACCTGGGCCGGCTTGGGCTCGATCCAGTTCCGCAGACCCGGCATGCACGGGTAGCCGTTCACCTTGGGCAGGGCCGCCCAGTACCGCTTGCCGAGGTCGGTCTTGGGGTCCATGGCCTGGTAGAAGTCGTGCTTCATCTGAAGGTCGGCTTCCAGCAGGACCCGGCCGGCGTCGGTGGCGGCGAACTTGGAGTCCATGATGCGGTCGGGCTCGTCCGGGTTCAGGTTGACCCAGAACTTGTCCGGGGTCAGCGCCAGCCACGTGAACATCGCGTCGGACGCGAGCTGCATCTTCGCCTGCCCGCCCCAGCCCGGGTTCGCGTCCGGGTCGGGCGCCATGTCGGCCTTCATCGAGTACTGCATGCCCTTGCCCTTGGCGAGGCCGCCGACATAGCGCAGTTCGATGGTGGTGAAGTCCACGCCGCCCGGGCCGCCCCGCGGAAGGGTGCCGCGGGTGTCGAGACGGCGGGCCTCGGCCTGGATCTGCCTGGCCTCGTTCAGGGTGCGGCCCGACCCGTTGACACGGTCGTTGAGCGGTCCGCGGGTGCCGCAGTTGCCCGCGGCGGCCGCGAGCTGGGCCTGTCCGGCCGGTCCGCCCTGGCAGCCGGGCGCGAACCAGGTGTCGTAGCGGGAGTAGCCGCGGATCGGCTTGGTCTGCGGGATCGGGTTGTACTGCCGCTGGAAGCCGCGGACCTGGTTGGTCTTGCCCGGCCGCATCTGCTCGACCTCGCGGTTGAACGCGTCGATCTTCTTGCGCTGGCCGTCGGAGAAGTTCTTCGCGCCGGTGAAGCGGAAGGTGTGGTCCGGCATGGACTTCGCGACGATCCGGTCCTGCCCGAGCTGCTTGGGCCTCAGCTCACTGTTGGTCTTGAACTCGTTGAACTCCTTGCTGCGCTGGTTGTACGCGTCGTACTTGCGCCAGCCGACCCGCTTGCCGTTCTCGTCGAAGATGTCGACGTAGACCTCGCACAGCCAGTCCGGACCGACGAGCTGGAAGTCCTTGACCAGACGGCTCTCGAACGAGGCGCCCTTGCTGTTGTTGATCTCGTTGCGGATGTAGATCTTGTCGAACCAGCGCTCGAAGCTCTGCGGACGCGCCTTTTGGAGGTAGCGGGCGTAGATCTCCATCGCCTTGTCGGCGGGGTCCCCCGACGCCTTGGCCTGGGCCTCCCACGCCTGGACGTTCTTCTCCGGATCCGGGTCCTTGGACAGCGCCTTCGTCTTCTCCGCCGCTGTCGGCGCCTTCAGCCCGTCGAACGCCTTGCCCGGCAGCGGGTAGTTGAAGTTCTTCGGGTCCCCGTTCCACTTGTCGAAGTTGGTCCCCGGGCTCGTGGGGAAGCCGGAGTTCGACGGGGTCTTGTCGTACGTCCTGCCCAGGTGCTTGGCGTCGCAGCGCTTCCCCGTCCCCGGTCTCAGCTTGGCCGAGGTGGGAACGGCGGACGCGTCCTCGACCGGGATGCCGGGCAGCCCGGTGAGGGTCACTGCCCCGGCAAGACCGAGGGCGGCCGTGAAGCGCGCGATCAGCCGCCACCGTTTCGGTATGTGCAGCGCTCTGTTCAAGATGGTGTGTCTTCCCTCGTGGTGGGGGGCGTTGAGGGGGTGATGGGGCGGCGCATGAGGCCCCCGTGACGTGAGCGCCGCCCGCCCCACCATAGACCTCCGCGCCGGCAGGTAAGAAGGAGATAAGAATCTGCCGGCGCGTCAATCCGCTTCCGAGGACGGGCCGTTGTCAGTCGCCCGGGATGAACAGCCGCTCCATGCGGCGGGTGCAGGTCTCGGTGTGCCGGACCCGGAACACGCTCGCCACGGGCTGGGGCCAGGGCCACGGGTCGGCCTCTCCCAGGGCCAGGGACGCGAAGTCGGCCCACTCCACCTCGTCGGGCTCGGCGTCCAGGTCGACGTCGATGTCCTCCAGCATCCGCTCCGTGATCCCGAGTGCGGCGGCGACCGCGTGCGGATCGCCGGTCAGCTCCCAGGGGCCCATACCGGGCCAGCCGGAGGCGTGGAACAGGGCACCGTCCGGCAGCCACACGATGTCCTCGGTGTGGGACTCGCCGCAGTCGACCTCCACCCGGCCGACGATCCGCGCGTCCGGATACCGCTCCCGCAGCCTGCCCACCTCGTACAGCAGGGGCGTGTTGTCGCCGTTGTCGGCGAGCGCGGGGTCACTGATCCCGAGTACGTTCCCCCACGCCCCGGCCAGGACCAGATCGAGGTCCGCCCGCTGCGCCGGATACGGCACTTCGTTCGCCGGTCGGGTGCCCAGTTCCTCCAGCACCTCCTCGACCGTGCCGAAGGACCGGGCGAACTCCCGTGCGCGGTCGGGACGGTTGACCGCGAGACCGCGGGCGTCCACCCGGAACGGGGGCTGCAGAACCGTGATGTCGCAGCGGCCCATCCCGCCGTGCACCATGCGATCCGGCGGCGCGGACCAGTAGTTGTCGATGTCGCTCATGCCGCACACCGTATTGCCGTCCCGCGCCGCGGGCACACCCCACTTTTGAACACGTTCAATTACAGGCGTACGCTCCTGCCATGAGCGACAGAGCCGCCCTGCTGAAGGGCATCCGCGTCTGGCTGGTCTTCTTCGTCGTGTGCCTCGTCCTCAGCGGGGCCACCGCCTTCCCGCTGGTCCACGAACTGCGCTGGACCGAGAGCGCGTTGCGCGCACTGTCCGTGCCGGAGCACCTGCCCGGGCTGATGGCGTGGATCTCCCGGGTGCGGGACGGGCTGGACACCGCAGACGCCGAGTACCCGTTCCTCCTCTACGGCACGGACTGGCTGGCGTTCGCCCACCTCGTCATCGCGGTCGCCTTCTACGGCCCCTACCGCGACCCCGTGCGCAACATCTGGGTGGTCGAGTTCGGGATGATCGCCTGTGCCGGGATCGTCCCGCTCGCCCTCGTCTGCGGTCCCGTCCGGGGAATCCCCTTCTGGTGGAGCCTGATCGACATGTCCTTCGGGATCTTCGGAGTCGTCCCGCTGTACGTCGTACGCAAGAAGATCAAGCGGCTGGAGGCCGTCGGCGCAGAGCGGGCCGCGCCGGTGCCCGCGGCGTGAGGAGCCGCGGGGCGGACGGGAAGGTGACGACGGGCCCTAGGGGGCTTCGTTCGGATCAGTCCGGGTCCGAACGAAACCCCCTAGACGCCCTGGGACCGCAGGGCGTGCAGGACGTCGATCCGGTTCGTCGTGATCGAGTCGACGCCCAGGTCCAGCAGGCGGCGCATGGAGCGGCGGGTGTCGGGGGTCCAGACGGACAGGAGGCAGCCGTCGTGGTGGACGCGGGCCGCCAGCTCCCGGCTCACCAGGGAGAAGCGGTAGTTGAGCGAGCGGGGGCGTACCGCGGCCAGCAGCGCGGGCCGGGGCGGGGCGAGGGTCGTCCAGGTCAGGGCGATCTCGGCGGCCGGGTCGGCGGCACGGACGGCGAGCATCGCCTCGGCGCCCGCGCAGTAGTAGACGCGCTCCCCGGCCCCGCTCTGCCGGACCACGTCCATGACCCGCTCCACGAACCGGCGGTCGACCCGCCCGCACAGATCCACCATCACCCTGCTGTCCCCGGTCGCGGCCAGCGCCTGCGCGAGCGTCGGCACGCCGCCCGCCGTGAGCCCGCGCAACTCCTCGGCGGACAGCGCGCGCAGCGGCCGGTCGAGTTCCCACAGCCGCTTCAGCGTCTCGTCGTGCAGCAGCACGGGGACGCCGTCACGGGTGAGTCGTACGTCGACCTCGACCGCGTCCGCGCCCTGGTCGAGCGCGGAACGCAGCGAGTCGATCGTGTTCTCGCGGAAGCGGTAGGGGTCGCCGCGGTGGGCCACGGCGGTCACGGTCTGCATGGCCCCATTGTGGGGTGCGTCAGACGGCGAGCCAGGTGGCGGTGTAGGTGTCGATCTCCGCCGCGATCCGCGCCTTGCCCCCCGCGTCCAGGAAGGATGCCTCGACGGCGTTCTTCGCGAGGTCGGCGAGGCCGCGCTCGTCCAGGTCCAGGAGTCGGGCGGCCACCGCGTACTCGTTGTTGAGGTCGGTGCCGAACATCGGCGGGTCGTCCGAGTTGATCGTGACCAGTACCCCGGCCCGCGTGAACTCCTTGATCGGGTGCTCGTCCAGCGTGCGGACCGCGCGCGTGGCTATGTTGGAGGTCGGGCAGACCTCGAGCGGAATGCGGTGCTCGGCGAGATGGGCGAGCAGCTCGGGGTCCCGCGCGGAGCTGGTGCCGTGCCCGATGCGCTCGGCCCGCAGCTCGTTCAGCGCGTCCCACACCGTCTCCGGGCCGGTCGTCTCGCCGGCGTGTGGGACGGAGTGCAGCCCCGCGGCGATGGCCCGGTCGAAGTACGGCTTGAACTGCGGCCGGGGGACGCCGATCTCGGGCCCGCCGAGCCCGAACGACACCAGGCCCTCCGGGCGGATCCGGTCGTCGGTGGCCAGTCGCGCGGTCTCCTCCGCGGACTCCAGCCCGGCCTCGCCGGGAATGTCGAAGCACCAGCGCAGGACGGTGCCGAACTCGGCCTCGGCCGCCTTGCGGGCGTCCTCGATCGCGGCCATGAACGCCGTCTCCTCGATCCCGCGCCGGGTGGAGGAGAAGGGGGTGATGGTCAGCTCGGCGTAGCGCACCTGCTGGCGGGCCAGGTCACGGGCCACCTCGTAGGTGAGCAGCCGGACGTCCTCCGGGGTGCGGATGAGGTCGACGACCGACAGGTACACGTCGATGAAGTGCGCGAAGTCGGTGAAGGTGAAGTAGTCGACCAGGGCCTCGGCGTCGGTGGGGACCTTGGAGTCGGGGTGGCGGGCGGCCAGCTCCGAGACGATGCGCGGGGAGGCGGATCCGACGTGGTGGACGTGCAGCTCGGCCTTGGGCAGTCCGGCGATGAAGGTCCGCAGATCGCGGTCGGCGGTGCCGGTGGCGGGTACGGAGCTGTCGGCGGTCATGGGGTCCTCCCCGGGACGGGCGCCCGCGGCGCGAGGTCCGGCGCGGGCGCGGTGATCGGCTGATCGATGACGCGGGATCATCGTAGGCCCACGGCCCGCGCCGCCCGGAGCTGCCCGTAGCATGGCGGGACGTCCAGCAGAGGGGGCTTCCAGCATGTCCGACGAGGTGTCGCAGCCCACACCACCGGAACAGACCACCGGGGAAGCGCCGACGTCACCTCGACTGTCCCTGGACAAGCGGACGGCGGCCCCGGCATCCGGTCTGCCGCAGGGTGCCGTCCCGGCGCAGGGCCGGCCGTACGCGCCGGTGGGGGACGCGATACCGGCGGACGCGATACCGGCGGCACCCCAGGACGCCGCCCCCGCGCAGCTCGCCGGCTCCGTCCACGACCAGCAGACGCTGACGTCGCTGCCGGCCGCCCCGGGCGTCCCCGCCGACGCCGTGCCCGCCCCGTGGGCCAGTCCGGCCGACTCCGTCGCGACCCCGGCGAACCCGTTCGCGCCGCCGTCCGGCCCCTTCGCACCGCCGGCCGCCGCACCCGCGGCGAACCCGTACGCCCCGCCGGCCGCCCCCGCGGCCGCCGGCGGCCCCTTCGCCCCGCCGGCGCCGCCCTCCGCGCAGCACGGGGGAGCGGCCCCCGTGCCTCCGCCGCCCATCGCGCCCGACGGGCCGGGACAGGTGCCGTACGGATACCCGGGCGTCCCGACGGCCTACGGTCACCCGGGGCAGGCGCAGACGCCGTACGGCAGCCCCTACCCGGTCGCGAACGGCTACGGCTGGCCCGGTATGCAGCCGGTCCCGAGCAACGGCCTGGGCACGGCCTCCCTGGTGCTCGGCATCCTGGCGTCGGTCGGGTTCCTGGCGTGGCCGGTGGCGCTGGTGCTCGGCGTCCTCGCGATCATCTTCGGCGCGATCGGCCGTGGAAAGGCCGGCCGGGGCGAGGCCACCAATCCGGGTGTGGCCCTGGCGGGGCTCATCTGCGGAGCCACCGGCGTCGTGCTGGTGCTGGGCCTGTTCGCCTTCATCATCGCGTTCGCCCTGTGAGGATCGCGTTCGGTCGGTGAGGATCGCGTTCGGTCGGTGAGGCGGCGCCGGGCGTGCCCGGCGCCCCCCATCCCGGGGCAGGGGGTCAGGCGCCCGCGCCCGCCAGCCTTTCCCGGGCCTCCATCAGGGCGAAGCCCAGGAGGTTCGGACCGCGCCAGCGCTCGGGGTCCGATGCCGCCTCGTCGTCCGCGGCGAGGCCGATGCCCCAGACGCGGTCCACGGGGCTCGCCTCGACCAGCACCCGGTCACCGGTGCCCAGCAGGAACACCCGGAGATCGTCGTCGGCCGCGAACTTGTGCACGCTGCCCTCGACCACGATCCGGAAGCGCTCCCGCTCCCATGTCGCCTCGTCGAAGCCCCGGACCAGCCGCCCCGCCTTCTTGGCCTGGGAGGGGTGCTCCGCGGCCAGCACCTGGCGCTCCGCCTCCGCGTCCCCGAACAGCCGGGCCTTGCCCGCCATCATCCAGTGCTCGGCCGTCGCGTACGCGACACCGTCCACCACGAACGGTGACGGCCACCACTGGCTCAGGCAGCTCGCGCCGATCCTGCCGTCCGGACGCGGCCGGTGTCCCCAGAAGGGGAGGTACTTGATCCGGGCCCCCGCCCGGACCTCCCTGATCAGGGCTTCCATCCCGTCGATCTTTCCCATGCACGCGAGTCTGGCACGCACCACTGACACTCCGTCCGCCCTTTTCCGTCGCGACTCGACACCTGGTCGACAGATTTCGTCGCGTAACCAAAAGGCAACAACGGAATCACTTGTTGGAGGTCTATTGCTCTGTCAGGATCGGCACTCAAATCGAGCTGGAGCTACGCCACCCACCCCCCGGGACGGGGCGAACGGCGGAGGAGAGCGACATGCACAACCCGGGCACCGCCACCCCGGAACGATTCCCCGCGCAGGACCGGTTCGCGGACGGCGCGCAGTTCATCGCCGGCCGCCTCACCAGGGGCACCTCGGGCCGCACCCACGCCGTGGTCGACCCTGCCACCGGTACGGAGGTGTACACCTACGAGCTGGCCGGCACCGACGACGTCGACGCGGCCGTCGCCGCCGCGCGCGAGGCCTTCCCGGGCTGGGCCTCGGCCACCCCGGGCGAGCGCTCGGACGCCCTGCACCGGTTCGCCGCCGTGCTCGCCGACCGCGCCGAGGACTTCGCCCGCGCGGAGTCCCTGCAGTGCGGCAAGCCGCTGAAGCTCACGCGTGAGTTCGACGTGCCGGGCACCATCGACAACATCGCCTTCTTCGCCGGTGCCGCCCGGCACCTGCAGGGGCAGTCCGCCGGTGAGTACTCCGGCGACCACACCTCGTACGTCCGGCGCGAGCCCATCGGCGTCGTCGGATCCATCGCGCCCTGGAACTATCCGCTCCAGATGGCCGCCTGGAAGATCCTCCCGGCGATCGCCGCCGGCAACACCATCGTCCTGAAGCCGGCCGAGCTGACGCCGCTCACCTCGCTGCTCTTCGCCCAGGCCGCGACGGACGCCGGTATCCCGGACGGGGTCGTCAACATCGTCACCGGTACCGGGAGGGAGGCCGGCGAGCACCTGGTCGGTCACCCGGACGTCGCCATGACCTCGTTCACCGGGTCCACCCCTGTCGGCAAGCGCGTCGCCGAGATCGCCACCGCCACCGTCAAGCGCCTCCACCTGGAGCTGGGCGGCAAGGCCCCCTTCGTCGTCTTCGACGACGCCGATCTGGAGGCGGCCGTCCACGGCGCCGTGGCCGGTGCGCTCATCAACACCGGGCAGGACTGCACCGCCGCCACGCGCGCGTACGTGCAGCGCCCGCTGTACGAGGCGTTCGTGGAGCGGACCGCCGCCCTGATGGAGACCGTACGGCTCGGTGACCCCTTCGCGGCCGGCACCGACCTCGGGCCGCTCATCTCGCACGCCCAGCGGGACCGCGTCGCCGGCTTCGTGGACCGCGCGCGTGGCTACGCGCGCGTGGTGACCGGCGGTGAGGCACCGAAGGGTGATCTCGAGGACGGCGCCTACTACCGGCCCACCCTGGTCGCCGACGCCGCGCAGGACAGCGAGATCGTCCAGTCCGAGATCTTCGGCCCTGTACTGGTCGTACTGCCGTTCGACGGTGATGATGAAGGCATCCGGCTGGCCAACGACACCCCGTACGGCCTGGCCGCCTCCGCCTGGAGCGGCAACGTCTACCGGGCGAACCGCGCCACCCGCGAGATCAAGGCGGGCTGCGTGTGGATCAACGACCACATTCCGATCATCAGCGAGATGCCGCACGGCGGCTACCGGGCCTCAGGCTTCGGAAAGGACATGTCGGCGTACTCCTTCGAGGAGTACACGCAGGTCAAGCACGTAATGTTCGACAACACCGCGGTGGCCCGCAAGGACTGGCACCGCACCATCTTCGGGGACCGATAGAGCCGACCAGGCCAGAGACCAGGCCGATTCCTCCCGAAAGGCACCACGCGCATGGAGCAGTACGAGCCCGACCGCCTGACCCCGGCCCAAGTGGCCGCCATGCGGCGCACTCTGCGCAACGGCAGGGCCGCCATGACCCGCCGCTCGCTGCTGCGGGCGTCCGCGGGCGGCGCGCTCGCGGTCGGCGGACTCGGGGCGCTGAGCGGCTGCGGGATCCCCGCGGCGGGCAAGACGCAGGGCGGCACGTCCGCCGAGGACCACTCGGCCCAGGAGAAGAAGGTGAACTTCTCCAACTGGACCGAGTACATCGACGTCGACGACAAGGGCAAGCACCACCCGACGCTCGACACCTTCCAGCGGCGGACCGGCATCACGGTCAACTACACCGAGGACATCAACGACAACAACGAGTTCTTCGGCAAGATCAAGCCGCAGCTCGCCGCGGGCCAGGACACCGGCCGCGACATCATCGTCCTCACCGACTGGCTGGCCGCCCGGCTCATCCGCCTCGGCTGGGTCCAGAAACTGGACGCGTCCAACCTGCCGCACGCGTACACCAACCTCTCGCCCCAGTTCCGCGACCCGGACTGGGACCCCGGGCGGGCGTACTCGTACCCCTGGCAGGGCATCTCCACCGTCATCGCCTACAACAGGAAGGCGCTGGACGGCATCGAGGTGAAGTCGGTCTCCGACCTGCTCGACAACCCCGAACTCAAGGGGCGCGTCGGCTTCCTGTCGGAGATGCGCGACTCCATCGGCATGACCCTGCTCGACATGGGCAAGGACCCGTCGAAGTTCACCGACGACGACTTCGACGCGGCCATAGCCCGCCTGCAGAAGGCCGTCGACAAGGGGCAGATCCGCCGCTTCACCGGCAACGACTACACGTCCGACCTCACCAAGGGCGACTTCGCGGCCTGCATCGCCTGGGCCGGCGACGTGGTCCAGCTCAAGGCGGACAGCCCGGACGTGGACTTCATCATCCCGGACAGCGGCTACGTGACGTCGACCGACAACATGTGCATCCCCAACAAGGCACGTCACAAGACGAACGCCGAGCGGCTCATCGACTTCTACTACGAGCCCGAGCAGGCCGCCGCGCTCGCCGCCTACATCAACTACGTGACGCCGGTCGACGGCGTGAAGCCCTACCTTGCGAAGATCGACAAAGACGCGGCGAACAACCCGCTGATCGTTCCCGACAAGGCCATGCAGGCGAAGTCCCATGCCTTCCGCTCCCTGAGCCAGAAGGAAGAGACGGCCTACGAAGAGAAGTTCGCGAAGCTCACAGGGGCGTGACGACGATGAAGACAGACAACAGCGGCGACGTCCGCCTCTCCGGTATCTCCAAGACCTACGGCGCCTTCACCGCCGTGCACCCGCTGGACCTGACCGTGCCGCAGGGCTCCTTCTTCGCCCTGCTCGGCGCCTCCGGCTGCGGCAAGACCACCACCCTGCGCATGATCGCCGGACTGGAGGAACCCTCCTCCGGCACCGTGCGCCTCGGCGACCAGGACGTCACCCACCTGCCGCCGTACAAACGGCCGGTCAACACGGTGTTCCAGTCCTACGCCCTCTTCCCGCACCTCGACATCTTCGAGAACGTCGCCTTCGGCCTGCGCCGGCGCGGCATCAAGAGCGTGAAGAAGCAGGTGGAGGAGATGCTGGACCTGGTCCAGCTCGGCGAGCAGGCACGCAAGAAGCCGCACCAGCTCTCCGGTGGCCAGCAACAGCGTGTCGCCGTGGCCCGCGCGCTGATCAACCACCCGAAGGTGCTCCTCCTCGACGAGCCGCTCGGCGCCCTCGACCTGAAGCTGCGCCGACAGATGCAGCTGGAGCTCAAGCGCATCCAGACCGAGGTGGGCATCACCTTCGTCCACGTCACGCACGACCAGGAGGAGGCCATGACCATGGCCGACACCGTCGCCGTGATGAACGCGGGCCGCGTGGAGCAGCTCGGCGCGCCCACCGACCTGTACGAGAACCCGCGGACGACGTTCGTCGCGAACTTCCTCGGCACCTCCAACCTCATCGAGGCCGAGGTCGACACGAAGAACGGCGACGACATCGTGCTCAAGGCGGGCGGCGGCAAGCTGGTGCTGCCCGAGGCGCGATGTTCCGCCCCGACGACGGCCGGCGGCAAGGTGCTGGTCGGCATCCGCCCGGAGAAGATCTCGCTCACGCACGCCGACGACGCGGGCTCGATCCCGGAGGGCCGCAACCGCCTCACCGGCAAGATCGCCGACGCGAGCTTCATCGGCGTCTCCACGCAGTACGTGATCGACAGCCCGGTCTGCGACGAACTCGCGGTGTACGTGCAGAACGTCGAGCGCGACGGCCGTCTCGTCCCCGGCGCGGAGGTGGTCCTGCACTGGAGCCCGGCCCACACCTTCGGTCTGGACGCGGCTCAGGACATCGACGCCGGCGTGGAGACCGTCGAGGAAGAGGCCGCCTGACCATGTCGACGCTGCAAGAGGCGCCCCCGCCCCTCGCCCCCGCCGAACCCGAGAAGAAGGCCCCGCGCAAGCGCGGCCGGTTCACCCCGTACTGGCTGCTGCTGCCCGGCATGCTGTGGCTGATCGTCTTCTTCGCGCTGCCGATGATCTACCAGGCCTCCACGTCCGTGCAGACGGGCTCCCTGGAGGAGGGCTACAAGGTCACCTGGCACTTGGTGACCTACTGGGACGCCCTCGCCGAGTACTGGCCGCAGTTCCTCCGCTCGGTGTTGTACGCGGCCGCCGCGACGCTCCTGTGCCTGCTGCTCGGCTATCCGCTGGCCTACACGATCGCCTTCCGCGCGGGCCGCTGGAAGAACCTGATCATGATCCTGGTGATCGCCCCGTTCTTCACCAGCTTCCTGATCCGCACCCTGGCCTGGAAGACGATCCTCGCGGACAACGGCCCGGTCGTGCACACGCTGAACTCGCTGCACATCCTGGACCTCACCAGCTGGATCGGCTGGACGGCCGGCGACCGGGTCCTCGCCACGCCCCTGGCGGTCGTCTGCGGTCTGACGTACAACTTCCTGCCGTTCATGATCCTGCCGCTGTACACCTCGCTGGAGCGGATCGACGGGCGGCTGCACGAGGCGGCCGGCGACCTGTACGCCAAGCCCTGGACCACCTTCCGCAAGGTCACCTTCCCGCTGTCGATGCCGGGCGTGGTCTCCGGCACGCTGCTGACCTTCATCCCGGCGGCCGGTGACTACGTCAACGCCGAACTCCTCGGCTCCACCGACACCCGCATGATCGGCAACGTCATCCAGACACAGTTCCTGCGGATTCTGGACTATCCGACGGCAGCCGCCCTCTCCTTCATCCTCATGGCCGCGATCCTGGCCATGGTCACGATCTACATCCGCCGATCCGGGACGGAGGATCTGGTCTAAATGCCCTTCGTCACCTGGTTCAAGCGTCATCTCGTCGTCATCGCCGGCCTTTTCACGCTCGCCTATCTCCTCCTGCCGAACGTCATCGTCACGGTGTTCTCCTTCAACAAACCGAAGGGGCGCTTCAACTACGAATGGCAGCAGTTCTCGACGGCCGCCTGGAAGGACCCGTGCGGCGTCGCCGACATGTGCGGCTCGCTGTCCCTCAGCCTCCAGATCGCCGTGTGGGCGACGATCGGCGCCACGCTCCTCGGCACGATGATCGCCTTCGCGCTGGTCCGCTACCGCTTCCGGGCGCGGGGTGCCGTCAACTCGCTGATCTTCCTGCCGATGGCGATGCCCGAGGTCGTCATGGCCGCCTCGCTGCTCACCCTCTTCCTCAACATGGGTGCTCCGCTGGGCTTCTGGACGATCCTGATCGCCCACATCATGTTCTGCCTCAGCTTCGTCGTCACCGCCGTCAAGGCCCGCGTGATGTCGATGGACCCGCGCCTGGAGGAGGCCGCCCGGGACCTGTACGCCGGCCCGGTGCAGACCTTCGTGCGGGTCACCCTGCCCATCGCGGCACCCGGGATCGCCGCGGGCGCGCTGCTGTCGTTCGCACTGTCCTTCGACGATTTCATCATCACCAATTTCAACGCCGGCTCGACCGTCACGTTCCCCATGTTCGTGTGGGGTTCGGCGCAGCGCGGAACACCCGTGCAGATCAACGTGATCGGTACGGCCATGTTCCTCATCGCCGTGCTCTTCGTCCTGACCTCGATGGTCATCACCAATCGCCGCAACAAGCAAAAGGCATAAGCCCCTGTAGGGAGTTGAAATCATGGCCCCAAGCGCCATGAGCCGTGGCAAAGACAACTGGATCTCCTCTCTTTCCGAAGCCCAGCCGGTCTCGTACTGGCTGGAAGACCCCGGCAAGCCACCCGCCGAGCCCGCCCTCACCGGCACCGAGACCTGCGACCTGCTGGTCGTGGGCGGCGGCTACAGCGGACTGTGGACCGCGCTCAACGCGAAAGAGCGCGACCCGCAACGCGATGTGGTGCTGCTGGAAGGCCGCGAGGTGGGCTGGGCCGCCTCCGGCCGCAACGGCGGATTCTGTGCCGCCTCCCTCACGCACGGGCTGCCCAACGGCCTCGCCCGCTGGCCCGGCGAGATCCACAAGCTGGAGGAGCTGGGCCGGCGCAACCTCGACGGGATCGAGGCCGCGGTCGCCCGGCACGGCATCGACTGCGACTTCGAGCGCACCGGCGAGATCGACGTCGCCACCGAGACCTACCAGGCCTGGGAACTGCGGGACTGGTACCGGCAGTTGACGGAGAAGGGCCTCGCGGACGGCATCGAGTTCCTGGACACCGACGCCGTGCGCGAGCAGGTGAACTCGCCCACCTTCGAAGCGGGCCTGTGGGACCGCCGGGGCGTGGCCATGCTCCACCCGGCGAAGCTGGCGTGGGGCCTGAAGAAGGCGTGCCTGAAGCTCGGTGTGCGCGTGTACGAGCACACGCCGGCGCTCACCCTGAAGCAGTACGGCGCCGGCATGGCCGTCAGCACGCCCTACGGCGCGGTCCGCGCCCGCACGGTCGCGCTCGGCACGAACATCTTCCCGAGCCTGCTGCGCCGCGTCCGCTCGTACACCGTCCCGGTCTACGACTACGCGCTGATGACCGAGCCGCTGAGCGCCGACCGGCTGGCCGAGATCGGCTGGAAGAACCGGCAGGGGCTGGGCGACAGCGCCAACCAGTTCCACTACTTCCGGCTCTCCGCCGACAACCGCATCCTGTGGGGTGGCTACGACGCGATCCACCACTACGGCGGCCGGGTGCGAGCCGAGTACGACGACCGGCCGGAGACGTACGCCAAGCTCGCGGGCCACTTCTTCGCCTGCTTCCCGCAACTGGAGGGCGTCCGCTTCACCCACGCCTGGGGCGGCGCGATCGACACCTGCTCCCGCTTCTCGGCGTTCTTCGGCACCGCCCACCAGGGGAAGGTCGCGTACGCGGCGGGCTACACCGGCCTCGGCGTCGGCGCGACCCGCTTCGGCGCGGACGTGATGCTGGACCTGCTGGACGGCGAGCGCACCGAGCGGACCGAGCTGGAGATGGTCCGCAAGAAGCCGCTGCCGTTCCCGCCGGAACCCTTCGCCTGGACGGGCATCGCCCTCACCAAGTGGTCCCTGGCCCGTGCGGACGCGCACGGGGGTCGCCGCAATCTGTGGCTGCGGACCATGGACCGGTTGGGGCTGGGCTTCGACAGCTGAGCCGCTACAGCGCACACAGGCCCAGGTCAGCGACCTCGGCCTGTCGTGGCCTCGGGCGCGTTCGTCACCGGAGGTGTCGTTCTGCCGGCCGCGACCGCGACGGCGGCGCCGATGCCGGAGGGGCCCGCAGTGGGCGTGGCCACGTGGTCCGGCTCACCCGAAAGAGGAGTCGGAACCCGCGTAATGCCGGCCGCGCGGCCTCCCTCTCTCCCCGTGACGCAACCGCGTCCGCGAGAGAGAGGGAGGCCTGCTCATGACTGGGGCGAAGACGGCGGTCGAATGGCTGGCATCCGTCGCACCGGACCCCGAGGCCTGCCGCTGGGAATGGGAGCGCAGCCCCCTCGGGGTCGCCCTGCTGCCCGCCGGCAAGGCCTGGGACGTCCTCATCCTGCCGGGCGGCCTCGGCTACCCGACCCTGGACGTACTCACCCGCGTGCTCGACCGACCCGGCCCGGTGCTCGTCGACTTCGGCGACAGTCGGGTCGGGTTCTTCGTGCCGCCCGGCACCGCGGCCCGCTGGCTCGGCACCGGCATCCGTACCGCCGGATCCGGCACCTGGATCGTCGTACCGTACCCGGGCCGGGCGACCCGGGGGGTGCGCTGGCTGATTCCGCCGGACGGCTCGGGCACGCTGACCGATCCCGCGCTGCTGGAACTGGCGATGCACGAGGCGGCGGCGGGTCCGGCCAGGGACGGGGAGGGACGCGGGTAGCGCCGGGACACCTTGACAAGAAGATTGGTCTGGACCAAGTTGAGTGCGCTCCGCCCCTCCAACTCCCCCCTCCCCGGAGGTCTTTGTGGAACGCGCCCCACGCGTACGCGTCGCCGGACGCCCCAGAACCGTCCTCGCCCTGCTCGCGGCCGCGCTGCTGGCGGTGCCCGGCATCACCGCGCTCTCGTCGGCCGCCCGTGCGGCCGACGCGGACGTCAGCCGCAACGGCGGTTTCGAGTCCGGACTGACCGGCTGGACCTGCACGGCCGGAACGACGGTGAACTCGCCTGTGCACAGCGGAAGTTCCGCACTGCAGGCCACCCCGGCCGGCAGCGACCACGCCCAGTGCGCGCAGACGGTGACCGTGCAGCCCGACTCCCAGTACACCCTGGCCGGCTACGTCCGCGGCTCCTACGTCTACCTCGGCGCGAGCGGCACCGGCACCACCGACGTCTCCACCTGGACCCAGTCCGCCCCCGACTGGCAGAAGCTCAGCACCACCTTCCGCACCGGCGCCACGACCACCAAGGTCACGATCTACACCCACGGCTGGTACGGCACCGGCGCGTATTACGCCGACGACATCTCCCTGGTCGGCCCGGGCGGCAGCGGTACCGGACAGCCGCCCGCCGTGCCCGCCGGCCTGCGGACCACCGCCGTCACCTCGTCCTCCGTCGGCCTGTCCTGGTCGGCGGTCACCGGCGCCACGAGTTACTCCGTCTACCGGGACGGGGCCAGGGTCCAGACGGTGAGCGGTACGTCGGCGACCGTCACCGGCCTCGCGGCCTCCACGGCGTACAGCTTCCAGGTCACGGCGGGCAACGACGCCGGCGAGTCCGCGAAGTCCGCGGTCGTCATGGCGACGACAGGTACCGGTGGCGGTGGCGGCTCCGCCGACCTGCCCGCCCACGCCCTCGTCGGCTACCTCCACGCGAGCTTCGCCAACGGTTCCGGCTACACCCGCCTCGCGGACGTCCCCGACAGCTGGGACGTCATCGACCTGGCCTTCGGCGAACCCACCTCGACCACCTCCGGCGACATCCGCTTCAACCGCTGCCCGGTCACCGAGTGCCCGAACGTCGAGAGCGACGCCGACTTCAAGGCCGCGATCAAGGCCAAGCAGGCGGCCGGCAAGAAGGTGCTGATCTCGATCGGCGGCCAGAACGGCCAGGTCCAGCTGACCACGGCGGCCGCGCGGGACACCTTCGTCTCCTCCGTCTCGAAGATCATCGACGAGTACGGCCTCGACGGCCTCGACATCGACTTCGAGGGCCACTCGCTGTCCCTGAACGCGAACGACACGGACTTCAAGAACCCCACGACGCCCGTGGTCGTGAACCTCATCTCGGCGCTGAAGACCCTGAAGGCGAAGTACGGCGCGAAGTTCGTGCTGACGATGGCGCCCGAGACCTTCTTCGTGCAGAACGGCTACCAGTACTACGGCACCGGCAAGTGGGGCGGCCAGGACCCGCGCTGCGGGGCGTACCTCCCGGTCAT
Source organism: Streptomyces sp. NPDC031379 (assembly GCF_055569615.1). NCBI lineage: Bacteria > Bacillati > Actinomycetota > Actinomycetes > Kitasatosporales > Streptomycetaceae > Streptomyces > Streptomyces sp. NPDC031379. The sequence goes on along the minus strand of NZ_JBVIIT010000015.1, from coordinate 92,329 downwards.
CCACGCCCTGCGCGACGACCTCACCCTGCTGCACGTCCAGGACTACAACTCGGGCCCGATCATGGGCCTGGACAACCAGTACCACTCGATGGGCGGCGCCGACTTCCACATCGCCATGACCGACATGCTCCTCACCGGCTTCCCGGTCGCGGGCGACGCGAACAACGTCTTCCCGCCGCTGCGCCCCGACCAGGTCGCCATCGGCATGCCGGCGTCGACGAACGCGGGAAACGGCCATGTGGCTCCGTCCGAGGTCACCAAGACCCTGGACTGCCTGACGAAGAGGACGAACTGCGGCTCGTACGCTCCCCACGGGAGCTGGCCCGCCCTGCGTGGTCTGATGACCTGGTCGGTGAACTGGGACCGCTACTCGAACTGGGAGTTCCAGAAGAACTTCGACGCCTACTTCGGCTGAGCACGAGGGACAGGGTGGCCAGCAGCACCGTGCACAGGCACCAGCTGGCCACCACGTCCAGCGGCCAGTGCCAGCCCCGCCGGACCAGGCCGAACGACACCGCGAGGACCAGGGCCCCGGCGACGGCCACCAGCGTCCGGCGGGCGGCGGCCGAGCGCAGCCAGGACAGCAGGATCAGGGCCGCGGAGCCGTACGCCGTCGCGGCCGTGGCCGTATGACCCGACGGGAAGTAGCCGACGGCCGGGGGCATCACGGGGGTCCCCGGCCGCGCGGTCCACTCCTTGAGGGGTACGACGACCGCCGGCACCAGCGCCATCAGGACGGCCGCGGCGAGGGGCGGCAGCCACCACCGGTCCATACCGGTGTCCCGTCCGCGCCAGGCCGCGTACCCGAGGGCCGCGGCGAGCACGGGGACGGCGACCTGGATGTCGCCGAGGTCGGACAGCAGTTCGGAGAACCGGTCCGGATGGACGAGGGCCCGGCTGAGGCGGGCGTCCAGGCGCAGGAGCGGGCCGTGGTCGACGACCTGCCAGGTGAGCAGGGCGAAGAGGACGGCCGGGAGGCCGAGGAGCAGGGAGTGGCGGGCTGAGGTCGACACGGGCCCAGCTTCGCAGGTCCGCCGGCGTGGGGGTGGGCACAGGCCCGCCGGAAATTTGTCCGCCGGTAGCCCGTGGCCGGAAGCCGGAAGGAGGTCGGCCGCCCCGGAACAGGGGGGGATGGTTCCGGGGCGGCCGTCCGGACCGGAACGTCGCGCGCCCCGGGGGGTTTGGGGCGGCGACCGTCCGATCGGTGAGGAGATCCCGGCGTCAGGCGCCGGTTGTGTGCGCGAGGGCACGACCAGGTCGAAGCTGGGGAGGCCCCGGCCTGAGATCGCCCACAGTCCCCTGTGGGCGGGGTGTATCTCTCATCTCGGTAGAACCTACGGCAGGCCGAGCCGCTTGGGCAGACGGAATCGCGTCCCGTCATCCACCCCGCACACCTTCTTCACACGGCCTGCCGTAGGCACCCTTCAGAGGTGCGGACCACTCGCTCAGATGCGCGAAAACGCCTGCTCGATGATGTCGAGGCCCTCGTTCAGCAGGTCCTCGCCGATGACCAGCGGCGGCAGGAAGCGCAGCACGTTGCCGTAGGTGCCACAGGTGAGGACGAGCAGGCCCTCGGCGTGGCAGGCCTTGGCGAGCGCGGCGGTGGCCTCCGGGTTCGGCTCCTTGGTGGCGCGGTCCTTGACCAGCTCGATGGCGATCATCGCGCCCCGGCCACGGACGTCACCGATGATGTCGAACTTCTCGGCCATGGCGGTGAGGCGACCCTTCATGACCTCCTCGATGTGCTTGGCCTTGCCGTTGAGGTCCAGCTCCTTCATCGTCTCGATGGCGCCGAGCGCACCGGCGCAGGCCACCGGGTTGCCGCCGTAGGTACCACCCAGGCCACCGGCGTGCGCGGCGTCCATGATCTCGGCGCGACCGGTCACCGCGGCCAGCGGCAGGCCACCGGCGATGCCCTTGGCGGTGGTGATCAGGTCGGGCACGATGCCCTCGTCCTCACACGCGAACCACTGGCCCGTACGGCAGAACCCGGACTGGATCTCGTCGGCGACGAAGACGATGCCGTTGTCGTTGGCGAACTTCACGATCTCCGGCAGGAAGCCCTTGGCGGGCTCGATGAAGCCGCCCTCGCCGAGGACCGGCTCGATGATGATCGCGGCGACGTTGTCGGGGCCGACCTGCTTGGTGATCTGGTCGATGGCCTGCTTGGCGGCCTCGGGGCCGGCGTTCTCCGGGCCGGTCGGCCAGCGGTAGCCGTACGCCACCGGCACGCGGTACACCTCGGGGGCGAACGGCCCGAAGCCGTGCTTGTAGGGCATGTTCTTGGCGGTGAGCGCCATCGTCAGGTTGGTGCGCCCGTGGTACCCGTGGTCGAACACGACCACGGCCTGCCGCTTGGTGTACGCGCGGGCGATCTTGACGGCGTTCTCGACGGCCTCGGCGCCGGAGTTGAACAGCGCGGACTTCTTGGCGTGGTCACCCGGGGTCAGCTCCGCGAGGGCCTCGGCGACCTCCACGTAGCCCTCGTAGGGGGTGACCATGAAACAGGTGTGGGTGAAGTCGGCCAGCTGGGCGGAGGCACGGCGGACGACGGCCTCGGCGGAGGCGCCGACGCTCGTCACCGCGATACCGGAACCGAAGTCGATGAGCCGGTTGCCGTCGACGTCCTCGATGATCCCGCCGCCCGCGCGCGCGGTGAACACGGGCAGCACGGAGCCCACGCCCTGGGCGACCACGGCGGTACGGCGGGCCTGCAGCTCCTGCGACTTCGGGCCGGGGATGGCGGTGACGACGCGGCGCTCCTGCGGAAGTGCGGTCATGGGGGCTCCCTGATGATCTTGCGTACCGGGCGGTCCCGGGCTGTCCGGGCGGTGCGTTTTCGGACGCTTACCTATCTTTCTTCGCAGGCTAGGGCCGGGTGTGCGGGGTGGGCATGCTCCATGTGGGCGTTGTCGACGGCTTCCGTTGTCCGCGGTGGACATAGCAACGTGACCGCCATACGCCCGGTCGGCGGGCCCTTACGGCCACGTAAGCGGTGAACTCCCCTTGCCGGGGCGTTAGATTGGCTCGCTGATGGTGGACGGAACGGCTGGTCAGGGGGCAGGACGGATGGACAGCGACGGCACCCGGGACACACGCACCCCACAAGCGAACCCGGTACCGCGCCCGACGGCGCCGACGAACATGCCCGCCGCCCCCCTGGGCGGGCCGACGACGCAGTACGACGGCGCCGCCGTGCCACCGCGGCCGACGCGGGCACCAGACGTGGCACCCTCTCAACCGAACCCCTCGCACGTCCCGCACGCCCTGTACCCCCCCTCGCCCGTCGCCGGCTGGCTCGACGAGCCGCGCCCGGCGGTCGAGCCCGGTATCTGGCGCTACGGCTACCTCCGGCCCAAGGCCGCGCGCCAGGATCAGCGCCTGGCCCCCGTCACCGTCGTCGGATTCTTCGTCCCCCTGGCGGCGGGGCTGCTGCTCTGGTCGCTGTGGCGGCACGGCAGGATCCCTTATCAGTGGGCCGTCCTGAAGCTGCTCACCCCGGACGACTGGTGGTGGGCCGGGACGACGTCGCCGAAGGGCTATCAAGGCGTCGAGGCCGTCACGGTCGCCGACGGTGTGGCCTTCGCGATCCTCGTCTTCGCCATGGCGCGCCTGGGCGGCTGGTCCGACATCATCAGGCACGTCGTCGCCCGACGCCCGCAGCCCGCACGCGCCCTGATCGCCGCCCTGGGCGCACTCATCGCGCTGGCCTTCGTCTTCCCCAGCACCTTCGGTATCGGCTGGGACGCCCTGCCCGTACAGGATCCGTTGTTCTCCCTCATCGTTCTGATCACCGGCGACTACGGCGTGTTCGCGTCGGAGCCGCTCACGGACGGGCTGTACGCGCTCATCACCCTGCTGGTGCTGTGGCCGTTCGCCCGGATCGGCGGCTGGTGGCCCCTTGCGAAGGAGGCGCGCGCCGCGCGCGGACGGGCGGAGACGGCCCAGGCCGCACCGCCGGCCGTCGACCGGCGGCCGTCGCAGTGGCCCGAGCTGCGGGAGGCCGGTCAGCATCAGGCCGCGGACGTGCTCGCCGCAGAGGTGCACGCCGGCCGGATGAACGACGTGGACTGCGCCAGGGTCGGCCACATGTGGACGATGGCCCGTGCGCGGGCACGACTTGCGTCCTTCACCGATACGGTGCTGCGTGAGGGCGCCGCCGCGTGGACCCACCCCTCCGGCGACCGAGACCTGCCGGATCGAGCCGCCCGGCACGATCTGCTCGCGGGGCAGGTGCGTATCGGGCAGTGGACGGTAGGGGACCGCACCCCGCTCGCCTACGGTGGCGCAGGAGCGGCTCTCGGACCGCACACCCTCGGCACCTCGATGCTGGCGGTGGGACCTTCGGGCTCGGGCAAGACGCGCCATCTGATCCGGCCCGTCGTCGAGTCCCTCGGCCTGCAAGCCCTCGCCGGACAGTGCGCCGTCGTCGCCGTCTGCGCGGCCGGCACGCCACTCGGCCCCGACTCCGCCTACGACGTCGTCGTACGCCTGGGGGATGCCGCGTCCGTGCACGACCTCGACCCGTACGCGGACTCCTGCGACCCTGACGAGGCTGCCGCCTTCCTGGCGGAGGGACTGGTCGGCGACCTGGACACGGTGAGCGGGCAGCGGGCCGGCACCGTGATGGCCCAGCTCCTCGGTCCGTACCGGGCGGCGTACGGACGCTTCCCGACGCTGCCCGTGCTACGGGAACTCCTGGAAGGCGAGCCCTCGGCGCTGAGCGCGCTGCGTGCGGCGCTCGCGGCGGACGAGCACACGACGATGCGCCGCGAACTGGATGCACGTGCCCGGCAGGCGGGCAGCGCGGGCGATCCCGGCCCGGTCCTGGCCGACCGGCTGGCCGTGCTGGACCGGCCGGCGTTCGCCGAGTTCTTCGGTGCGGACCAAGGGGGACCCCGGCCGTTCTCGTTGCGCGCTCTCGCCCACCATCCACTGCGGGTCCGTATCGACCTGCCCGAACGCGGACACGAGGAGGCGTCCCGGCTCATCACCCGGCTGGTGCTCGCGCAGTTCGGCGCCGTGGCGATGGCAGGCGAGCGGGCCCACTTCGCCTGCCTCGTCCTGGATGACGCCACGGGTGCGGTGACGAGCGAGTCCGTCCGACGCATCCAGCGTCTGCGCGCTCGCAACGCGGGTGTGGTGCTGGCTCTGCGTACCGTCGGCGACATCCCCGAGGCGCTGCACGGACCGCTGTACGCGGCCGTCGGCTGCCGCATGGCGTTCTCAGGAGTCACCACGTGGGACGGCAGCCGGTTCGCGGACGCCTGGGGCACACAGTGGGTGGAGACCAAGGACGTGGCCCGGCACACGGTGTTCGCGGACCAGCCGATGACGCGCGCGATCCATGCCTTGCGCAAGCTGGTGACCGGGAAGGCGGTGACGACGGAGGCCGTCACCGTGCGGCAGGTCGAGCGGGAGCGGTGGTCGGCTTCTGAGTTGGCTCACGGGGTGCCGCCGGGGCATGCGGTGTTGTCGTTGACGACCGTGCAGGGGGAGCACGCGCCGCCCTTGCTGGTGGATCTGCGGGCCTGAGGAGCGGGCGGCGGGGGATCGTACGGTGAGGCAGAATCGCGGTAGGCCGTTCATACGCGGCGGCCAAAAGATCACCGCGATCACCGGATCCCCCTCACCGTGAAGGCCTCATGCCCCCGACGCTCGCCTCGCTCGTCCACCACTCCGCGCTCAAGCTGACCGTGCGCGCGGGCGAGGACCGCCTCGACGTGCCCGTCCGCTGGGCGCACGTCAGCGAGCTGGCCGACCCCGTCCCTTACATGGAGGGCGGCGAGCTGCTGCTGATCACCGCGCTGAAGCTGGACGCGGAGGACCCCGAGGCGATGCGCCGGTATGTGCGGCGGCTCGCCGGCGCGGGCGTGGTCGGGCTCGGCTTCGCCGTCGGGGTCAACTACGAGGAGATCCCCGAGGCCCTCGTCGACGCCGCCCAGGAGGAGGGGCTGCCGCTGCTGGAGGTGCCCCGCCGCACTCCCTTCCTCGCCATCAGCAAGGCCGTGTCCGCGGCGATCGCCGCTGACCAGTACCGGTCGGTCACGGCAGGCTTCGCCGCCCAGCGCGAGCTGACCAAGCAGGCCCTCAACGCCGGCCCCGAGGGCCTGCTCGCCGCGCTCGCCGGACAGGTCGACGGCTGGGCGGCGCTCTACGACGCCTCGGGCGCCGTCGTCGCGGCCGCACCGGAGTGGGCCGGCCGGCGGGCCGCCCGGCTCACCGCCGATGTCGAACGACTGCGCGAGCGGTCCGCCCCGGCGTCCTCGGTCGTCGGCGGACCCGACCACGAGGACCGGGTCGAGCTGCACTCCCTGGGCACGGGACGGCGGCCGCGGGCGGCGCTCGCCGTGGGTACCGCCGCCGCCCTCGGCACCGCCGAGCGGTACGCCGTCCACTCGGCCATCGCCCTGCTCACCCTGATCACCGAACGCTCCCGCTCGCTGCACGCGGCCGAGCAGCGGATCGGTACGGCGGTGCTGCGCATGCTGCTCGCCGGGGAGCCCGACCACGCCCGGGCGGTCGCCGGGGACCTGTACGGGGCGCTGCTGGACGCGCCCTTCCGGATGATCGTCGCCGAGTCGGTGTCCGGGGTGTCCGCGCGGGCGCACGCGGACACCCACGCGCGCGTGCCGGGGGCTGCCGCCAAGCCGGGCGTGAGCGGTGCCGCCGCCGGCACCGCCGGTGATCCGCTGGCCGGTCTCAGCGAGACCCTGGAGTCCGCCGCCGCGCGCTCCGGGGAGGCCGTCCTGGTCGTGCCCGAGGGGGAGCGGCTGGTGGTGCTCGCCGCGGACGGCGGCGCGGCGGTGGCCGCCTGCTCGGAGTACGCGGCCGCCCTGGAGACGGCGCGGGCGGTGCCCGAACCGGCGGGCGCGGAGGAGCACGAGCTGGTCGTCGGCCTGTCCGCGCCGGCCGGTCCGATAGCCGCGGCGGCCGCCTACAAGCAGGCCGAGCAGGCGTTGTCGGTGGCGCGGCGGCGCGGCCGGGTGTTCGTGGAGCACGAGCAGCTGGCCGCCGGGTCCGTGCTGCCGTTGCTGGCCGACGACGCGGTGAAGGCGTTCGCCGACGGGTTGCTGCGGGCGCTCCACGAGCACGACGCGACCGGGCGCGGGGATCTGGTCGCCTCGCTGCGGGCGTGGCTGTCGCGGCACGGGCAGTGGGACGCGGCCGCGGCCGACCTCGGGGTGCACCGGCACACGCTGCGGTACCGGATGCGGCGGGTCGAGGAGATCCTGGGGCGCTCGCTGGACGATCCCGACGTGCGGATGGAACTCTGGCTCGCCCTGAAGGCGACCTCGACCGACTGACCCCCCGGTCGCCCGGCCCACGGCACGGGGGCGCGGCCTCGGTGGTGACCTTGCCATTCCGGCGTACCCCTCGCCCCGACTGCTACGACTCGGACAAGCGACCCCCGGCCGCCTCGCCCCTACCGTGGAGGACGAAAGCCAAGAACTTCCTCAACGCGGAAAGGCCGGGACTCGCACATGCCCCAGGACAAGAATGTGGGGGCCACCCACGCCTTCTGGCTCGCCGGCCGCCAGGTCACCGGCGAGGACGCCTTCGATGTCACCTCCCCGTGGGACGGCCGGCTCGTCGGCAAGGTCAGCGTGCCGACCGAGGCCCAGGTCGAGGAGGCCGTGGCCGCCGCGTACGCCGTCCGCGAGGACTTCGCCGCCACCCCGGCGCACGTGCGCGCCGCCGCCCTCGACCACGTCAGCAAGCGGCTGGTCGAGCGCACCGAGGAGATCGCCCAGCTGATCTCCGCCGAGAACGGCAAGCCCATCAAGTGGGCCCGGGGCGAGGTCGGCCGTGCCGTCTCGGTGTTCCGGTTCGCCGCCGAGGAGGCCCGCCGGTTCAACGGCGGCGAGGCCCAGCGGCTCGACACCGACGCCGGCGGCCAGGGCCGCCTGGCGCTCACCCGCCGCTTCCCGAAGGGTGTCGTCCTCGGCATCGCGCCGTTCAACTTCCCGCTGAACCTGTGCGCGCACAAGGTCGCCCCGGCCATCGCCGCCGGTGCGCCGATCATCCTGAAGCCCGCCCCGGCCACCCCGCTCTCCGGTCTGATCCTCGGTGACCTGCTCGCCGAGACCGACCTGCCGGCCGGCTCCTGGTCCATCCTGCCGGTCTCCAACGACCGTATGCCCGCCCTCGTCCAGGACGAGCGCCTGCCGGTGATCTCCTTCACCGGGTCCGAGAAGGTCGGCTACGCGATCATGGACTCGGTGCCGCGCAAGCACTGCACCCTGGAGCTGGGCGGCAACGGCGCGGCCGTCGTCCTCGCCGACTTCGCCACCGACGAGGACCTGGACTGGGCCGCGAACCGCATCGCGACCTTCTCCAACTACCAGGGCGGCCAGTCCTGCATCTCCGTGCAGCGCGTGATCGCCGACGCCGCCGTCTACGACCGTCTGCTGCCGCGCATCGTGGCGGCCGTCGAGGCCCAGGTCACGGGCGACCCCTCCGACGCCGGGACCGATGTCGGCCCGCTGGTCAGCGAGGACGCCGCCAAGCGCGTCGAGTCGTGGGTGAAGGAGGCCGTCGAGGCCGGCGCCACCCTGCTCACCGGCGGTGACCGCGACGGCGCCTCCTACGCGCCGACCGTCCTCGCCGACGTACCGGCCGACACCACGATCTCCTGCGAGGAGGTCTTCGGCCCCGTCCTCACCGTGCGGAAGGTGGACGGCGAGGCCGAGGCGTTCGCCGCGGTCAACGACTCCAAGTACGGCCTCCAGGCGGGCGTGTTCACCCACGACCTGCAGGTCGCCTTCCGCGCCCACCGCGCCCTGGAGGTCGGTGGCGTGGTGATCGGCGACGTCCCGTCCTACCGTGCCGACCAGATGCCGTACGGCGGCGCCAAGCAGTCCGGTGTGGGCCGCGAGGGCGTGCGGTTCGCGATGGAGGACTACACCTACGAGCGCGTGCTGGTTCTCACCGGTCTCGCGCTCTGACCTGCCACGGACAGGTCAGGAACAGAACGGCCGCAGCCCACTGTGCGGGGGCTGCGGCCGTTCGCCGTTGCCGGCTCCTGCGGACCCTCAACCGGAGAAGCCGACGTGCGCGAGCCGCAGCGGGCCGCGCAGCCTGAGGTGGACGTCGTGCACGCCCTCGGCGGCGAGGCCGGCGCTCAGGGCGGTGTAGGCGTAAGGGCCGGCGGTGGGGGTGGCGAGATGCAGTTCGGCCAGGACCGGGCCGCCGTCCAGGGACAGTTCCAGTACGCCCTCGCCCGCCAGCCGGGCGGTCACCTCGCCCACGCCCGTCCCGAAGTCGCAGGCCCGGTAGACCAGTTCGGCAGTCCCGCCCTGCGCCGGAGTCACCGCGTCACCCGCCGTCCTCGTCCGGTCCACGATCGCGATGCCCGACTGCTCGTCGAAGTCGGCGGCTTGAAGGCCGAGCCGGACGGCCGGGCGCGGGGCGGGGGGTTCGCCGTCCAGGACGACGGTGGTGCGCAGGCGGACGTCCTCGCTGGACGCGCCGACGAGTAGGTCGTACGGTCCCTGCTCCAGCCGCCACCGGCCCTGCCGTACGTCCCAGAACGCGAAGGCGGACAGCGGGACTTCGAAGGAGAGGTGGGTCGTCGCGCCCGGGGCGAGGGTGATCCGGCTCAGGGCCAGGAGTTCGCGGCGCGGGCGGGTCGCCGACGGGTCCGCCGCCCGGGTGTAGAGCTGGGCCACCTCGTCGGCCGTGCGGTCGCCGGTGTTGGTGAGCGTACAGGACACCCGGACCGCCTCGTCCGTCACCCGGGCCGCCAGGTCGGCGTAGGCGAAGGACGCGTACGACAGGCCGTGGCCGAAGGGGAAGAGGGGGGTGCCCTCGAAGTACAGATAGGTCTGGCGGCCGCCTATCACGTCGTAGTCGAGCAGGTCCGGCAGATCGGCGTCGGAGTCGTACCAGGTCTGCGGGAGGCGGCCCGCGGGGGAGACGTCGCCGGCCAGGACACGGGCCAGGGCCGTGCCCGCCGCCTGCCCGCCGTGCGCGGTCCACAGGACGGCGGGCAGCCGCGTCACGTCCAGCGCGTAGGGGTACGCCGACACCAGCAGCAGCACGGTGCGCGGGTTGGCGGCGCGGGCCGCGCGCAGCAGCCGCTGCTGGTGGTCCGGCAGCAGCAGGGTCGTACGGTCCTCGGTCTCCCGGCCGTTGATGTGCGGATCGTTGCCGGCGACCACCACGACGACGTCCGCCTCGCCCGCCACCCGGGCCACGGCCTCCTCGCCCCGCTCGAGCGTGATCACCTCGAAGACGTCGCCGGTGTCGGCAACCTTCACGCCGTCGGTGGCGACACGGACGTGGCGACCCGTGCCCAGATGCCTGAGGAGGTGACCGTTCCGGTGGGGTTCGAGGCGGAACGTCTCCTGGACCACCCAGCCGCCGGGCTGGTCCGCCGCCGCCCGTACGTACCCGTCCTCGGCGACCGAGAGATAGCGCCCGTCGGGCGCGCGCAGGGTCAGCACCCCCTCGCCCCAGTCGGCCAGCGCGAACTCGGTGCCGGTGCGGTCCGTGGTGAGCGGGGGGAGATCGGTGCGGCCGGAGAGCAGCGCGGGATCCAGGGCGCCCTCGGCGCCCCGCGCCTCATCGGGCGCGTTCGTCGCCGGCACCCGCAGGAAGGCGCCGGTGGCGGTGCGCAGAAGGACGCGGTCCATGCCCTCCGCGAACTCCACCCGCTGCGCGCCGAACCGCTCGTACAGGCCCTCCAGCGGAGTGGAGCGGTGGATGAGGCTGCCGCTGTACCAGTCGAGCTTGCACTCGTCGGCGAGGAGGCCGACCACCGCGACCCGGGTGTCGGGGGCGAGGGGCAGCAGGTCGTCGTCGTTCTTCAGCAGGACGACCGCCTGCTCGGCGGCCTCGCGTGCGAGGGCCCGGTGGGCCGGGGTGTCGAACGCGCCGGTGCCCAGGTGGGGGTCGTAGTGCGGGTCGAACTCCCCGAGGCGGAAGCGGACCGAGAGCTGACGGCGGACCGCGGCGTCGACGTCCGACTCCGTCAGCAGGCCCTGGTCCAGCGCCCCCTTGACCCGGGCCGTGATCCGGGAGGGGTCCGTGCCGTGGTCGGTGAAGCTGTCCACCCCGGCCAGCAGGGCGGCCGCGGTGGCCTCCTCATGGGTGTCGAAGTAGTGCTCGGCGTCGACCAGGTTGGACGGTGCGCCCGCGTCCGAGCAGACCAGCAGGTCGTCGCCGGTCCAGGTGCGCAGGTGCTCGCGCAGGTACGGGGAGAGGTGGTTGGGCCGGCCGTTGACCAGGTTGTAGGCGGGCATCACCCCGGCCACCGCGCCCGCCTCGACCGTCTCCCTGAAGGCGCGCAGGTCGTACTCGTGCAGCACGCGCGGGCGGACGGAGGCCGACGAGGTCGCCCGGTCCGTCTCGTTGTTGTGCGCCAGCCAGTGCTTGAGGACGGGTGCCGTGCGCCAGTACACGGGGTGGTCGCCGCGCAGGCCGTGCGTGTACGCCGTGGCGATCGCCGAGGTCAGCCTCGGGTCCTCCGAGTAGCCCTCCTCGTTGCGCCCCCACAGCGGGTGGCGCAGCAGGTTCACCGTCGGCGACCACACGTTGAGGCCGATCCGGTCGTCGCGGGCGCGCATCGCCCGGACCTCCTTGGACACCGCCTCGCCGATCCGCCGCACCAGCTCCGGGTTCCAGGTCGCGCCGAGGCCGACCGCCTGCGGGAACACCGTCGCCGGGCCCGTCCAGGCCACGCCGTGCAGCGCCTCCTGGCCGGTGCGGAAGGCGGCGATGCCGAGACGCTCCACGGCGGGCGCGAACTGGTGCAGGAAGGAGACCTTCTCGTCCAGGGTGAGCCGCGCCAGCAGGTCGTCGATGCGCTTCGCGAACGGCAGGTGCGGATCGCGGAAAGGCGGCGTGGACGGCGAGTCAACGGTCACGAGCGGTTCCCCTTGCGGATGGAGCGACGGGATGCTTTCGAAGCGCTTCGATGCTCAGTCGACGCAGGGTGGAGTGTCAAGGTCCCGTACACCAAGAAGACGGATCCGGCGCCGAGTTGGCAGGGTTCGTGCGACGACCGACAGGCCCCCGGCGCATCGGAGGAATCTTGGAACCGGCCCTTGTGCGCCCCCAGGTGTTCACTTAACCTCGCTGCAACATCGAAGCGCTTCGACTCCATCAGTGCTTCTGCTCGGCCGGATCCACTCGAGACACCACAGCCGACGGCCCACCGCCGGGTGTCCTGGTGCGCCACGAAGGGTTGACGCAATGACGCCGAACGCCGCCTCCTCCGCTCCCAGCCGGAGAAGCTTCCTCGCCTCCACCGCGGTCGCCGCTGCGGCCATGGCCGGCGGGGCGCCGCTGCTCACCGCCTGCGGCAGTTCGGACAGCGGTGCGCGCGGGGGCACCTCGGCCGGCAAGAACGCCGAGAAGCTGCTCCCGGCGTACGTGGCCAACAACGTGGTGGCGCCGGACATCCCGGCCAAGAACGGGTCGGCGGCCGGATTCACCCGCAAGATCGACCTCGCCGGGCTGAAGACGTCCGTGCCCGAGAAGCTCGGCAAGGGCGGCAAGGTCACCGTCATGTCGCCGTTCTGGGGCTCGCCGCCCAAGCAGGACAACGCCTACTACAAGGCGATGAACGACCTCATCGGCGTCGACGTCCACTGGCAGAACCAGGACGGCAACACCTACGAGCAGAAACTCGGCGCGGTCCTCGCCTCCAGCGACGTACCCGACGTGGTCGTCGTCCCCGGCTGGAACATGAACGGCAAGATCCCGAGCGCCGTCATCTCCAAGTTCGCCGACCTCGGCCCCTATCTCTCCGGCGACGCGGTCAAGCAGTACCCGAACCTCGCTGCGATCCCGACGGACGCCTGGCAGCGCTCCATCTTCGGCGGCAAGCTGCGCGGCCTGCCCCAGCCCTCCCCCTACGTCACCGGCATCGTGCCGCTCTACCGCAAGGACGTCTTCGACGAGGAGGGCTACGAGATCCCGCGCTCCGCGGACGAGTTCATGGCCCTCGCCAAGGAGATCACCCACGCCAAGGCCAAGCGGTGGGCCTGTCTCGACATGAAGTGGACCGCCTTCCAGGCCTTCGGCGTGTTCTCCGGCAGCGAGAAGCCGCTCGGCTGGAACCTAGTCGACGGCAAGCTCGTCAACCGCATCGAGACCCAGGAGTACCTCGAGGCGCTGGAGTGGACCCGCAAGCTCTTCGCCGCCGGAGTCGTCCACCCCGACGCCGAGCTGGGCAAGAGCCAGGCCACCGACCCCGGGCCCAAGTTCGCGGCCGGCGAGTTCCTCATCTACGCCAACAACATCTCCCAGTGGTGGAGCCGTACCGGCGAACAGGCCGCGCACAACCCGCGGTTCAAGATCTGGGGCATGGACGTCTTCGGCCACGACGGCGGCAACCCGCAACTGTGGGCCGAACAGCCCGCCGGGATCTTCGCCTTCGTCAACAAGAAGGCCTCCGAGTCGGTGATCCGGGACGTGCTCGCCGTCGCCGACGCCACCGCCGCGCCGTACGGCACCAAGGAGTACATGCTCACCAACTACGGCGTCGAGGGCACCCACTACACCGTCGAGGACGGCGTCCCCACCAAGACCGACCAGGGCAACATCGACGTGCTCAACGCCTACGTCATGATCGCGAGCCCCGCCCCGACCATCGCGCACCCCGACTTCCCCGAGGTCGCCAAGGGGCAGGTCGAGTGGCAGCAGCGGATGGGCGCCCTCACCAAGAAGTCCTCCTTCTACGGCATGCAGATCACCGAGCCCAGCCGCTACACCAACCTCGGCAACGACTTCGAGCAGCTCGAGGACGACATCGTGCGCGGCCGCAAGAAGATCGGCGACATGCAGCAGGCCGTCTCCGACTGGAAGAGCAAGGGCGGCGACAAGCTGCGCGACTGGTACAAGAAGATCCTCGACGAGAACGGCACGGCGGCCGGCTGACCGAGGCACTGAGGCAAGGAGAAGGCCGTGTCCCACAGCACGGTGCCTCGGAGCAGCGCCGAGGCCGACACGACGGCGAAGACCCGGGTGGAATCCGGCGGCGCCACCGGTCCCCGCCGACGGCGGCGCGCGCAAAGACCGAGCCTGCGCCTGCGGTTCAGGCGCGACCGCGTCCTGCTCCTGATGACGCTGCCCGCCGTCACCCTGGTCCTGCTCTTCAACTACATACCGATCCTCGGCAACATCGTCGCCTTCGAGGACTACGACCCCTACGTCAGCGACAACGGCGTCGTCTCCATCCTGCACAGCCCCTGGGTCGGCCTGGACAACTTCCAGCAGATCTTCCAGGACCCCGACTTCTGGAGCGCGGTGCGGAACACGCTGGTGCTCTTCGTCCTCCAGCTCGTGCTCTACTTCCCGATCCCGATCCTCCTCGCGCTGCTCATCAACAGCGTCGTCAGACCCCGGGTGCGGGCCGTCGCGCAGGCCGTCCTCTACCTGCCGCACTTCTTCTCGTGGGTGCTGGTCGTCGCCGTCTTCCAGCAGCTGCTCGGCGGCGCCGGGCTGCTCTCCCAGCTGCTGCGGCAGCACGGCTTCGACGGCCTCGACATCATGACCGACCCCGGCACCTTCAAGTACCTCGTCACCGCGCAGAGCGTGTGGAAGGACGCGGGCTGGGGGATCATCGTCTTCCTCGCCGCGCTGGCCTCCGTCAGCCCGGACCTGTACGAGGCCGCCGCGATGGACGGCGCCGGCCGCTGGCGCCGCATGTGGCACGTCACGCTGCCCGCGCTGCGCCCGGTGATCGCGTTGCTGCTGGTACTGCGCGTCGGAGACGCGCTGACGGTCGGCTTCGAACAGATCCTGCTCCAGCGCGACGCCGTCGGACCGGGCGCCTCGGAGGTCCTCGACACCTTCGTGTGGTGGAACGGAGTCCGCAACCAGGACTTCGGCTACGCGGCCGCCGCCGGTCTCATCAAGGGCGTGGTCGGCATCGGCCTGGTCCTCGCCGCCAACAAGGTGGCCCATCTCATGGGCGAGCAGGGGGTGTACCGGAAGTGACGGCCGTTCTCGACAAGCCCGTGGACGAACCGGCCGGCAGGCCGGCGGACCGGCCGCGCCGGTGGGCCGCCCCGCCCCGCCCGGTGTGGGAGGAGCCGCCGAGCAGGGCGGGCCTCGCGGGTAAGGGGATCGTGCTGACGCTCGCCTGCCTGGGGGTCCTCTTCCCCCTGTGGATCGTCGTCGTCACCAGCCTGTCCTCGCGGAAGACCATCGACGAGGCCGGCGGCCTGGTCATGATCCCGAAGGACGTCACCTTCGTCGCCTACCGGGAACTGCTCAGCGGCGGCCAGGTCACCCGTGCCGCGGTCATCAGCGTCCTGGTCACCCTGGCCGGCACGCTCTTCTCCATGACGGTGTCCGTCCTGTGCGCGTACGGCCTCTCGCGCAGCGGCTCGCTGGGGCACCGGGGGATCCTGATGGCGCTGATGGCGACGATGTTCTTCAGCGCCGGTCTCATCCCGACCTACCTGCTGGTGCAGTCCCTCGGCCTGACCGACACCTACCTGGCGTTGATCCTGCCCAGCGCGGTCAGCGTCTTCAACGTCCTCGTCCTGCGCGGGTTCTTCATGGGCATCTCGCCGGAACTGATCGACAGCGCGCGCATCGACGGGGCGGGGGACGTCCGCATCCTGTGGCAGATCGTGATGCCGCTCTCGCGGGCGGTCCTCGCGGTGATCACGCTCTTCTACGCGGTCGGGTACTGGAGCGCCTGGTTCAACGCGTCGCTGTACCTCAACGACCAGGACATGATGCCGCTGCAGAACGTGATGATCCAGCTCGTCCAGAAACAGGAGGCTCCGGTGGGGCTGGGCCAGGCCATCAAGACCGGTGAACTGTCCGGGCTGGCCGTACAGATGGCGGTCATGGTGCTGGCGCTGCTGCCGGTGGCGGTTCTGTCCCCGTTCGTCCAGCGGCACTTCAAGAAGGGGATGCTGACGGGCGCCGTGAAGGGCTGACCGGGCGCCTGCTGAAGGGGCCGGTGCGGTCGCGTCGGCGGCCGCGGGTCCGCTGCGCGGGCAGCGCCGTGGAACTGCGGGCCGTCCACCGCGCGGGCCCGACATGGCTCGTCGCGCAGTTCCCCGCACCCCTTCGGGGCGCTGCCCGGCCACGGGCGGTCGTGCCGCCGGGCCCCCGGCCGGCACCCGCCCCCGACCACCCATCCCATCCACGCTCAGTGAGGTTCCCCATGCCCACCCCAACCCGCCGAACCGTTCTCGCAGGGACGGCAGCCGCGGCAGCGATGCTGAGCCTCCCGGCCGAGGCCGCCGCGGCCGGACGGCCCGCCCAGCGCTACCGATGGCGCACCGCGGTCATCGGCGGCACCGGTTTCGTCACCGGCATCCTCTTCCACCCCACCACTCCCGGTCTCGCCTACGCCCGCACGGACATCGGCGGCGCCTACCGCTGGGACGCCCGCACCGCCCGCTGGACCCCCCTCACCGACCACCTCGGCTGGGACGACTGGAACCTCCTCGGCGTGGAGGCGATGGCCGTCGACCCCGCCCATCCGGACCGGCTCTACCTCGCCCTCGGCACGTACGCCCAGCCCTGGGCCGGCCCCGGCGCGCTGCTGCGCTCCGACGACCGCGGCCGGACCTGGCACCGCACCGATCTCACCGTGCGCCTCGGCGCCAACGAGGACGGCCGCGGGACCGGCGAGCGACTCCTCGTCGACCCCCGCGACAGCGACACCCTCTGGCTCGGCACCCGCCACGACGGGCTGCTGACCTCCGCGGACAGGGGCGCCACGTGGGCGACCGCCACCGGCTTTCCGCCCGCCCCCACCGCCTCCGGCCAGGGCGTCACCCTCCTCGTCGCCGCCGGCCGTGCCGTCTACGCCGGCTGGGGCGACGCCGGCGGCACCTCCCCGAACCTCTTCCGCACCACCGACGGCACCACCTGGCAGCCCGTCCCCGGACAGCCCGCCGACACCTCCGCCAAGGTCCCCGTCCGCGCCGCGTACGACCACAACACCCGTGAGCTGTACCTCACGTACGCCGACGCACCCGGCCCAGGCGGCCAGACCGACGGCAGCGTGCACAAGCTCGACACCGCCACCGGCAGCTGGAGCGACGTCACCCCCCTCGCCCCGGGCGGCGGCGACACCTTCGGCTACGGCGGAGTCGCCGTCGCCGCCCGCCGTCCCGGCACGGTCGTCGTCTCCACCAACAACCGCTGGTCGGCGGTGGACACCCTGTACCGCAGCACGGACGGCGGCCGCAGCTGGGTCTCCCTCAAGGACACCGCCGTCCTCGACGTCTCCGAGACCCCCTACCTCACCTGGGGCGAGGACGAGCCGAAGTTCGGCTGGTGGATCCAGGCCGTAGCCGTCGACCCGTACGACGGCGCGCACGTCCTCTACGGCACCGGCGCCACCGTCTACGGAACTCGCGACCTCGTCCACTGGGCGCCCCGCACACGTGGCCTGGAGGAGACGTCGGTCCGCCAACTGATCTCGCCGCCGGCCGGAGAGGCCCACCTGATCAGCGGGAACGGTGACATCGGCGTGCTGTACCACGAGCGGCTCACCGTCTCCCCGTCCCGCGGCATGGCCACCGACCCCGTCTTCGGCACGGCGACCGGACTCGCGCAGGCTGCGGCGAGACCGTCGTACGTCGTGCGCACGGGATGGGGTGATCACGGCAACGGTGCCTCCTCGGCGGACGGCGGGCGCACCTGGACGCCCTTCCCGGCGCAGCCCGCCCTGGCCAAGGACGCCCCCGGGCCGATCGCCGTCAGCGCCGACGGGCGGGTGCTGCTGTGGACCTTCGTGCACTGGGACGGCACCAGGCACCCGGCCCACCGCTCGGCGGACGGCGGCGCGACCTGGGCGGAGGTCGCCTCCTTCCCGAAGGGCGCCACCCCGGTCGCCGATCCGGTCGACCCGGCCGTCTTCTACGCGTACGACACCGACACGGGCACGCTGTTCGCCAGCACCGACGGCGGCCGTGGCTTCACCGCCCGCGCCACCGGGCTGCCCGCCGGCGACAGCCAGTTCCAGCTGGCCGCTGCCCCGCACCGCACCGGCGAGCTGTGGCTGAGCACCAAGGAGCACGGGCTGTACCGGTCCACGGACGGCGGGGCGGGCTTCACCAGGGTCGGCAGCGCCCGCACCGCGTACACCCTCGGCTTCGGCAAGGCGGCCCCCGGCGCCGACCACCCGGCGCTCTACCTGGTCGGCGCCACGGACGCCGGCACCGCCGTCCACCGTTCCGACGACCGGGCCGAGTCCTGGGTGCGCGTCAACGACGACGCGCACCGGTGGGGCTGGACCGGACAGGCCGTCACCGGTGACCCCCGCGTGTACGGCCGGGTCTACGTGGCCACCAACGGGCGCGGCATCCAGTACGGGGAGCCCGCGTGAAGCCGACGCTCGCCGACGCCACCCGGGGCCGCATCCTCTTCGGCGGCGACTACAACCCCGAGCAGTGGCCGGAGGAGACCTGGCGGGACGACGTCCGGCTGATGAGGCAGGCCCGGGTCAACTCGGTCACGGTCGGCGTCTTCTCCTGGGCGAAGCTCGAACCTGAGCCCGGGGCAAGGGAGTTCGGCTGGCTGGACCGGCTGATGGACCTCCTGCACGACAACGGCGTCGGTGTCGTCCTCGCCACCCCCACCTCCTCCCCGCCCCCCTGGCTGGGCCGCCTGCACCCGGACACCCTGCCCCGGGACGCGGACGGACGCATCGAGTGGTGGGGCGGCCGCCAGCACTTCTCGCACTCCAGCGCCACCTACCGGCGGCACGCCGCCGCCATCACCGAGGACCTGGCCGCCCGCTACGGCACCCACCCGGCGCTCACGATGTGGCACATCAACAACGAGTACTGCACCTTCGACCACGGCGACGAGGCGGCCGCCGCCTTCCGCCGCTGGCTGCGCGCGAGGTACGGCACCCTCGACGCGCTCAACGCCGCCTGGGGCAGCGCCTTCTGGAGCCAGGGCTACGACACCTGGGACGGCATCCTGCCCCCGCGCCACGTCCACTACCTGAAGAACCCCGCTCAGGTGCTGGACTTCCGGCGCTTCACCTCCGACATGCTCCTGGAGTGCTACTCCGCCGAGCGGGACATCGTCCGCCGGTACACCCCGCACCTCCCGGTCACCACCAACTTCATGCCGCTGTGGATCGGGCAGGACGCCTGGCGCTGGGCCGAGGAGGAGGACGCCGTCTCCGTCGACCTCTATCCCGACCCGCGCGATCCGCTGGGCGCGCAGCGCGGCGCGCTCGTGCAGGACCTGACCCGCTCGCAGGCCCGCGGGCCCTGGATGCTCATGGAGCAGGCGGCCGGACCGGTCAACTGGCGCGGTGTGAACCATCCCAAGCCGCGCGGTCTCAACCGCCTGTGGTCCCTCCAGGCCGTCGCCCGGGGTGCCGACGCCGTCTGCTACTTCCAGTGGCGGCAGTCCCGGCAGGGCGCCGAGAAGTTCCACTCCGGGATGGTCAGCCACGCGGGGGAGGAGGGGCGCACCTATCAGGAGGTCAGGCGGCTGGGTGACGACCTCGCCCGGATCTCCGAGGCGGTGACGGGCAGCCGCATCAGCGCCGGTGTCGCGATCCTGCACGACTGGCACTCCTGGTGGGCCGGTGCCCACGAAGGGCGGCTGTCCACCGAGGTGGACCTGCCGGAGGTCCTCACCGCCTGGCACCGGGCCCTGTGGGAGGCCCACCTCACCACCGACTTCGCCCACCCGGAGCACGACCTGTCCGGCTACCGCCTCGTCGTCGTCCCGCAGCTCTACCTCCTCACCGACACCGCCCTGACCAACCTCCTCACGTTCGTCCGCGGCGGCGGCACACTGGTCTGCGGCTTCCTCACCGGCATCGCCGACGCGGACGACCGGATACGGCCCGGCGGCATGGACGCCCGGCTGCGCGAGCTGTTCGGCATCCGCACCCTGCACGAGTGGTGGCCGCTGGAGCCGGGGGAGACCGTCGAGTGCGAGGGCTTCCGCGGCACGCTGTGGTCGGAGGAGATCGAGCCGGAGCCCGGCGCCGCCGAGTCGGTGCCGTACAAGGGCGGGGAACTCGACGGGCTGCCCGCCGTGCTCCGCCGGGGTCGCGCGTGGTACGTGTCCACGCTGCCCGAGCCGGAGGCGCTGAGCGCCCTGCTGTCCTCGATCGCCGCCGAGGCGGGGGTGCGGCCGGTGCTCGACGGGCTCCCGGCGGGCGTGGAGGCGGTGCGCCGGGGCGAGCTGCTGTTCCTGCTCAACCACGGGCGGCAGCCGGTCACCGTCGACGTCCCCGGCAGCCACCGCGACCTGCTCGGCGGTACCGCCGTCACGGACGCGGTCACCCTCGGCCGCTACGGCGTGGCGGTGCTGCGGTCATGAGTCGCACACCGGTCCACGGCACCTGGGAGCCGGCCCCGGCCACGCGCTGGGAGGACGCCTTCCTGACCGGCAACGGCCACCATGGCGCCCTTGTGTTCGGTGATCCGAACGACGACCGGGTCATCGTCACGCAGCACACCCTGGTGCGGCCCAACGGCTCCGAGCACGCCGAGCCGCCCCGGCTGGCCGCCGAACTCCCCGCGCTCCAGGACCGGTTGCTCGCCGGTGACCGCACCGCCGCCGAGGGCTTCGGCGACGCCCGCCCGCTGCAGTGGGTGCAGCCCTTCCACCCCGCGTTCCAGGTGCGGGTGCGCAGACCCGCCGGCACCGCGCGGGGCTATCGCCGTGCCGTCGACTTCACCAGCGGAGAGGTCACGGCCGGCTGTGACGGCTTCGGCAGCCGTGTCTTCGTCTCCCGCGCGGACGACGTGATCGTGCACGAGGTCGCGGCGGACGACCTCGACATCCTGCTGGACCACCGGCTGCCGGGCGCCCCCGCCGGGCTGCGCGTCGGCCATGGCACGCTGCTCACGCCCGAGGGCGCGCTGCTCAGCCTGCGCGCCCGTTACCCGGGCGGCGCCCGCGCCTACACCGGCGTGACCCTCGTCGCCGTCCGCGGCGGCGGCACCGAACTCGTCCCGCCGGCCGTCCGCGTCACCGGCGCCCGCTCGGTGCTGCTGCTCAGCCGGGTGCACCGGCACACCGGGGAGGCGGACGTGATCGCCGAGGCCCGGCGGCTCCAGGGCCTCCTCGACGGCACCGAGCAGCCGTACGACCTTCTCCTCGCCCGTCATCTGGCCCGGCACCGCACCGCCTACCGGCGCGTGAGCCTCGACCT
Organism: Streptomyces sp. NPDC031379; assembly: GCF_055569615.1. Lineage (NCBI taxonomy): Bacteria > Bacillati > Actinomycetota > Actinomycetes > Kitasatosporales > Streptomycetaceae > Streptomyces > Streptomyces sp. NPDC031379. The sequence continues at coordinate 71,211 of NZ_JBVIIT010000015.1, read as the reverse complement.
CGGCGCCGACCCCGCCGAGCGCGCCCTGCCCGGTTCCCGGCTGCTCGAGCGCCCGCACAGCCCGGCCCTGCTGGAACGGCTCTTCGCCGCCGGCCGCTACCACCTGCTCTCCAGCAGCGGCCTGCTGCCGCCCCGGCTCACCGGGCTGTGGACCGGCGACTGGGACACCGCCTGGTCCGGTGCGTTCACCACGAACGCCAACCTCAACCTGCAGACGGCCGCCGCCCCCGCCGCCGACCTCCCCGAGGTCACCGAGGCACTGGCCGCTCTCGTCGAGCGGCAACTGCCCGACTGGCGGGCCAACGCCCGCGCGATCTTCGGCACCCGGGGCGTGGTCGCGCCCTCGCACACCGACGGCGAGTCCGGGCTGACGTACCACTTCAGCCGCGAGTACCCGCTGCACCTGTGGACCGCCGGGGCGGACTGGCTGCTCAAGCCCCTGGTCGATCACGACGACGTCCGTGGCGAACACGATCCGCGCACGGCTGCCGCCCTCGCCGAGACCGCCGCCTTCTACGAGGACTTCCTCACCCGCACCGACGCCGACGGCCGCCTCGTCGTCGTGCCGTCCTACTCACCGGAGAACCGTCCCGCGAACGCGAGCTGGGGCACGCTCAACGCGGCCATGGACCTCTCCGCCGCCCGGCACGCCCTCCTCACCGCCGCCCGCTACCACCCCGGACGGGCGCGGAAGTGGCGGACGTTGGCGGACCGGCTGCCCCCGCACCGGATCAACGCCGACGGCGCCCTCGCCGAATGGGCCTGGCCGGGCCTGGAGGACTCCTACGACCACCGCCACCTCAGCCACCTCTACGGCGTGTGGCCCCTGGACGAGATCAACCCCTACGACACCCCGGACCTGGCCGCGGCCGCCCACCGCGCCCTCGCCCTGCGCGGTGCGGAGAACCACTCGGCGCACGGCCATCTGCACCACGCCCTGATCGCGGCCAGGCTCCGGGACGCCGACCGGGTCGGCCACGCCCTGCGTCAGGTCCTGGAGGGCGGCTTCTTCCACACCTCCCTGATGAGCGCCCACTACCCCCACCAGGACGTCTACAACGCGGACGCCGCGCACACCCTGCCCGGCGTCCTGATCGAGATGCTCGTGCAGTCCACCCCAGGCCGCCTGGTCCTGCTGCCCGCGGTGCCGGACACCTGCCCGCGTGGCGAACTGCGCGGCGTGCGCACCCGGTTCGGCGCGCGGCTGGACCTCAGCTGGACCCCGGACGGTGCCCGCGCCGTCCTGCGGCCCGGCCGCACCCACCGCATCGAACTGCGGACTTCCTCCGGCGCCGAGCCGCTCGACCTCGTCGCCGGAGAAGACCGCGTTCTCACCCTGGGGGCGCGGTGACCGGAGCAATTCCCCCCACCCATGGAAGGGACACCATGGCAACACGCACCCTGAACAGGGTCGCCAAGGCCCTGATCGCACCCGCCCTCGCCCTCGGCGCCACCGTCGGCCTCGCCTCCGCCCCCGCCTCCGCCGCCGTCTGGAACTCCTGCGACCAGTGGGGCAACACCACCCTGAACGGCTACACCCTCTACAACAACATCTGGGGATCCGGCGCCGGCAGCCAGTGCGTCTGGGCCAACTCCGGCACCAACTGGGGTGTCTGGGCGAACCACCCGAACACCGGCGGCATCAAGTCCTACCCCAACGCCAAAAAGGTGATCAACAAGCCGATCTCCTCCCTGACGTCGCTCACCAGCAGCTACAACGTCACCGTGCCGTCGTCCGGCGCGTACAACACGTCGTACGACATCTGGGACACCGCCTACGACTACGAGATCATGCTCTGGGTCAACAAGACCGGCGCCGTCGGCCCGCTCGGCACCTCGCAGGGCACCGTGACCCTCGGCGGTTCCACCTGGACCGTCTACAAGGGCAACAACGGCTCCAACGAGGTGTTCTCCTTCATCCGCAGCTCCAACTCCGGCTCCGGCACGGTGAACATCCTGCCGATCCTGAAGTGGATCAAGGACACGAAGGGCTGGTTCGGCAACGTGACCATCGGTGACGTGCAGTTCGGCTACGAGATCACGTCCTCGTCGGGCGGCCTGGACTTCACCACCAACAGTCTGACGGTCAGCGGCGGTTGAGCGACCGGGGCCGGCCCTCCCCCGTGGGGCCGGCCCCTTCCGCTCACTCCGCGATCGGCAGCCGCGCCCCGTCCCGCAGGAACAACGGGATGCGGTCCAGCGGCGCGTCCACCGTCACCGCACCACCGCCCTCGAACGTCTCGCCCGTCCAGGCGTCCGTCCAGCGCGCGCCGGCCGGCAGGTACACGGTCCGGGCCGTCGCGCCCGCCGTCAGCACCGGGGCGACCAGCAGGTCCCGGCCGAAGAGGTAGGCGTCGTCCACCGACCACGCCGCGTGGTCGCCGGGGAACTCCAGGAACAGCGGGCGCATCACCGGCAGGCCCTCCTCGTGCGCCTCCCGCATGACACGGAGGATGTACGGCTTCAGGCGCTCGCGCAGCAGCAGGTACCGCTCCAGGATGTCCCCGGCCTGCTCGCCGTACGACCACACCTCGTTCGGGCCGCCGGTCATCTCCGGGCCCAGCGGCATGCCCGGGTCGCGGAAGCCGTGCAGCCGCATCAGCGGGGACAGCGTGCCGAACTGGAACCAGCGGATCATCACCTCCCGGTACGCCGGGTCGTCCGGGTCGCCGCCGTGGAAGCCGCCGATGTCGGTGTTCCACCAGGGAATGCCGGAGAGGGCGGTGTTGAGACCGGCCGCCAGCTGGCGGCGCAGGGTCGCGAAGTCGGTGCCGATGTCACCGGACCACAGGGCGGCGCCGTAGCGCTGGCTGCCCGCCCACGCCGAGCGGTTCAGCGTGACCACGTCCGTCTCGCCCGACGCCCGCAGACCCTCGTAGAAGGTGCGGGTGTTCTCGCGCGGGTAGAGGTTGCCGACCTCCAGGCCGGGGCCCGCCCAGTAGCGCAGGTTCGCGGAGAATCCGGGCTTCAGCTCGGGCTCGCACGCGTCCAGCCAGAAGGCCGTGATGCCGTACGGGGCGAGGTAGTTGTCGCGGACGCGGGACCAGACGAACGCGCGGGCGTCGGGGCTGGTGGCGTCGTAGAAGGCCACCTGGACGGTGGCGGCGACCTCCTTGTCCGGCCAGTCGGCGTGCGCCGTCGGGCCGTACTGCGTGCCGATGAAGTGGCCGCGCTGCTCCATCACCGCGTGGTTCTCGGACAGCGGGGACACCGACGGCCACACGCTCACCACCAGCTTGACGCCCAGCTCGTCCAGCTCGCGCACCATCGCCGCCGGGTCCGGCCACTCCTTCGGATCGAACTTCCAGTCACCCAGGTGGGTCCAGTGGAAGAAGTCGCAGACGATCGCCGACAGGGGCAGACCGAGCCGCCTGTACGTCCGCGCCACGGTGAGGAGTTCCTCCTGGGTGCGGTAGCGCAGCTTGCACTGCCAGAAGCCGGCCGCCCACTCCGGCAGCATCGGCGAGCGCCCGGTCACCGCGCTGTAGGTGCGCTGCCCGTCGGCCGGGGTGCCCGCCGTGATCCAGTAGTCGATCTGCCGGGCGGAGTCCGCGACCCAGCGGGTGCCGTTGCCCGCCAGCTCCACGCGGCCGATCGCCGGGTTGTTCCACAGCAGGGTGTAACCCCGGCTGGACACCAGCACCGGGATGCTCACCTCGGCGTTGCGCTGCACCAGGTCCAGCACCAGACCCTTCTGGTCCAGCCGCCCGTGCTGGTGCTGGCCCAGGCCGTAGAGCTTCTCGCCGTCGTAGGCGGAGAAGCGCTGCTCCAGCCGGTGCTGGCCGCCTCCCACGGCCGTGTACAGGCGCGGGCCCGGCCACCAGAAGTGGGCGCGCTCCTCGGCGAGGACCTCCGTACGGTCGTCCGTGCGCAGGAAGCGGACCAGGCCCTCGGCGCTCACCTCGACGGTCAGCGCGCCGACGGTCAGCAGTCCCTCCCCGTCACCGATCTCGACCGTGCCGTCGCTCCGCGGGCGCTCGTCCGACAGGGCGCCCGGCAGCCCTTCCAGCACCGGGCCGCCGAGCCGGGCGCGCACCCGGACCGCGTCCGGACCCCATGGCTCGATCCGCACCGTCTCCTGGCGTCCGCTCCACTCCAGCGCGCCGTCCCGCTCACGGAAGGTGCCGACGGTGGGGGAGGACTGCGCGAGACTGACCTTGGGCTGCGTGTCGACAGGCTGATTCACGACGTGCTCCTGAAGGAGTGCAGGACAGGGACAAGGCAGGCGGAGAGGTGCCCCGGACGCCGGCCCGGTGCCGACCGGGGGCCGAAGAGGAGAAGAAGAGAAGAGGAGAAGAGAAGGGGAACGTCAGGACGCGGCGGGCGCCGGGCCCGAACTCGCCCGTACCGTCAGCTCGGGCGCGAGCAGCACGACCTCGTCGCCGCCCCGCCCGTCCAGCTTGGCCACCAGGTGCTCCACGGCGCGCCGGCCCATCTCCTGGGCGGGGATGGCCACCGAGGTCAGCCGCACCGAGGCCTGGACGGCGACCTGGTCCGGGCAGACCGCGACCACGGACACGTCCTCGGGAACGGCCCGGCCCTGCTGGCGCAGCAGCGCCAGCAGCGGCTCCACCGCCGACTCGTTCTGCACCACGAACCCGGTCGTGCCCGGGCGTTCGTCGAAGACCCGGGCCAGTGTCGCGGCCATCGCGTCGTACCCGCCCTCGCACGGCCGGTGCAACAGCCTGAGGCCGGACTCCCGGGCCCTGGAGCGCAGTCCGTCCAGGGTGCGTTCGGCGAAACCCGTGTGCCGCGCGTAGACGGCCGGGGCCTCACCGATGACAGCGATGTCACGGTGCCCGAGCCCCGCCAGATGCTCCACGCACAGCGCGCCCGTCGCGCTCCAGTCCAGGTCCACGCAGGTCAGGCCGGTGGTGTCGGCGGGCAGGCCGATCAGGACGGAGGGCTGGTCGGTCCCGCGCAGCAGCGGCAGCCGCTCGTCCTTCAGTTCGACGTCCATCAGGATCATCGCGTCGGCGAGGCCGCTGCCGGTGACCCTGCGCACCGCGTCGGGCCCCTCCTCACCGGTGAGCAGCAGGACGTCGTAGCCGTGCGTGCGGGCCGTGGTGGCCACCGCGATGGCGATCTCCATCATCACCGGCACGTACATGTCGGTGCGCAGCGGGATCATCAGCGCGATGATGTTCGACCGCTTGCCGGCCAGGGCGCGGGCGCCCGCGTTCGGGTGGTAGCCGAGTTCCCGGATGCTCTGCTCGACCCGCTGCCGGGTGGTCGCGGAGATGGACCGCTTGCCGCTGAGGACATAGCTCACCGTGCTCGCCGAGACTCCGGCATGCTGGGCGACCTCGGCGAGGGTGACCATCCAGCTCTCCAAGCGTTGTGAAGCGCTTCGACAAAGCGCGCTGCCGACAGGGGACGAGTGAGGGTGAGATTGACCCTAGCCTCAGCGAGGGTGGGGTGTCCATAGGCTGTCGAAGCGCTTCGACAGTTTTCTCGCCCCACCCGCGCCCGGGCCGGCGGAGGGTGGGCAGAGGAGCAGTACACACCCCTGCCCCCACGCTCCGGTGGGGCTTTCGGCCGTTCGGACGCGCGAGGGGTGGTGGGGTCGGCCCGTTTCGGGTACCAACGATCCAGTAGCACGGGTCGGTAACGAACGGTCCGCAATCATCCCTCTTCGCGGCGAGGTGAGCCTCCATGTCCGCCACCACCACCCCACGCACCACCGTCACCGAGCGCGAGGCCCGTCAGGTGGCGGAGGCCGCCCGGCAGCAGGACTGGCACAAGCCCAGCTTCGCCAAGGAACTGTTCCTCGGGCGCTTCCGGCTCGACCTCATCCACCCCCACCCGCTCCCGGACGACGAGTCCGTCCGGCGCGGCGAGGAGTTCCTCACCGAGCTGCGCGCCTTCTGCGAGACGGGCATCGACTCGGCCCGCATCGAACGCGAGGCCCGCATCCCCGACGAGGTCGTGGCCGGGCTGAAGGACCTCGGCGCCCTCGGCATGAAGATCGACCCCAAGTACGGCGGCCTCGGCCTCACCCAGCTCTACTACAACAAGGCCCTCGCACTGGTCGGCTCCGTGAGCCCCGCCGTCGGCGCGCTGCTCTCCGCCCATCAGTCGATCGGAGTGCCGCAGCCGCTCAAGATGTTCGGCACCCAGGAGCAGAAGGACGCCTTCCTGCCCCGCTGCGCCCGCACCGACATCTCCGCCTTCCTGCTCACCGAGCCGGACGTCGGCTCCGACCCGGCACGCCTCGCCACCACGGCCGTACCCGACGGCGACGACTACGTCCTCGACGGGGTGAAACTGTGGACCACCAACGGGGTGGTCGCCGACCTGCTCGTGGTCATGGCGCGGGTGCCGAAGTCCGAGGGCCACAAGGGCGGCATCACCGCATTCGTGGTGGAGGCGGCCTCCGAGGGCATCACCGTGGAGAACCGCAACGCCTTCATGGGTCTGCGCGGCATCGAGAACGGCGTCACCCGCTTCCACCAGGTGCGGGTCCCCGCCGCCCACCGCATCGGCCCCGAGGGCGCCGGGCTGAAGATCGCGCTCACCACCCTCAACACCGGCAGGCTCTCGCTGCCCGCCATGTGCGCCGGCGCCGGCAAGTGGTGCCTGAAGATCGCCCGTGAGTGGGCGGCCGAGCGGGAACAGTGGGGCAAGCCGGTCGCGCTGCACGAGGCCGTCGGCTCCAAGATCAGCTTCATCGCGGCCACCACCTTCGCCCTGGAGGCCGTCCTCGACCTGTCCTCGCAGATGGCCGACGAGGACCGCAACGACATCCGCATCGAGGCCGCCCTCGCCAAGCTCTACGGCTCCGAGATGGCCTGGCTGATGGCCGACGAACTGGTGCAGATCCGCGGTGGCCGCGGCTACGAGACGGCCGAGTCACTGCGGGCGCGCGGCGAGCGCGGCGTCCCGGCCGAGCAGATCCTGCGCGACCTGCGCATCAACCGTATCTTCGAGGGCTCGACGGAGATCATGCACCTCCTCATCGCCCGGGAGGCGGTCGACGCCCACCTCTCGGTCGCCGGTGACCTCATCGACCCCGACAAGTCCCTGTCCGACAAGGCGAAGGCGGGCGCGAACGCGGGCGTCTTCTACGCCAAGTGGCTGCCGAAGCTGGTCGCCGGCCCCGGCCAACTGCCCACCTCCTACGGCGAGTTCAAGCACGGCATCGACCTCTCCGGGCACCTTCGCTACGTCGAGCGCACCGCCCGCAAGCTGGCCCGTTCCACCTTCTACGCGATGTCCCGCTGGCAGGGCCGGATGGAGACCAAGCAGGGCTTCCTCGGCCGGATCGTGGACATCGGCGCCGAACTCTTCGCCATGAGCGCGGCCTGCGTCCGTGCCGAGCTGCTGCGCGGCCGGGGCGAGCACGGCCGCGAGGCCTACCAGCTCGCCGACGCCTTCTGCCGGCAGGCCCGCATCCGGATCGAGGAACTCTTCGGCCGGCTGTGGACCAACACCGACGACCTCGACCGCAGGGTGGTCAAGGGGGTCCTCGGCGGGGCGTTCGAATGGCTGGAGGAGGGCGTCATCGACCCGTCCGGGGACGGCCCGTGGATCGCGGACGCGGCCCCCGGCCCCTCCGCCCACGAGAACGCCCGCCGCCCCTTCGGGGCCTAGGGGGCTTCGTTCGGCTCGGTCCGGGTCCGGCCTGATCCGAACGCCCCCCCAGCGGGACCCGTCGCGCACGGGCCGGTCGTCCACCGGCCCGTGCCGCGGCTCCGGCCCGTGATCTTCACGGGTGTTTCACAACAGGAGAAACGCTTCATCCGGTGGCGAAGGCCGCGCACACACCCGCCCGAGGGACGCGCTGTCCTGACGGCCGCCGCTTGCGGCAACAATGGGGGGATGACCGACAGTCCCGCCCGTCCGGCACCCCTCGCCGACCCGCACCTCGTCTACGACCCCCTCGCCGGGGACGGACCCAAGGACGTGGTGATCCTCGGCTCCACCGGATCCATCGGCACCCAGGCCATCGACCTCGTGCTGCGCAACCCCGACCGCTTCCGGGTCACCGCCCTGTCCGCGAACGGCGGCCGGATCGCCCTCCTCGCCGAGCAGGCGCACCGGCTGCGGGTGCGCACCGTCGCGGTCGCCCGCGTGGACGCCGTACCCGCCCTGCGCGAGGCGCTCGCCGCCGAGTACGGCGCCGGGCAGCCGCTGCCCGAGATCCTCGCCGGACCGGAGGCGGCCACCGAGGTCGCCGCCTCCGACTGCCACACCGTGCTGAACGGCATCACCGGGTCCATCGGCCTCGCGCCCACCCTCGCCGCCCTGGAGGCCGGGCACACCCTCGCCCTGGCCAACAAGGAGTCGCTGATCGTCGGTGGGCCGCTGGTCACGGCGCTCGCCAAGCCCGGGCAGATCATCCCGGTCGACTCGGAGCACGCCGCGCTCTTCCAGGCCCTGGCCTCCGGCACCCGCGCCGACGTGCGCAAGCTGGTCGTCACCGCCTCCGGTGGCCCCTTCCGCGGCCGGACCAGGGCCGAGCTGGCCGACGTCACCGTCGACGACGCCCTCGCCCACCCCACCTGGGCGATGGGCCCGGTGATCACCATCAACTCGGCGACCTTGGTCAACAAGGGACTGGAAGTCATCGAGGCGCACCTCCTCTACGACATTCCCTTCGACCGCATTGAGGTGGTCGTGCACCCGCAGTCGTATGTCCACTCGATGGTCGAGTTCACCGACGGTTCCACGATCGCCCAGGCGACGCCCCCCGACATGCGCGGGCCCATCGCCATCGGTCTGGGCTGGCCCGAACGCGTCCCGGACGCGGCACCCGCCTTCGACTGGAGCAAGGCCTCGACCTGGGAGTTCTTCCCGCTGGACAACGAGGCCTTCCCCTCGGTGAACCTCGCCCGGCACGTGGGGCAGCTCGCGGGGACGGCGCCGGCGGTGTTCAATGCGGCCAACGAGGAGTGCGTCGAGGCCTTCCTGGGCGGCGCGCTGCCCTTCAACGGGATCATGGAGACCGTCACCCGGGTGGTCGAGGAGCACGGCACCCCGGTCACGGGAACCTCGCTCACCGTGTCGGACGTCCTCGAAGCGGAGACCTGGGCACGGGCCCGGGCCCGTGAACTCACAGTCACGACGGCGACCGCGGAGGCGCGTGCATGACGACCTTGATGTTCATCCTCGGCATAGTGGTCTTCGCGGTCGGCCTGCTCGTCTCCATCGCGTGGCACGAGCTGGGGCACCTGTCCACGGCCAAGCTCTTCGGCATCCGCGTTCCGCAGTACATGGTCGGCTTCGGCCCGACCGTCTGGTCGCGGAAGAAGGGCGAGACCGAGTACGGCATCAAGGCCATCCCGCTCGGCGGCTACATCCGCATGATCGGCATGTTCCCGCCCGACGGCGAGGGCCGGGTCTCGGCCCGCTCCACCTCCCCGTGGCGCGGCATGATCGAGGACGCCCGCTCGGCCGCCTTCGAGGAACTCAAGCCGGGTGACGAGACGCGCATGTTCTACACGCGCAAGCCGTGGAAGCGGGTCATCGTCATGTTCGCGGGCCCCTTCATGAACCTGGTCCTCGCGATCGGCCTGTTCTTCACCGTGCTCATGGGCTTCGGCATCCAGCAGCAGACCACCACCGTCGCCTCCGTCTCGCCCTGCGTCATCGCCCAGAGCGAGAACCGCGACAGCTGCAAGAAGTCCGACCCGGCCTCTCCGGCCCAGGCCGCCGGCGTGCGCAAGGGCGACAAGATCGTCTCCTTCGACGGCAGGTCCACCAAGGACTGGAACACCCTCTCGGACCTCATCCGGGACAGCGCCGGCAGGACCGTGCCGATCGTCGTCGAACGCGACGGCGGGCAGCTGACCCTGCACGCGAAGATCGCCACCAACCTGGTTGCCAAGAAGGACTCCAGCGGCACCTACGTCCAGGGCAAGTACGTCAAGGCCGGATTCCTCGGCTTCAGCTCCGCCACCGGCGTGGTGAAACTGGACGCCGGTGACTCCGTGACCTGGATGACCGACCGGGTCGGCGACGCCGTCGACTCCCTCGCCGCCCTGCCCGGCAAGATCCCCGCCCTGTGGGACGCGGCCTTCGGCGACGGCCCGCGCGAACCCGACTCCCCGGTGGGAATCGTCGGCGCGGCCCGCATCACCGGCGACATCGCCACCCTGGACATCCCCGCCTCCCAGCAGCTGGCGATGTTCGTGATGCTGCTCGCCGGGTTCAACCTCTCGCTGTTCCTGTTCAACATGCTCCCGCTGCTCCCGCTCGACGGCGGGCACATCGCGGGCGCCCTGTGGGAGGCCTTGCGGCGGAACCTGGCGCGGGTGCTGCGCCGGCCGGACCCCGGTCCGTTCGACGTGGCCAAGCTGATGCCGGTGGCCTACGTGGTGGCCGGGATCTTCGTCTGCTTCACCGTCCTCGTGCTGATCGCCGACTTGGTCAACCCGGTGAAAATCTCCTAGTCACCCGATGTTCGAAGAGGCCCGGAATCCTTGGGGTTCCGGGCCCCTTCCATCGAGTGGGTTTACCGGGTGGGATGTGCTGGCGCGGGGGGCCGTGCCGTAATCTCGAAGCCTGGAGCCCGCCGTTCACGGGACCGGATCTTGATCCACGACTTGGGGTTGCACAGCAGATGACTGCGATTTCTCTCGGCATGCCGTCCGTTCCGACCAAGCTCGCCGAGCGTCGGAAGAGCCGGCAGATCCAGGTCGGAAGCGTGGCGGTCGGCGGAGACGCACCCGTCTCGGTCCAGTCGATGACCACGACCCGCACGTCCGACATCGGCGCCACCCTCCAGCAGATCGCCGAGCTGACCGCCTCCGGCTGCCAGATCGTCCGCGTCGCCTGTCCCACCCAGGACGACGCCGACGCCCTCGCCACCATCGCCAGGAAGTCGCAGATCCCGGTCATCGCGGACATCCACTTCCAGCCCAAGTACGTCTTCGCCGCCATCGAGGCCGGCTGCGCCGCGGTCCGCGTCAACCCCGGCAACATCAAGCAGTTCGACGACAAGGTCAAGGAGATCGCCAAGGCCGCCAAGGAGCACGGCACCCCGATCCGCATCGGCGTCAACGCCGGCTCGCTCGACCGCCGCCTGCTCCAGAAGTACGGCAAGGCGACCCCCGAGGCCCTGGTCGAGAGCGCCCTCTGGGAAGCCTCCCTCTTCGAGGAGCACGACTTCCGCGACATCAAGATCTCCGTCAAGCACAACGACCCGGTCGTCATGATCGAGGCCTACCGCCAGCTCGCCGAGCAGTGCGACTACCCCCTCCACCTCGGCGTCACCGAGGCGGGCCCGGCCTTCCAGGGCACGATCAAGTCCGCGGTGGCCTTCGGCGCCCTGCTCTCCCAGGGCATCGGCGACACCATCCGCGTCTCCCTGTCGGCCCCGCCGGCGGAGGAGGTCAAGGTCGGCCTCCAGATCCTGGAGTCGCTGAACCTCAAGCAGCGCGGCCTGGAGATCGTCTCCTGCCCGTCCTGCGGCCGCGCCCAGGTCGACGTCTACAAGCTCGCCGAAGAGGTCACCGCCGGCCTGACCGGCATGGAGGTCCCGCTGCGCGTCGCCGTCATGGGCTGCGTCGTGAACGGCCCCGGCGAGGCCCGCGAGGCCGACCTCGGCGTCGCCTCCGGCAACGGCAAGGGCCAGATCTTCGTCAAGGGCGAGGTCATCAAGACCGTCCCCGAGTCCAAGATCGTGGAGACCCTCATCGAGGAGGCCATGAAGCTGGCCGAGCAGATGGAGAAGGACGGCGTCGCCTCGGGCGAACCGTCGGTCTCGGTGGCGGACTGAGCTTCCGGCTCCGAGGGCGGAAGCGCCCGCGAGGGGCACGGGGAACGGCGTGACGAGCCGGGGACGACCCGTGGCCGCCGGAGACCCCGAGCCCCTCGAACGCGAAGGCGCACCGCCAAAGCAGCGCGGCTATAGTGCGGAGATCAGCAGAACCCCACGGTGAGGCCCCGCACGTGTTGACCCAGACCACCTCACGGGTGCTCGAACCGAGCGACCTTGACGCCGCGCTCGCCGTCCTCGACCGCGAGCCGGTGGCGAACGCCTTCGTGACCTCCCGGATCCAGGTCGCCGGCCTCGACCCGTGGCGTCTCGGCGGCGAGATGTGGGGCTGGTACGAGGACGGCATGCTCACGTCGCTGTGCTACGCGGGCGCCAACCTGGTCCCGATCTGCGCCACCCCGCGCGCCGTCCGTGCCTTCGCCGACCGCGCCCGCCGGGCCGGCCGCCGCTGCTCCTCCATCGTCGGCCCCGCCGAACCCACCGCCGAGCTGTGGCGCCTGCTGGAACCCCACTGGGGCCCGGCCCGCGAGGTCCGCGCCCGCCAGCCGCTCATGGTCACCGACCGCATGCCCGCCGACATCGCCCCGGACCCGTACGTCCGCCGCGTCCGCAAGGACGAGATGGAGACGATCATGCCGGCGTGCGTGGCGATGTTCACCGAGGAGGTCGGCGTCTCCCCGCTGGCCGGTGACGGCGGCCTGCTGTACCAGGCCCGCGTCGCCGAACTCGTCGGTGCCGGCCGCTCCTTCGCCCGCCTCGACGACCACGGCAAGGTCGCCTTCAAGGCGGAGATCGGCGCGGCGACCTCCCAGGCCTGCCAGATCCAGGGCGTATGGGTGGCCCCCGAATACCGGGGCAGGGGCCTGGCGGCCCCCGGCATGGCGGCGGTCCTGCGCTACGCCCTGACCGACGTGGCACCGGTGGTGAGCCTGTACGTGAACGACTTCAACACGGCGGCGCGAAGGACGTACCGGCGCGTGGGCTTCCAGGAGGTCGGAGCCTTCATGAGCGTGCTCTTCTGAGGTCTCGAACGCAGCCGGGCGGAAAAGGGGGCGAGGAGAGCGGCCGTCGGCCGCGACGCACCCGCACCCGGCCGACGGCCGAAGCGGCCCTGTACCCTCCCCGCATGGACCTCGTGATCGGCCCCTTGGACCTCGCAGCCCACGTCGACGAGGCCCTCGCCGTCCAAGCCGTCGCCTTCGGCCTCGGCCCGGACGAAGTCGCCGTACGCCGCCAGATCGTCCAGCGCCACATGCAGTACCAGGGCGCGCGGGCCCTCGGCGCGACCGTCGGCACGCAGCTCGTCGGCTTCGTCTACGGCATGCCCAACAGCCGCATCCACTGGTGGTCCACCGTTGTGGAGCCGTACCTCCGCGCGGGCGGCAACGACTTCTGGCTCGACGACTCCTTCGTCATCACCGAGCTGCACGTCCACCCCGCCCAGCAGAACCGCGGCATCGGCCGGCGCCTGATCACCACCATCACCGACACCGCCGCCGAGCCCCGCTCGATCCTCTCCGCGATCGACACCGACAGCCCCGCCCGCGGCCTCTACCACTCCCTCGGCTATGTCGACCTCGCCCGCCAGGTCCACTTCCCGAGCGCACCCCGGCCGTACGCCGTGATGGGCGCCCCGCTGCCCCTGCGCCGCAAGTAGGGACGTTCACCCTCAACCGATTTCCACCGGCACAGCCGACCCGGCTAACCTCCTATGCCATCACCCTTTCCCGGCAGGAGTACGAGAACCATGGCCAACGCACCGGTCCAGCGCATGTCCCAGTTGATGGCGAAGACGCTGCGCGACGACCCGGCGGACGCCGAGGTCCTCAGCCACAAGCTCCTCGTCCGCGCCGGCTACGTCCGCCGCACCGCCGCCGGTATCTGGTCCTGGCTGCCCCTCGGCAAAAGGGTCCTCGCCAACGTGGAGCGGATCGTCCGCGAGGAGATGGACGCCATCGGCGCCCAGGAGGTGTCCCTGCCCGCCCTGCTGCCGCGCGAGCCCTACGAGGCCACCGGCCGCTGGGACGAGTACGGCCAGGAGCTGTTCCGGCTGAAGGACCGCAAGGGCGGCGACTACCTCCTCGGCCCCACCCACGAGGAGATCTTCACCCTCCTGGTCAAGGACCAGTGCACGTCCTACAAGGACCTGCCGGTGATCCTCTACCAGATCCAGACCAAGTTCCGTGACGAGGCCCGCCCCCGCGCCGGCATCCTGCGCGGCCGCGAGTTCCTGATGAAGGACTCGTACTCCTTCGACCTGGACGACGAGGGTCTCGGCCAGTCCTACGCCCTGCACCGCCAGGCCTACCGGCGCACCTTCGAGCGCCTCGGCCTCGACTACCGCATCGTCGCCGCCACCGCCGGCGCGATGGGCGGCTCCAAGTCCGAGGAGTTCCTCGCCCCGGCCGAGGCCGGCGAGGACACCTTCGCGGACTGCCCGAACTGCGACTTCGCCGCCAACACCGAGGCGATCACCTACGAGCTCAAGCCGGTGGACGGCTCGGCCGTGCCCGCGCTCGAGGAGATCCCCACCCCCGACACCCCGACCATCGAGACCCTGGCCGCCTCCCTCGGCGTCCCGGCCTCCGCCACGCTGAAGAACCTGCTGGTCAAGGTGGACGGCGAGATCGTCGCCGTGGGCGTGCCCGGCGACCGCGAGGTCGACCTGGGCAAGGTCGAGGAGCACTTCGCCCCGGCGGTCGTCGAGATGGTCACCGAGGCGGACTTCGCAGGCCGCCCCGACCTGGTCCGCGGCTACGTCGGCCCCCAGGGCCTGGGCGAGAAGGTGAAGTACATCGCCGACCCGCGCGTGGCTCCCGGCACCGCCTGGATCACCGGCGCCAACAAGGACAACACCCACGCGAAGAACGTCGTCGCCGGGCGTGACTTCGAGGTCGACGAGTACGTGGACGTCGTCGTGGTCCTGGAGGGCGACCCCTGCCCGAAGTGCGGCACCGGCCTGAAGCTGGACCGCGCCATCGAGATCGGCCACATCTTCCAGCTGGGCCGCAAGTACGCCGACGCCCTCAAGCTGGACGTGCTCGGCCAGAACGGCAAGCCGGTCCGCGTCACCATGGGCTCCTACGGCATCGGCGTCTCCCGGGCCGTCGCCGCGCTCGCCGAGCAGACCGCCGACGACAAGGGCCTGGTGTGGCCCAAGGAGGTCGCCCCGGCCGACGTGCACGTCGTCGCCGCCGGCAAGGCGTTGCAGACGGAGCTGGCCCTCGACGTCGCCGAGAAGCTGGCCGCCGCGGGCGTCCGCGTCCTGGTGGACGACCGGGCCGGGGTCTCCCCGGGCGTGAAGTTCACCGACGCCGAGCTGATCGGCGTCCCGCAGATCCTGGTGGCCGGCCGCCGCTCCGGCGAGGGCGTCCTGGAGCTGAAGGACCGCAAGACCGGTGAGCGCGAGGAGCTGACGGTCGAGGACGCGATCGCGCGCCTGACGGCATAGCCGGACCACGGCCGACGCCGACGGACCGGGGGCCCCGAGAGGGTCCCCTAGGGGCCGGTGTGTCCCCCGCTCTGCAAAAGGGTCGGGGTGGAAAAGGGGGCTCTGGGAGGGGGGGCGTGGGCGCCATCCCT
>NZ_JBVIIT010000015.1:0-55897 GCF_055569615.1 Streptomyces sp. NPDC031379 | reverse complement strand
AGGGGGGGGGGGGGCAACCATTTCTTCAGCACGAATAACCCCCCCCCCCCACCCCCCCCCCCCCCCCCCCCCCCCCCCCCCCCCCCCCCCCCCCCCCCCCCCCCCCGCACCCGGCTCGACAACGGGGCCGAGCCGGAAAAGGGGTCGCGGGGACGGGCCGCGGGGAACCGCGCGATCAGCCCCCGCCGGCCCACAGGGGTGAACTGCCCGCCGGCCTCACACCTGTCCCCGCACCGGCGTCAGAGCCAGCCCGCGAACTCCAGCAGCAGTTCCCCGTCCTTCGGCCGCCCCACCCGGAGGGCGCGCACGCCCGACTCCACCGCCCGGAACAGCGTCCAGCCGCGCAGCCGCTCCTGATCCACCTCCAGCGACTCCGCGAGCCGCTTGACGCGGCGCCGCGTGGTCGCCGGGCCGGACGGCGTGGCGATCAGGTCCTCCACCCGGTCCCGCACCAGCCGCGCCAGGTCGAACGCGGACTCGCCGACCACCGGGTCCGGGCCCACCGCGAGCCACGGCATCCGCTCCCCGGCGAGCACCTTGCTCTGCCGGAACGTCCCGTGCAGCAACCGGTGCTCCGGCGGTGCGGCCAGCAGCTCCTCACGGGCCGCGAGAGCCGCGTCGACCAGCGGCGCCGTCTCGGGGTCGGCCTCGGCGCCCGCCCGCATGGCCGCCGCCTGCCGCCCGGTGCGCTCCGCGACGGTCTCGAAGACGTGATCGCCCGGCGGCTCGACCCACAGCCTGCGCAGCGTGCCCGCCGCCTCCAGCAGCGCCTTCGCCTCCGGCAGCGACCGCACCGACACATCCGGGTGCAGCCGCTCCAGCAGCAGCACCCCCTCCGCCGCGTCCTCGGGGTCCGCTGCCAGCAGCTGTACGGCACCCAGGCCGGCCCAGTGCGCCAGCGCCGCACGTTCGCTCTCCGGCCTGGCCCGCGGCGGAGCCAGCTTCAGCACCGCCGGGGTGCCGTCCGCCCGCCGGACCAGCACCACCAGGCTGCTGCGGCCGCCCGGCACCTGGACCCGCTCGACGGTCAACTCGCGCCGGGCGACGGCCCGCCCGGCCGCCTCGGGCAGCCGCGCCAGCCAGTCGTCCCCGGCCGGTGCGGTCTCACCGAGCGCCCGTACCAGGCGCTGCGGCGGTTCGAAAACCATGCGCGAGTCGTTCCCTTCCTGTCGAAGTCCTGCCCGGCTCCCTGCCGGGCTGTCGTCGGAGCCGCGGCGGCGATGCCGCCTCGGAGCCGCGGCGGCGATGCCGCCCGAGCCGTGCCGGTTCGTGCGGGGCTGGTACCGGGGTCCGGGCCCGGGGTGCCGTCCGGGCCCCCGCCGGCCGGGTGTGCCGGGGTCCTGCCGAGGGCCTACCGCGGTCCGCTCCTGTCGTACGGGTCCTAAGGGGACACCGAAGCGGAGGCCGAGGGGGTCGTACCGGCGGCACCGGTTCCCCCGTCGGAGGACCGCTCGGCGAGCCCAGGGAAGGCTACGCCCTCCCCGCTCCAGCGCACCGCCCGCACCGCGGCCTCCCGCAGCGCCGCGGCCGCCGCGCCGCGCCGCGCGCCCGTCGAGGCCCGCACCAGGTCCGAATAGACCCCGGCCACCCGCTCCTCCAGCCCGGCGGCCAGCCGCACCGCGGCCGCCGCGTCCGGCACCGGGAACGGCAGCGCGTAGGCGGCGCTCGCGGCGGCCGGCTCCCCGCCCAGCTCGCGCACCTCGCGCACCAGCGCGTCCCGGCGCGCCCGGTGGGCGTCGTACGCCGCCCGTGCGTCGGTGCGACCCCGTTCGCCGATCCGGCCACCCACGACGCCGTACCCGTACACCGCCGCGTGTTCCGCCGCCAGCGCCGCCTGCAGCGCGGTCAGCTCGGCCTTGCCCGCCTTCTCGCTCACTTCCGCCCCTCCGTCGGTGCCACGGCGTGCGCCGCTCCCGGTGTGCCCTCGCGGTGCCGTGCCCCGGCGCTCACCTGGTCCCCTCCCTCAGCAGGAACGCGTGCGCCGCCCCGGCCGCGGCCACCGACGCCATCAGCCGGGCCAGCTCGCCCGGCAGGTCCAGCAGGGCCTTCGCCCGCCGGTCGGCGAGGGCCCGCTCGGCGCCGGCGAGATCGGCGAGGGCGTCCTTCTCGGTGGCGGGCACGGCCGGCGGGGACGCCGTGGCCGTGGGAGACGGCGACTTCGGGGCCGTCCCGCCGCCGAACGCCTCCGCGTGCGCCGCCACCGCGGCGCGCAGCGGCCGCAGCCGCTCCGCCAGCGTCGGATGGGCGGCGAGCACGGCGTCGTACCGCTCCAGCAGCCCCGCGCTGTCCCGGGCCGCACGCGCGCGTGCCCGGTCGCTGGCCGACGGGCCGTCGGCGCCGGAGTCCGGATCGGCCGTACAGCCCGCCAGCAGGGCGGCGCCGGCGGCCGAGGCGAGCAGGGTTCTTCTGCGCGGCCCCGAGGGGGTGCGGAGCGAGGAGGGGTACGGCACTGCAGACGTCCTCGGGAACTCGTACGGAGGGGACAACGGAGGAAGAACAGCCGGCGGGCGGCACGCCCGTGATCACCGTACCCGCGCACCCCTCGCACACCACTCACCGGCACCGCCCGTACACAGGTGGACGGCAACACTGCCCGCGACCGGATACCCTTTGACCAGACACGCGACCCATCCCACAACAGCACACGCGGCCGAGGAGTCACCCGGATGAGCACCACCCAGAGCGAGAGGCTGCGAGAGCTGCTCGAACCGCTCGTCACCTCCCAGGGGCTGGATCTCGAAGAGATCACCGTGGACTCCGTCGGACGCAAGCGGGTGCTGCGCGTGACCGTCGACTCCGACACCGGAGCCGACCTGGACCGGATCGCCGATGTGAGCCGCGCGCTCTCGGCGAAGCTCGACGAGTCCGACGCGATGGGCGACGACGCGTACGACCTGGAGGTCGGAACCCCCGGCGCTGAGCGCCTCCTCACCGAGCACCGGCACTTCGTGCGCGCCACCGACCGGCTCGTGAAGTTCCAGCTGACCGAGGGCGGCGAGCTGGTCGCGCGCATCCAGAAGGTCGACGACGAGGGCCTCGAGGTGGAGGTGCCGGGGGTGAAGGGCCGCAAGGCCACCACCCGCCGGCTCGGCTTCCCGGAGATCGACAGGGCGCGCGTGCAGGTCGAGTTCAACCGCAAGGACAAGAAGGACATGAAGGAAGAGGAGGAGGCGTAGCCGTGGACATCGACATGAGCGCCCTGCGGGGCTTGGTTCGGGAGAAGGAGATCTCCTTCGACCTGCTGGTCGAAGCGATCGAGTCGGCCCTCCTCATCGCCTACCACCGCACCGAGGGAAGCCGCCGGCACGCGCGCGTGGAGCTCAACCGGGAGACCGGGCATGTGACCGTGTGGGCGAAGGAGGACCCGGAGGACCTCGAGGAGGGCCAGGAGGTCCGCGAGTTCGACGACACCCCGTCCGGCTTCGGCCGGATCGCGGCGACCACCGCCAAGCAGGTGATCCTGCAGCGGCTGCGTGACGCCGAGGACGACGCGACGCTCGGCGAGTACGCCGGCCGCGAGGGCGACATCGTCACCGGCGTGGTCCAGCAGGGCCGCGACCCGAAGAACGTGCTCGTGGACATCGGCAAGCTCGAGGCCATCCTGCCGGTGCAGGAGCAGGTGCCCGGCGAGACCTACCCGCACGGCATGCGGCTGCGCAGTTACGTCGTCCGGGTCGCCAAGGGCGTCCGCGGTCCCTCCGTGACCCTCTCCCGTACGCACCCCAACCTGGTGAAGAAGCTCTTCGCCCTGGAGGTGCCGGAGATCGCCGACGGATCGGTGGAGATCGCGGCCATCGCCCGTGAGGCCGGTCACCGCACCAAGATCGCCGTACGGTCCACCCGTTCGGGTCTGAACGCCAAGGGCGCCTGCATCGGCCCCATGGGCGGCCGCGTGCGCAACGTGATGGGCGAGCTGAACGGCGAGAAGATCGACATCGTCGACTGGTCGGACGATCCGGCCGAGATGGTCGCGAACGCCTTGTCACCCGCTCGGGTGAGCAAGGTGGAGGTCGTGGACATGGCCGCCCGCTCCGCGCGGGTGACCGTGCCGGACTACCAGCTGTCGCTGGCGATCGGCAAGGAGGGCCAGAACGCCCGCCTCGCGGCCCGCCTCACCGGATGGCGCATCGACATCCGGCCCGACACCGAGCAGACCGGGGAGTAGAACCCGGGTCCGGAAGGGCCCCGGGGAATAGATCCCGGCCGTAGGTCGCTTCGATTACGACAACAACCGTTCGATCTTTGCCCCAAAGGGGTGAGGTCGGTACGGGGAGGTAGACTTAACCGTGTCTGGCCGGACGCACATCCGAGCATGCCCAGAACGCACCTGTGTGGGGTGCCGGGAGCGGGCGGCCAAGAACGATCTCCTGCGGATCGTGAAGATCGAGGATGCGTGCGTCCCCGATCCTCGCGGTACGCTGCCCGGCCGGGGTGCGTATGTACACCCCGCCCTGGTCTGTCTCGACCAGGCGGTACGCCGCCGGGCGTTCTCGCGGGCACTGCGCGCCCCGGGAGCGCTCGACACAAAGGCGTTGCGCCAACACGTCGAGGGGACAACAGTTGCCGAGCAGGCAACACCGTAAGACGAGCCGTACGGAACCCCGTGCGGCCTGGTACCTCGCGAGTCGAAAGCAGGTCGAGATTGCGATGAGCACTCGATGAGTACGCGATGAGTACGCCCATGAACTAGCGACGGTCCGGCTTCAACCCGGACCTCAAAGGAGCGAAGTGGCTAAGGTCCGGGTCTACGAACTCGCCAAGGAGTTCGGTGTCGAGAGCAAGGTCGTCATGGCCAAGCTCCAGGAACTCGGTGAATTCGTCCGTTCGGCGTCTTCGACCATCGAAGCGCCGGTTGTACGCAAGCTGACCGACGCCTTCCAGGGCGGTGGCAACGGCAAGTCCGCCGGTAAGCCCGCCCCGCGCAAGGCTGCCCCCAAGCCCGCCGCGCCCTCTCCGGCGCAGGCGGCCCGTCCGGCTGCCCCGAAGCCGGCGGCCCCCAAGCCCCCGACGGCTCCGGTGGCTCCGGCTGCCCAGCAGCCGGCCGCCCCGTCGGCCCCCTCGGCGCCCGCGCAGGCCCCCGGCCCGCGTCCGGTGCCGGGTCCCAAGCCCGCGCCGCGCCCGGCCCCGGCCGCCCCGGAGTTCACCGCTCCGCCGGCCGCCCCGGCCGCGCAGACCCCGCAGGCTCCGGCCGCCCAGGGTCCGCGTCCCGGTGGCCGTCCCGGTGCCCCGAAGCCCGGCGGTACTCGTCCGGCTCCCGGCCAGGGCCAGGCGCCCCGCCCGGGTCAGGGTGGCCAGCGTCCCGGTGGTCAGGCCCCGCGTCCGGGTGCCCGTCCGGCCGGTCCGCGCCCGGGCAACAACCCCTTCACCTCCGGCGGCAACGCCGGCATGGCGCGCCCCCAGGCGCCCCGTCCGCAGGGTGGCGGCCCGCGTCCCGGCGGCCCCGGTGCCCCCGGCGCCGGTCCCCGTCCGCAGGCGCCCGGCGCCCAGGGCGGCGGTCCGCGTCCGCAGGCTCCGGGCGGTCCCCGTCCGTCGCCGGCCGGCATGCCCCGTCCGCAGGGCGGCCCGCGTCCCGGCCCGGCCGGTCCGCGTCCGAACCCGGGCATGATGCCGCAGCGTCCCGCTGCCGGCCCGCGTCCCGGCGGTGGCCCCGGCGGCGGCCGCGGTCCCGGTGGCGGCGGTCGTCCCGGTGGTGGCGGCGGTCGTCCGGGTGGCGGCGGCTTCGCCGGTCGTCCCGGTGGTGGCGGCGGCGGCTTCGCCGGTCGTCCCGGTGGTGGCGCCGGCGGTGGCGGCGGCTTCGCCGGCCGTCCCGGTGGTCCCGGTGGTGGCGGCGGTGGCCGTCCCGGCTTCGGCGGTCGTCCCGGTGGTCCGGGTGGCCGTGGTGGCACGCAGGGCGCCTTCGGCCGTCCCGGTGGTCCCGCGCGTCGCGGCCGCAAGTCGAAGCGGCAGAGGCGCCAGGAGTACGAGGCCATGCAGGCCCCGAGCGTCGGCGGCGTGATGCTGCCGCGCGGCGGCGGCGAGACCATCCGTCTCTCCCGCGGCGCGTCGCTCACCGACTTCGCGGAGAAGATCAACGCCAACCCGGCGTCCCTCGTCGCGGTCATGATGAACCTCGGCGAGATGGTCACGGCCACGCAGTCCGTCTCCGACGAGACCCTGCAGCTCCTCGCCGACGAGATGAACTACACGGTTCAGATCGTCAGCCCCGAGGAGGAGGACCGCGAGCTGCTCGAGTCCTTCGACATCGAGTTCGGCGAGGACGAGGGCTCCGAGGAGGACCTGGTCGTCCGTCCGCCGGTCGTGACCGTCATGGGTCACGTCGACCACGGTAAGACCCGCCTGCTCGACGCCATCCGCAAGACGAACGTCATCGCGGGCGAGGCCGGTGGCATCACCCAGCACATCGGTGCCTACCAGGTCGCGACCGAGGTCAACGACGAAGAGCGCAAGATCACCTTCATCGACACCCCGGGTCACGAGGCGTTCACCGCCATGCGTGCCCGTGGTGCGAAGTCGACCGACATCGCGATCCTGGTCGTCGCGGCCAACGACGGCGTCATGCCGCAGACGGTCGAGGCGCTCAACCACGCGAAGGCGGCCGACGTGCCGATCGTCGTCGCGGTCAACAAGATCGACGTCGAGGGTGCCGACCCGACCAAGGTGCGCGGTCAGCTGACCGAGTACGGCCTGGTGGCCGAGGAGTACGGCGGCGACACCATGTTCGTCGACATCTCCGCCAAGCAGGGTCTGCACATCGACTCGCTGCTGGAGGCCGTGATCCTCACGGCCGACGCCTCGCTCGACCTGCGGGCCAACCCGAACCAGGACGCGCAGGGCATCTCGATCGAGTCCCGTCTCGACCGCGGCCGTGGTGCCGTGGCGACGGTCCTCGTCCAGCGAGGCACGCTGCGGGTCGGCGACACGATGGTCGTGGGCGACGCCTACGGTCGCGTGCGCGCCATGCTCGACGACAACGGCAACAACGTGGCCGAAGCGGGCCCGTCGACGCCGGTCCAGGTCCTCGGCCTGACCAACGTCCCGGGTGCGGGTGACAACTTCCTGGTGGTCGACGAGGACCGTACGGCCCGTCAGATCGCCGAGAAGCGCGCCGCCCGTGAGCGCAACGCCGCGTTCGCCAAGCGCACGCGCCGCGTCTCCCTCGAGGACCTGGACAAGGTGCTCAAGGCCGGCGAGGTCCAGCAGCTCAACCTCATCATCAAGGGTGACGCTTCTGGTTCCGTCGAGGCGCTCGAGTCGTCCCTGCTCCAGCTGGACGTCGGCGAAGAGGTCGACATCCGCGTCCTGCACCGCGGCGTCGGTGCGGTCACGGAGTCGGACATCGACCTGGCGATGGGCTCGGACGCCATCGTGATCGGCTTCAACGTCCGTGCGGCAGGCCGCGCGGCGCAGATGGCCGAGCGCGAGGGCGTGGACGTCCGCTACTACTCGGTCATCTACCAGGCGATCGAGGAGATCGAGGCGGCCCTCAAGGGCATGCTCAAGCCGGAGTACGAAGAGGTCGAGCTGGGTACGGCGGAGATCCGCGAGGTCTTCAAGTCGTCCAAGCTGGGCAACATCGCCGGTGTCCTCATCCGCTCGGGCGAGGTCAAGCGCAACACCAAGGCGCGCCTCATCCGCGACGGCAAGGTGGTCGCGGAGAACCTCAACATCGATGGCCTGCGTCGCTTCAAGGACGACGTCACCGAGATCCGCGAAGGCTACGAGGGTGGTATCAACCTCGGAAACTTCAACGACATCAAGGTCGACGACGTCATCGCGACGTACGAGATGCGCGAGAAGCCGCGGGTGTAACAGCCACGGTTTCCGAAGCTGGCCGACGGGACCTCGGTTCCGTCGGCCAGCGGCCCTTTTGCCCACCTGCCCGCCCGACCCGGGCGGACGGGTGGGAAACAGGGGTCCGGGGCGGAGCGCCCCGGGCGGCGACCGTGGCCCACGGTGCCGAAACCCTGTCGAGCCACCGGCAGCTACGCGGTACCGTTCTTGATGTCCCCGGCCCACACGGACCCGGGGCCATCGATCCCGTACCGGCGGGTGAACCGGCTCACACATGTACGTGGGGACTCTGTCCTTCGACCTCCTCCTCGGCGACGTCCACTCGCTGAAGGAGAAGCGCTCCGTCGTCCGCCCGATCGTCGCCGAACTCCAGCGGAAGTACGCCGTGAGCGCGGCCGAGGTGGACCACATGAACCTCCACCGGCGAGCGATCATCGGCCTCGCCGCGGTCTCCGGCGACACGACGCACCTCACCGACGTGCTGGACCGGTGCGAACGGCTGGTCGCCGGACGCCCGGAGGTGGAGCTGCTGTCGGTCCGACGCCGCTTCCACGGCGAGGACGACTGACCGGCGGCCGGCGGACGGCCGGTGCGCGTCCGACGGACGACCGGCGGACGACCGGCGGCAACGGCAGCCGACGACCAGACCACAGAACGCAAGAAGAAAGAAAGAACGGGAGCTGGACCAGTGGCCGACAACGCGCGGGCGAAAAGGCTGGCGGACCTCATCCGGGAGGTGGTGGCCCAGAAGCTGCAGCGCGGGATCAAGGACCCGCGGCTCGGCTCGCACGTCACCATCACGGACACCCGGGTCACGGGTGACCTGCGGGAGGCGACCGTCTTCTACACGGTCTACGGGGACGACGAGGAGCGGCAGGCCGCTGCCGCGGGCCTGGAGAGCGCCAAGGGCATCCTGCGCTCCGAGGTCGGCCGCGCGGCCGGTGTGAAGTTCACGCCGACCCTGACCTTCGTGGCAGACGCCCTGCCGGACACCGCCCGGACCATCGAGGACCTCCTCGACAAGGCGAGGCAGTCCGACGCGAAGGTCCGCGAGGCCTCCGCGGGGGCGGCGTACGCGGGCGGCGCCGACCCGTACCGCAAGCCGGCCGACGACGAGGCGGACGACACGACCGACACGGACGGCGACGCCGCGGAATGACCCAGAAGCACACCACGCCCGACGGCCTCGTCATCGTCGACAAGCCGTCGGGCTTCACTTCGCACGACGTGGTCGCCAAGATGCGCGGGATCGCGAGGACCCGCCGCGTCGGCCACGCCGGCACCCTCGATCCGATGGCGACCGGTGTCCTGGTCCTCGGGGTCGAGCGCGCCACCAAACTCCTCGGACACCTCGCGCTCACCGAGAAGGAGTACCTGGGCACCGTCCGCCTGGGCCAGAACACCGTCACCGACGACGCCGAGGGCGAGATCACCTCGTCCACCGACGCCTCCAAGGTGACCCGGGAGGCCATCGACGCGGGCATCGCCAAGCTGAGCGGCGACATCATGCAGGTGCCGTCCAAGGTCAGCGCCATCAAGATCGACGGCGTACGGTCGTACAAGCGGGCCCGCGAGGGCGAGGACTTCGAGATCCCCGCCCGGCCGGTGACCGTCTCCTCCTTCAGGGTGTACGACGTCCGGGACGCGGTCGCCGAGGACGGCACCGCCGTGCTCGACCTGGTGGTCTCGGTGGTCTGCTCCTCCGGCACCTACATCCGCGCCCTCGCCCGTGACCTGGGTGCCGACCTGGGCGTCGGCGGTCACCTCACCGCGCTGCGCAGGACGCGCGTCGGCCCGTACAAGATCGACTCGGCGAAGACGCTGGACCAGCTCCAGAAGGAGCTGACCGTGATGCCGATCGCCGAGGCCGCCGCGGCCGCGTTCCCACGCTGGGACGTGGACGCCAAGCGCTCCCGCCTGCTGCTCAACGGCGTCCGTCTGGAGATGCCCGACGAGTACGCGGGCTCCGGCCCCGTCGCCGTGTTCGACCCCGAGGACCGCTTCCTCGCGCTCGTCGAGCAGCACAAGGGCAAGGCGAAGAGCCTGGCCGTCTTCGGCTGAGACACCCCACCAGGGGCACGCCCATCGGCGCTTGCCCGTGGAGCGGCGGCCGGCCACGGAACCCTGCCGCCGCTCCACGGTCCCCCCTCGGTTCCCCCATCCCTAGGGTTATCCAACGGCCCGCGCCTATTCACCCGTCCGGGCAGGCGCTCGGAGTGAACCGGGGGAGCGGAAGGGGGCGCGTTCGCCAGGCGATCTGTCCCGCCGATCATCGCGCGCCTACCGTCGAAACCGGGCACGCGGTACGGGCGGGGAGGTACGGCCATGGCGGAACAGGACCCGCACACCGAAGGAGTCCGCCGCCTGAGGGCGGACGGTACGCGGGGGGACGATACGCGGGAGACCGCCTGGGTGACGGGCGACAGCGCGTGGACGGCGGCCGGCGGTGGCCGGCGGGACGAGGCGCGTGTGCCGCCTTCCACCGGTGACGCCCCCTGCCCGCCCCTCTGCCCGGACGACACCGTCCTCGTCCGGATCCGCGACCTCGCCGGCCGCCCCCGCGGCGTCGGCTTCCTCGCCGACCACGAAGGCACCCTTCTCACCAGCCACGAAGCGGTCGACGGCCTGCCCCGGCTGGTGCTGCACGCGGCCGGCGACCGCACCTGCGTCGTCGGCGCCGACGCCGTCACCCCGCTGCCCCGACTGGACCTGGCCCTCGTGCGCACCAAGGGCCTGGACGTGGAGCCGCTGCCGCTGACCGTGCGGGAGCGGATCGACGCCGGTACCTACGTACGGATCGCCGCGGGCTGCTGGCGCGAGGCCCGCGTGCTGGCCGCCACCCAGGTGTCGTACACCGCCACGGACCGTTTCCACCTCCTCGACGACGCCCTGGAGCTGGCGATCGGCACCGCCGGCCGGGACGCGCTCCGGCTCGGCGGCGGGGCGGCCGGAGGACCGGTGGTCGACGCCCGTACCGGCGCGGTCGTCGGCGTGCTCGGCACCGCCCTGCACACCGCCCAGCGCGACGCGGGCTTCGCGGTCCCGCTGCGGCCCGCCGACGGCCCCCTCGCCGACCTGCTCGCCCGCAACGCCGCCACCGTCCCGGCCTACGGCGCCGACCTGAACCTGGCCGGCATCCTGGAGCTGACCGCCACATCGGTGGCCCAGGACGGCCCGCACGGCATCCACGCCGGCACGGTGGAACCCGTCGAACGGGCCGATGCGGCACAGGAGTTGACCGGGTTCACCGACGGCGACCGGACGGTGCTCGGCCTGGTCGGCGCTCCTGGCAGCGGCCGTACGACGGAACTCGCGGCCCTCGCCGCCCGCCGGGCCCGCAGCGAGCGGCCCGCCCCCACGCTGTGGCTGCGCGGTGCCGACCTCGAGGACGGCGACGACTCCGTGGCCGACGCGGCCCGCCGCGCGCTGGAGCGTGCCGCCCGGATCGTCGCAGCCTCCCGCTGCGTTCACCCCGAGGACCTCGGCGACCTCACCCCCGAACGCCTGGCCCGCCTCGCCGCCCGCACCGGTCGCCCGCTGCTGCTCCTCCTCGACGGTCCCGAGGAGATGCCCCCCGTCCTCGCCCACCGGCTGCCCGAGTGGACCAGGGGCACCGCGGCCTGGCTGCGGGAGACCGGGACCCGGCTGGTGGTGGCCTGCCGGGAGGAGTACTGGGAACGGGCCGGCACCGGGTTCCCACCCGGCCTGCTGCACACCCCGATCGGTCACACGGACCCGCGCCCCACACCGCCCGACGCCGAGGACCCGCCCTCCACCACAGCCGGTCACATCGGCGCGCTCCACCTCTCGGCCCTCGCTCCCACACCGACGGGTCACGCGGACCCGGCTCACCTCTCCGCCGCACCGGCCGGTCGCGACGACTCACCACCCCCCTGTGTGCGGCTCTCCGACCTCACCGCCGACGAGGCTCGCCGGGCCCGTGCCCGCTACGGCATCCCCGACGGTGCCCTCGCCGAGTGCGACGCCCGGCACCCGCTCACCCTGCGCCTGCTGTCCGAGGTCCGCGCCGCCGTCCCGGACGCCCCGGCTGCCGCCGGACCCGTCGACCGGCACGAGGTGTTCGCCGCCCACCTCGATCTGATGTGCCTGCGCATCGCGGTCCGCCTCGCCGCCGAGAACCGTCTGCGCGGCACGGCCGTACGACGGCTCGCGGCGCGGGTGGCCGGACAGGTGCACGAGGCGGCCCGACGCAGCCTCGGGCCCGGCCAGGGCGAACTGGACCGGGGTGCGTTCGAGGCATTGTTCCCCTGGGGGCCCGCCCCGGCCCGGCTCGGCGGCGGCACCGGCTGGGCCTCCGCCGTCCTCACCGAAGGCCTCCTCGTCCCGGCCGGCAGCGGCTACCGCTTCGCCCACGAGGAACTGGCCGACTGGATCCAGGGCATGCACCTCGATCTGGACGAGGCCCTGCGCGCCCTGGTCCACCGCCCCCGCGACGCCGGCGCGTCCGGTTCCGTTCCCGTCCCGCACCACCGCGTCGGGCCGGTCGTCCAGGCCCTGCTCCTCCTCGCCCGGCAGCACGGCACGCGGCAACTCGTGTTCCGTCTGCAGGAGTTGACCGAAGCCCTGGACCGCGACCCCGGCTCCTGGTGGGCCGCCCGGCTGCTCGCCCGCACCCTGCTCCAGGTGCCGGACGCCACGCCGTACACCGAGGTGCTGCGCCCGCTCGCCGACCGCATCGTCGCCTGGCGCCGCGAACAGCGGCCCGTACCACCCGAGTTCGAACCCGCCTTCTGGGCCGCCGTGCCCGTCCGCGACGCCGAGCGGCTCGACCTGCTGCGCCGGCTCGTCCTCGCGGACCTGGCACGGCCGGCGCCGGGCGACCGGTACCTCGACGCCGCCGCCCGGCTGCTCGCCGCCCGGCCCGCCGCCGTGCAGCGGCAGCTGACGCACTGGTTCGACGACGAGCGACCGCTGCCCGCGAGCCCGCACGCCACCGTGGCCACCGCCGCGCAGGCCCTGCTGCACACCCACCGGCACGGCGCCCTGGACGAGCTGACCGAGGTGCTGGTGGCGAGCGCGCACCGGCGCGCCGACGAGCTGCTCAGCACCCTCGCCGAGGACGAGCCGTCCGCGCTCTGCCGGGCCGTGGACCGCTGGGCGCACGACGAGCGCCCCGCCCGCCGGGTCGCGGCGATGGCGTTCGGGCTGCGCGCGGCCCCGTACGTCCGCTCGGCGGCCGACCGCGAGCTGCTGCGCTACGCCGCCCTCGCCCTGCTCGGCCGCCCCGCCGACTGCACCCTGCACGGCGGTGCCCTGGCCCTGCTGGTCCGCGACCCGCACACCCGTGACCGGCACCTCGCCGCGGCCCTGCGCCACTTCGCCGACGGCGACCCGCACTTCCCGCCGAGCGCCCTGGTCCCCGCCCTGACCACCCACCCGGAACCGGTCATGGAAGCCTTCCGCGCCCGCCTGCGCGGCCCGGACGCCGGGGAGGCCCTGCGCACCCTCGCCGACGTCACCACCCCGGCCCTGGCCCGGCGCAGCGCCGCCCTCGTCCGGGAGGCCGTGCGGCTACGCCCGGAGACGGCCGGGCACGTCGCCGCCTACGTCGACCGCAGCCTGGAACAGGGACCCACCGCCCGCCCGGTCCTGCTGCCCCTCGTCACCGGCCTGCTCGACGGCGGCCCCGAACAGGTCCGGGCGGCCCTCGCCACCGTCCTCGCCGCCGCCGGCACCCCGACCTCCCGCCCGCTGCGCCGCGAACTCCTGGAGTTCCTGTTCACGCACGAGCGGGAGGCGTCGGTCCTGGACGCCGTCCTGCACGGCGCGGCCTACCACGGTTGTCGTCGGGAGGAAACCGATCACGGTTGCCGTCGGGAGGAGACCGATCACGGTCGTCACCGGGAGAACGCCGACCACGGTTGTCACCGGGAAGACGCCGCCCACGGTTGCCGCCGGGAAGAGGAGGCCCGCGGTCTCGTCCACCGCACCGGCCTGCTCCTCGTCCGCACCCCCGAGGGCGCCACCCGTTTCGACCGGGGCCTGGTCGACCTGGGCCGCCACGTGCCCGGCTTCGCCGCGCTCATGGCCCGCTGGCTGACGGACGCCCCGGACGACTGGGCCGCCGTGGTGGGCCCCAGCACCCGCCGCATGCTCGAGAATCTGGCGGGCGTACGCGTACCGGCGTGAGCCGCCGACGAGAACGTGCGCCCCGTCACAGCCCCCATCCCCATGCCGATGCGGGACGGGAGCACCCGGCATGGCACCCTTAGACCTGCACAAGAGGCAAAGGTAGACACGGACACGGGTTCGAGGAGCGGTCACAGTGCAGCGCTGGCGTGGCTTGGAGGACATCCCCCAGGACTGGGGGCGCAGCGTCGTCACCATCGGTTCCTACGACGGCGTCCACCGCGGCCACCAGCTGATCATCAAGCACGCCGTCGACCGCGCCCGCGAACTGGGCGTCCCGGCCGTCGTCGTCACCTTCGACCCGCACCCCAGCGAGGTCGTGCGCCCCGGCAGCCACCCGCCCCTGCTCGCGCCGCACCACCGCCGCGCCGAGCTGATGGCCGACCTGGGTGTG
This sequence comes from Streptomyces sp. NPDC031379, assembly GCF_055569615.1. Lineage (NCBI taxonomy): Bacteria > Bacillati > Actinomycetota > Actinomycetes > Kitasatosporales > Streptomycetaceae > Streptomyces > Streptomyces sp. NPDC031379. Next base: position 41,562 of record NZ_JBVIIT010000015.1, on the reverse strand, counting down.
GACGCGGTGCTCATCCTCCCCTTCACCACCGAGTTCTCGAAGCTCTCGCCCGCCGACTTCGTCGTGAAGGTCCTGGTGGACAAGCTGCACGCCAAGGCGGCCGTGGAGGGCCCGAACTTCCGCTTCGGCCACAAGGCGGCCGGCAACGTCGACTACCTCGCCGAGCAGGGCAAGATCTACGACTTCGAGGTCGAGGTCGTCGACCTGTACGTCTCGGGTGCGGCGGGCGGCGGCGAGCCGTTCTCCTCGACCCTGACCCGCCGTCTGGTCGCCGAGGGCGACGTCGAGGGCGCCCGCGAGATCCTGGGCCGCCCGCACCGGGTGGAGGGCGTCGTCGTGCGCGGCGCCCAGCGTGGCCGCGAGCTGGGCTTCCCGACGGCCAACGTGGAGACGCTCCCGCACACCGCGATCCCGGCCGACGGCGTGTACGCCGGCTACCTGCACGTCGAGGGCGAGGCCATGCCGGCCGCGATCTCCGTCGGCACGAACCCGCAGTTCGACGGCACCGAGCGCACGGTGGAGGCGTACGCGATCGACCGCGTCGGCCTCGATCTGTACGGCCTGCACGTCGCCGTCGACTTCCTCGCGTACGTGCGCGGCCAGGCGAAGTTCGAGTCCCTGGAGGCCCTGCTGGAGCAGATGGCCGTGGACGTGAAGCGATGCCGGGAGATCGTGGCGGCGGAGGCATAGCCCGCACGGCTCCCCACCTCTACGACACCTCTACGGCTCCACGACACGAAAGGGCGGCCGGTGCGCTGAGCACCGGCCGCCCTTCGTCGTGCCGCCCTACTGCTGCGGCGGAGCCTGCTGCGGCGGAGCCTGGGGCGGCTGGGCCTGAGGCTGACCCGGCTGCTGCGGGTAGCCGCCCTGAGCCGGATAAGCCTGACCCTGACCCTGCTGTGGCTGCTGCTGTGGCGGGTAAGGCTGGCCGGGAGCGGCCTGCGGCGGATAGGGCTGTCCCTGCTGCGGCGGATAGGGCTGCTGGGCCTGCGGATACGGCTGAGCCTGCTGCGGCGGGTACGGCTGCTGACCCTGGGGATACGGCTGCTGCCCCGGCGCCGGCTGACCCTGCGGATACGGCTGCTGGCCCGGCGCCGGCTGACCCTGCGCATACGGCTGGCCCGGCATCGGCTGGCCGGGCATCGGCGGGGCGGCCACCGGCGGCGGGTTGCCGTCGCTGGTCCACAGCCCGTGCGCCTGCTGATGCCGTACGAAGTCCTCGGCGACCATGGCGGCGAGGTTGAAGTACGCCTCCCGCACCTTGGGCCGCATCATGTCGAGGTCGACCTCGGCACCGGCGGCCAGATGCTCGTCGAACGGCACCACGATCACACCGCGGCAGCGGGTCTCGAAGTGCGTCACGATGTCATCGACCTTGATCATCTTGCCGGTCTCGCGGACCCCGGAGATGACGGTGATCGACCGTGAGACCAGGTCGGCGTACCCGTGCGCGGACAGCCAGTCCAGAGTCGTGCTGGCGCTGCTCGCGCCGTCCACGGAGGGCGTGGAGATGATGATGAGCTGGTCGGCGAGGTCGAGCACGCCGCGCATGGCACTGTACAGCAGACCGGTGCCCGAGTCGGTGAGGATGACCGGGTACTGCCGGCCGAGCACGTCGATCGCGCGCCGGTAGTCCTCGTCGTTGAACGTCGTCGAGACGGCCGGGTCCACGTCGTTGGCGATGATCTCCAGACCGGAGGGCGCCTGGGAGGTGAACCGGCGGATGTCCATGTACGAGTTCAGGTACGGGATCGCCTGAACGAGGTCACGGATGGTGGCCCCCGTCTCCCGGCGCACCCGCCGCCCGAGCGTACCGGCGTCCGGGTTGGCGTCGATGGCGAGGATCTTGTCCTGCCGCTCCGTGGCGAGGGTGGACCCGAGCGCGGTGGTCGTGGTCGTCTTGCCGACGCCGCCCTTGAGGCTGATGACGGCGATCCGGTAGCAGGACAGCACCGGCGTACGGATCAGCTCCAGCTTCCGCTGCCGCTCGGCCTCCTCCTTCTTCCCGCCCAGCTTGAACCGGGACGAGGCTGCCGCGGGCCGTCCGCTCTTCGCCTTCTGCCGCTTGTTGTTCAGCAGCCGGTCCGAGGAAAGCTCCACGGCGGCGGTGTAACCCAGCGGCGCGGCACCGGGGTTGGTCGGCTGCCGGTGGTCGTGCTGTATGGGCTGCGGCCACGCGGCCCCGGACCGCGGGTCGACCGGAGCGTGCGGAGGCTGCGGCTGGGCGGCCTGGGTGGCCTGCGCGGCCTGGGCGGCCTGGGCGGCCTCGGGGTCGGCGGGAGCCTGCGGGTTCTGCGGGTTCTGTGGGTTCTGCGGGAAACCGTAACCACCAGGCTGCGGCTGCGGTTGCGTCGCCTGGGGCTGCGGGAACCCGTAACCCCCCTCCGGGCCCTGCGGGTTGGGGGCACCGGCCTGCGGGAAGCCGTAGCCACCGGGGGTCGGCTGGGGCGCCGGAGGCTGCGGGAACCCGTACCCACCGGGCTGGGGCTGCGCCTGCGGCTGGGCGTTGGGGACGGGCTGCGGTGCCGGGGGCTGCGGGAACTCATACCCACCGGCCTGCGGCGGCGCCGGCGGGGTGGGCCCGCCGGGCTGGTTCGGCTGGTTCGCTCCGTGCGCCTGGTCCCAGGCCGCGGGCGCGGGCTGCGGGGCCTGCGGCTGGAACGGCTGCTGCTGACCGGGCACACCGGCAGGACCCTGCGCAGCCGCCGGCTGCGCCTGACCGGGCATCGGCCCGGCCTGCGCGGGCCACTGAGCCGCGGGCGCCGGGGCAGCGGGCTGATACGAAGGCGGCAACGGCGGCACACCGCTCTGCGGGGCCGGGGGAGGGGTCCAGCCGGGCTGGGCGTCCTGGGGGGCGGGCGGGACGGCTGCCTGCGGGGTGCCGCTCTGTCCGGCGCCGACCTGCTGTGCGCTGGTCTCCGAGCCGCCATGCTCCGGAGCGCCCGGCTGAGGCGCGCTGCTCTGAGGCGCCGGGTCCTGCGCCGCGGCGTCCGACGCCACGGCGTCCGCGGACTCCGGCGCGTCGGCCTGCGCGTCCTGGGCGGAGCCCTCCTGCGGGGTGGTCTCCCCGGTGTCGGATACGGCGTTGCCCTCCGCCGTGGCTCCGGCCTGCTCCGCGTTGCGACCGGCTTCGGAAACGTCGTCGTCGGCGTCATCCGGTGCCGAACCGTCCTGCCCGGAAGCTCCGTCACCGGACTCCCCGGCATTGTCCTCGGCGCCCTCGACGGCCTCGTCCGGCGCTGCGGCGGCCTCCGACGTGCTCTCGGGCCCCGCCTCCCCGGCCTCGTCACCGACGACACCGGAGACAGCAGAGACGCCCTCGGCATCGGTGCGCTTGGCACCAGCGAGGTCCTCGGCATCCCCGTCACCCGGATCCGCACCCTCAGCGGAACCCTCGCCACCCAGTGCACCAGAGGCACCGGACGCATCAGACCCGCCCGACTGCTCCGCTGCAGCGGCGCGCTCGGCGATCTCGGCCATCTCGCGCTTCAGGGCGACGGCGGAGAACCGCATGGTCGCCCCGCTCTCCAGGTCCCCGTTGCTCGTCTCCGTCTCGGGCATGCCCGAAGCGGCCCTACCTTCCGGCCCGGCCTGTTGGGCCGGCTGCGGCTGCTGCGGCTCGAAGCCTTCAGGCAGCTGCGGCATCGGGACGGGGTTGCCGACCGGCGGAGCGGGCTGCGGGGCGGGCGGGGCGAAGGGGGCGCCCTCCGCCGGCACCGGGGGAGGCGGCGGGCTGAAGGGAGCCTCCTGGGACGGTGTGAACGGCGTCCCCTGCGGTGGAGTGAACGGGGTGCCCTGTGGCGGAGTGAACGGTGTCCCCTGCGGCGGAGTGCCGGACGGCTGGGCGGTGGGCGGTGGCGGAGTCGCCCCGGGAACCGGTGCGTTCGAAGGGAACGGAGGAACCCCGGAAGCAGACGGAGCGCCCGACTCGCCCGGAGCGCCGGAGGCATTGGGCCCGGTGAAACCGCCCACGCCCCCTGGTGCCGCCGCCGGACCGGCGGAGCCCGACGTCCCGGACGCGTTCTGCGTGTACCAGGCCGGGGGAGCGTAGTCGATGGTGAACTCGCCGGTCGTCTCGACGGCCTCCGCGTCGGGCTGGTCATCGCCGGGTGTGGCCCAGCCCCCGCGCATCCCGTCCCGATCGCTGCTCACAATTCCTCCTGGTGTGGTCGAGCACCCTCATGCCGTGCCGGGGCGACCATGTCGTGTCGTTCCGAGTCGTCCGTGGTCGTTCGGGGCAGGCCGGTTCAGCGGTCCTCCCCCTGGGACACCGACACCCGGTCCACGGGTTCTGCCATCGCGCCCGCTCCCAGCCTAATCACCACGAGCCACACCTCGGCAGGCCCGCCCACCTCTCAGCAGGCGCACACCGGGTCACCACACGCCCGGAACCCCCCTGCCACCTCGAGCCTGACCAAAAAAATCAGCAGAAAAACGGGAGACATGTGACGAACCCGAAGCGAACCGATCGCGAACAAAGCGGACGGGAAGGCCCAGTTCAGTCCATCCGGCGCGGCGTGCCCAACAATCCGATCTCGGCATCGGTGGGTTGTGTCAGCACGTACTGCCGGTCACGATCGGTGCACCACAGCGTGACTCCGTCGGGCAGTGCCGGCAGCGACTCCACCTCGGTTCGCGACAGTCCCATGGTGCGCCCCAGTTCGGCTGCCTCGTCCGGGGAGACCCGCTGGATGCCGGCGAGCCGGGCCTGCCGCAGCAGCCGGGGTGCCACCGGGCTGAGATACGGCAGCAGCGTCAGCACCGACTGCCAGGGCCCGGACACCACTCTGCCCCGCGGGGGGCGCATACCGCAGTCCCGCACGACCAGCACAGGCGTACCGGCGGAGGCACCCTGCGGGGGCACCCGCCCGACGTCGTACACGGACAGGCCGTTCTGGCCGCCGCCCATGGCGTGCACCATCTGCATCCAGGCCTGCGGCCGTCCGGTCTCCACGGCGACGCGGGCTCCCGTGGCCGCCGAGCGCAGTGCCAGCACCTGTGCGGTCCACAGACCGCCGATCAGCACGACGTCGTACGGCGTAGGCCGGTTGATGCCCAGCACCGCCGGCTGTCCCTCGGCGTCGACGCCGGCCACCACCCCGTCGTCGCCGATGGGCAGGGCCAGTGCGTCCAGTTGTTCCCCGGACAGTCCGTGCCGCCCGTGCCGGGGCCCGATCAGGCCGAGACCCTGTCGCAGCCGCTCGCCCATCCGGCGCAGACCGGACGGGTCCTGCGCGCCTTGCGCGCCCGGCGCCGCGGAAGTCGTCGGAATCGTCGTCACCGCGCACCTCCGAGGGGCAGTGTGGCCAGCATGCCGGGCAGTTGCTCACGGTCGAGACGGGCGAGGCCGGCACCGGACTGCCGTGCCGCGCCTTCCAATGCACGTCGGGCCGCAACCAGTTCGTCGTCGCTCCGCCCGGTCACCCGCAAGTGCCCGCAGAGCGAAACGTCCTGCCGCTCCCCACGCGCGAGAGTCAGACTGAAGGTGGTGGCCAGGGCCGGTATCGCCGTGACCCGGGCGACGAACTGGGGCAGCGATTCGCCCCGTGCGCCGCCCAGCTGGGGCCATCGCCTGACCCAGTAGGTCGTGTGCCGCCGGTTGTCGCAGCGCCAGCTGCGCCCCGACTCCTCCGTCCGCCGCTCCCGCGCCTCACTGCGCCCCGCCTCGGCGGTGACCAGCGGATTGGCACAGGCCGAGGTGGCGAGCGCGGCGATCAGCTCCTCCTCGTCGAGCACCCGCGCCCGGAAACCGGCCCCGGTCAGCCGGCTCGCCAGGTGGTCCGCGGCCCGCACGACGCACTTCTGCGCTCCCAGCAGTCCACCCCCGCGCGCGGCCACGGCTTCTGCGCACAGCTCGGGGTCCAGCTTGAGCGCGATCCAGGTGATGCGTACGGCCGGGGCTCCGGTCTGCTCCTGCAGCGGCAGATAGTTGGCGACGGCCACGGACTGCTGCGGCAGGTGCAGGGCGGGCGCGGGCTGGGTGTGCAGCACGATCTGGGCCGACTCCAGCCGGATCCCGTCCACCTCCAGGGCGTCGCGTACCAGCCCCAGCGGCAGCGGCTGCCGGCTCCGCTCGGCCCGCAGTGCCGTCGCGTCGGCCTCCACCTGGAGCACAGCGGTGACGAAGGTGCCGTCCCCGACGATGCCGACCGGCCGCCGGTCGCGCGAGCCGTAGGAGTGGGTGCGCAGGGCGGGCTCGCACTCCACCGCCGGGACCAGCCCGGGCTCGGTGCCCGGCGGTATCGGGGTGTTGGCGGCCCGCTTCTGGCGCGCCCGCAACTCCCGTGCGGTGGCGAGCCACTCAGGCAGGGAGCGGCCGCGCCGCCGTACGAAGGCCAGCAGCACCAGTGTCACGGCGACGACCGCGGCCGGTACCAGCGCCGTCATCCCGAGGGCCCAGCCGACGAGCAGCACGGCGGCCGCCAGCTCCACCAGCACGAGCCGTTGCAAACGGAACGAACCCGCCTGACCCGGCCGGGGCCTGAGGCCGAGCGTGACCGACTGCTGTGCGGCGCCGCGCTGAGCGGGCGCTCCGCTCGGAGCCGGCGCGTCCCCCGCCGCGCGACCTCGTGCCGCCGACCGGCCGCGCGCTCGCGTCCGCGTCCCGGAAGCCATCACTCCATCCCCCCGATTTGCTCACAACTCGCTGGAACCAGGCCACTGAACAAGGCCCTTGAGGGCCCAGGTACCCTACCCGCTCCACGAGACCCGCTCCGTACCAGGCATAGTAGGGGCCGGGTCCGACAACGGAGGGCGGGGGAGCGTGGTCCCCGGGCGCGCTCTGCGTGAGACACGGGGAGAAACAGGCACAGATGGCATCTCGGCGGGACCAACTCAACGCCTACACCTTCGCGAAGCGGCGCATGCTCGCGTCGTTCGTGCAGTCATCACCGGATGCCTCGGACGAGGGGGCGCCCCGGCCGCTGCGCGCCATCCTGCCAGGCGCGATCGTCGGCGTGGTCGTCCTGGCGGCCTTCGGCGCCTGGGGCATGTTCAAACCGACGGCCCCGCAAGGGTGGGACAGTCCGGGACAGAAGGTGATCATCGCCAGCAAGTCCACCACCCGGTACGTGGTGCTGAAGACGGATCACAAGACCCAGCTCCACCCGGTCCTCAACATGGCGTCCGCCAAGCTGGTCCTCGACACTCAGAGCGACGTCGACGTCGTCACCGTCGACGAATCGATCCTCGACAACGGAAAGATCCCGCACGGCGTCACCATCGGGATCCCCTACGCTCCCGACCGGCTGCCCTCCGGCAAGGAGGCCGGCGCGGCCAAGCAGTGGGCCGTCTGCGAACGCCCGACCGGTTCCGGCAACTCCATCCAGAAGGCCACTTTCGTCCTGGCCGAGCGCGACCAGCACAAGCTGCAGGGCGCGAAGGAGAAACTGCACGGAGGTGAACTCCTCTACGTCGCCACGCCGGAAAAGAAGCAGTACGTCGTCGACGCGACCGGCCGGGCGTACCCGGTAGACCCCGCCGACCCGCTCCTGCTGCAGACCCTCGTGGGCCGGGACCGCAAGCCCCAGCAGGTGACCAAGGAGTGGATCGCGACCCTGCACCCGGGTGACCAGATCAGCTTTCCGCCCGTCACCGGCACACCGGGCACCGCGGCGAACGCCCCCGGCCAGCTGGCCGAGCAGGCCAACCGCGTCGGCATGGTCCTCAGGGCGCCGGTCAACGGCAAGGAGCAGTACTACGTGGTGCTGCCCGGCCGGGTCGCCCCCGTCTCCGACTTCGTCGCCCAGCTGCTCCTGGTCAGCAAGGACCTCGTGAAGCTCGGCCAGGCCGGGCACCCGCTGGAGGTCAGCGCGGGTGCCATCGACCAACCGGGCAAGCCGTTCGCCACCGAATACACGTGGCCGACCGAGGAGCCCAGCGCGGTCAATGCCCCGTCCACCGCCGACGGCAGCCGCAACACCGTCTGCAACGTCCTGCTCCACGTCGACCCCGACGACGGCGAGACCACCCTGAGCACCTGGGCGGGTGCCGAGTTCCCGGCCGTCCTGCCCACCGGTTCCTCCAGTGGCTACGTCACCGCGGGCTCCGGCCAGCTCTACCGTCAGTACCAGGGCGAGGCGACCAAGGTGGGCCCGGTCTTCCTCGTCACCGACACCGGCCTGCGCTACGCCCTGCAGTCCAACGACGACAGCGCCACCGACGACAAGGGCATCGGCGTCTCCGCCAAGCAGCGCAAGCAGCTCCAGCAGGAAGCCAAGCTGGCGCAGACCCGCCTCGGCTACGCCGACGTGAATCCGGCACCTATCCCCGCGCCCTGGTCGGAGTTCCTGCCGACGGGCCCCCGTCTGTCGACCGCCGCGGCACGCCAGCCGCAGGCCTCCTGAGGGGTACGACGATGCCCTCCACGTTCCGCACCCGTACGACGCTGGCGACGATCTCGGCCGGCCTGCTGGCCACTGTGCTGTCGGCGCCGGTGGCCACGGCGGACTCCGCCTCCGACCAGTGCACGTTCTCCAAGGAGAACCACAAGTACGCCGGCACTCCCTGGGCCCTGCAGCGCGTCAACCTGGACGAGCTGTGGAGCCAGTCGAAGGGCAAGAACGTGCGGGTGGCCGTGATCGACACGGGCGTCGACACGGCCAACCCGCAGCTCGCCAAGGCCGTCGACGCGTCCCTGGGCACGAACCTCCTGCCGTCCAAGGACAAGAAGGGCCAGCCGATCGAGCGCGGCAACAAGTACGGGACGACGGACACGGTCGGCCACGGCACCCGCGTGGCGGGCATCATCGCCGCTCGCCCCATGAAGGGCACGGGCTTCGTCGGCCTCGCTCCCGAGGCCACCATCATCCCGATCAAGCAGAACGACGCCGAGGGCCACGGCACGGCCGACACCCTCGCCGACGCGATCAAGCACGCGATCAGGGCCAAGGCCCAGGTCATCAACATCTCCCAGGACACGGCGAACGCTGTGGACGCACCGGACCTGCACAACGCGATCGACGAAGCCCTCGCGCACAACATCGTCGTGGTCGCCTCGGCGGGCAACGACGGCCTCGGTGGCAACGTCAAGAAGACCTATCCCGCCTCCTACGCCGGGGTCCTCGCCGTCGCCGCGTCCGACCGCAACAACGAACGCGCGGCCTTCTCTCAGTCGGGTGACTTCGTCGGCGTCGCCGCCCCCGGGGTCGACATGATCTCGACCGTCCCCAAGGGCGGCCACTGCACCGACAACGGCACCAGCTTTTCCGCGCCGTACGTGGCCGGAGTGGCCGCGCTGATCAAGGCCAAGCACCCCCGGTGGACGGCCCGACAGGTCGCGGCCCAGATCGAGCAGACGGCGGAGCGTTCCATCTCGGGCCATGACCGCCTGGTCGGCTGGGGCGTGGTGGACCCGGTCCGCGCGTTGACGGAGGACGATCACCCGATCGAGTCCCCCCACTCCGACGCGGGTCTCACCCATGCGGAGGCCCCGACGCCCGCCGAACTCACCCTCGGCGAAACCCCCCAAGAGCGCACCGCGCGTATCGCCACCTACGTGGCCGTAGCCGTGGCGGTCCTCGTAGCGGGCCTGGGCGGGGGAGCGGTGGCCCTGCGCGACGCCCGACGCAGGCGCCGGGCCGTGGCGGGCCGCACCTGAAGTCCCCGGCCGTCACCGGCCTCCCGCACGTCTCCCTCACCGCGACCATGCGGTGAGGGAGCGACGACGGATGCGGCGCCCGGCTGCTCCCGCCGCTCAGCTCGAGGACGCGCTGTTCCCGGCCGAAGGCGTCCTGTCGGCCTCGGCTTCTTCGGCACGCTGCGCGAAGACGCGGGCGAAGCGAGTGAGGTAGGAATCCCGCATGTCGACGTGCGAACCCGATTCGGCTGTGGACAACATGAGGACGCTGCCCACTCGCACGAGCATCATCAGTCCTTTCGATCCCTCGACCGCCGACGAACTCAGCCCGACGACGGCATTGCGCTGATCACCGAGTTTTCCGACCGTCATGGCCTTCGGTTCCGGAACCCGCTGCCTCCATGCCTTCCAGACGACTCCGTAGGCGTCCTGGGCCGTGTCCTCGTCACGGTATGTCTGGAGGAGGAAGGAGATGAGCGGCCCGTGCTGCCGGTGAAAGCCCGAGGCGCCGGCGAAAAGGACGTGCGCACAGGAATCCGTTGCGCCCCGTCCGTAGCACCGAGCGGGCCCCATCGCCTTGGCCTTCTCCAACGAGTAGGCGACCGGCTCCAAGGTGGTTTCCCAGCCGGGCATGGATGCGGCATCTGGCAGTACTGCCCGCGCCTGACCGGCGTCGAGTGCGGCAGGTTCCCCGGAGCCCCCGCTCCCGCATCCGCTCAGCAGCGCAAGAGAGGTTGCGGCAGCCAGGGCCGCCTTACGAACATTCATGGCACCGCCCAATGGCAAATGTGTAGATGGTTGAGACCCGTGTCATGGCGGCGGTGCCACCGAGGCCCGAGAGCCCAGGCTCATCCCGTCACCTTGGACGGTGCATCGCACTTCGCCCTCTGATGTGCGAACAGGGCTGCGTTCCGGGCGAGGGAGGCCAGGCCGTCACGCAGTTCCGTCTCCGTGGCATTGCCGTGCTGCTTGAGTTCCACGACCACGCTCAGGTGTTCCCCGGCGCCCTTTCGACGGCACGGGACATAGATACCGGCAACCTTGGTCGACGTGACCGCTTTGTCCCCGGCGTCGAAGGAAACAAGGGAGGAAGCCGGAGCGAACTGGGTGACCACTTCCTGCACCCAACTGTCGGCGTTCTCGTACTGCAGCATCTGAGCCCGAGCCGCGACAAGCATCTTCCCGCCGCCGTTGACGAAGCAAGACGTGTCGTACGTGCGATCCGCGTCATCGATGCGCGGATCCGTGATGTCGTCGTCGAACGAGTACGACGACTTGTCGGGCACGACGCTCTTCAATGCGGCGGCGCTGCCGGACGAGTCGCCCAGCGTCCTGCACACCTCGGACGCCTTGATCTCGCCCTTCTCCTCTTCGAAGGGCGGAAGTCCCCATGCGTAAAGGACACCTCCGACGAGGCAGAGCAACAGCGCCGTTCCTGCGGCGAGCAGGGATCTCGTACGAGTGGATGCCAACGTCTCAGTCTTCCGTGTCGAGTTGCCGGGGAATTCCCTCACCGTCGAGGTACTGGTGGACCAGGCGGCCGGAGGTGTCGAACCCGTCCTGCGCGGAAGTGGCCACCGATGCCTCGATCATCGGATAGCGGTGACCGGAGTTCTGGCCTGCCTTCTGGGCGGCGAGCTCCACCATCTTGTAGGTCGAGTCGGAAGTGTCCTGGAAGCTCTCACCATTGCGGTAAATGATCTCCCCGGAACTGTCTCGCATGGCCCCTTCGGTGATCTTGCCGATGATTTCCTCGGCTGCTGTACCAGCCACGTCACCGATGATGGCGCCGCCGGGACCGGTCATCGGCTCCGTGGCCATCCCGATGCCGATGCCGATGGCCGTGCCGCCCCAGCTTCCGGCGCTCTCGATCGCGGCGTTGTACTCGGCGTCCTTCGCGCCGCCATCCAGTTCACCCTGGTAGGCGCGGCCGGCGCCGATGAGTCCCTCGATCTCGCCCGCCGTGCGAGCGATGTGGTCGGCGCCCTGCTTCAGGTTGTCGGCCTTGGAGAAGGAGGGGTCCTCGACGTACGCCGACGGATCCGCGAAGTGATGCTGCATGAGCTGCGCCGTGTAGCTGTGCTGACCGAGGTTGACCGCGGCGTAGCCTTCCGGGTTCTGCCCGACGGAGTACAGGAACCTCGTGATGTCCCGCTCGCCGAGATTGGCCGCCGTACCCGCCACGGGGAACAGCGTCTTCTCGCTGGCGCCGCCCGCGTGCAGCCCTCGGTGGATATCGGGCATGTACTCGGCGGCGATCTGACCCATGCTGTCCGACATGTAGCTGTGGCCGGTCAGCCGATCCGGCTTCTCGGACACCGATTGGAAGAGGCTCTCCACCAGCTTCGCCTGGCCCGCGTCGTGCGGCGGGGTGTCCGCCGTGGGCATCTCGCCGGCCGGGTGCCCCGTCGTGGCGGCCTCCAGAGCCAGGGCGAGGTTGTTCTGGCCCGTGACGAGGTCGTCCCCGTGGGAGTCCGTCTCCTTGGGCCAGTCCCGCTCCTCGAACAGGTACTGGAAGTTCGACAGGGACACCTTGCCCTTCTTGCCGTTGCCGTCCGTGTCCCGCTCGAAGGGGTTGTCCTCGTCGTCCTTGGAGACGTACTGCTGGTTGAAGAAGTCGGTGGCCGCGTCCGGGCTGTTGGACAGCCCCTTGAGATAGCCGGTGAGTGGATCGTTGCCGCTGTCGTCACCGATGCGGTTCAGCCACGAACTCGCGCCCGTGAGCCGCCACATCAGGTTGTCGTGCTCGCCGCTGCCGGTCAGCTTCCGCTCGGTGGCCATGAGCTGGGTTCCGTAGTCCTTCAGGAACTGGTCGTCATAGTCACCGGTCCGCATGAGGTTGCTCATGACCTGGAAGCCCATGGGGCCACCCCGGTCGCCTCGGAGCGGCTCGTCACCGATGTCGATCATCTTGCGCTTCCACGCGGCCATGTCCGTGGAATCGCTTTGAGTGGCGTTGGCCAGCGTCAGGCCCAGGTTCCGCTGGAGGTCGTCGAACTGGTCGAGACGCTTCCGCCCCAACTCGTAGTTGCCGCTGTGGGGATCACTGATCCCGGTCCAGAACTCCAGGGTCTTCTGCGGCCCGAGGTCGGTGGCGAAACGCTCGGCGAACAGCGGGTCGTTCGCGTACTTCTTCAGGCCCTCGTTGATCCGGTCGAAGTCCTCGACCGACAGCTTGGAGGGGTCCTTCTTCGCGAGCTTCGCCAGTTCGTCTGCCTCCTTGACGGCTAGCGCCGCGGAATCCCGGTCCTTGTAGCCGGCATCGGAGAAGCCCATCGCGGTCTGGTCGACGATCGCCTTGAGGACGTCCCTGGCAGTGGTGTCGCTCTCGGTGGCCTTGCTGAGGATGCCCTGGATCTCGTTGCGGAGACTGTCGACGTCCTTCTGGTCGGTCGCGCTCGTGTTGCCGCTGGGGTCCGAGGACCAGTCCGGCCGTGTGTTGCCCATGACCGTGAACTTGCCACTGCCGGTGTCGACGACGGTCAGGTGCTGCTTCTGCCCGCGTGAGACGGCGTCCGTCAGCTGCTGGTGGTACTTCTTCAGCTCGTCCCGGGTGTCCCGCAGGATGTTGTGGATGCTGGTGGCCTGCGTGTGGGCATCGCCGAACTCGCCGGCCGTCTTGCCGATGAACTCCCTGGAGACCTGGGCGTTCACCCCGGCCCAGTCCGCCTTGAGGGCAGCCTTGTGCAGTCCGTCCTCGGCGTCCTTCTTCAGGTCCGCGAGGTGCTTGACGAGCGTCGACCAGTCGGTGACGGCGTCGTCGAGCAACTTGAAGTTGGCGTGGAACAGAGCGTTGAAGTCCATGCGGTGTCGTCGTCCTCGCGAGTGGCGGTGTCGGGTGCGGACTGTGGCTTCGTCGTGTCCCCGACGCCGCTACTCCTTCTTCTCGCTCTTGTCCTTGTCGCCGTAGACGGAGTTCTTCTTGCCCGGCGCCCCGACCCGCTCGTCGAACCCGGCGTCCAGCGCGTCGATGCTGCTCATCTGTCGCGCGATGTAGTTCTCGTCGTTCGAGTGCACGGCCTTGGTGACCTGCATGTGGTTCGAGATCTGCGCGCAGGCGTCCATCAGGGACTTCAGCTGCTCTTCCCAGCGGTTGGAGACGTGCTGGAGCCCGGTACCGAGCGCGAAGCCCTGCTTGGAAAGGTCTCCGGCCGCGGAGTCGCTGCTGGGGGTCGCCACGCGGGCCTTGTCCCAGAGCTGGTCGTAGAGATGGTGCGCGGCGCTGCCGATCTTGACCAGGTCGGCGTGCCCCACCTTGAGGTCACCGGTCTTGCTGGGTGTGACGTAGGGCCCGTAGGTGCCGCCGCCAGGGTCGACATGGTTGAGCTGCATGTGTGCCGACTGCCCCTCGGCGGCCTGCGCCTTGAGTTGCTCCCACTCGTCCCATGCCATGGAAGGGTCCCTTCCCCCGCGGATACACCGATGCCGGGCCAAGTTAGCAACCCAGACTGAGGAAAATTTGCACCATGTCTGCTATGCGTGGTTTGCCAGACGTGAAAATTCAGCGGAGGCGCGCCCCGGTACCCCGGATGAGGTTTTGTGGTCGCAAAGATTTGACCCAGGGTGCCTTCGGCGTCCCGTCGACCATGCACGTGTGAAGCTTCTGCGCAGATGGCGGGCCCCTTCTGTCGTTATTGACCGCCTTGTCGGTCTTCGGTGGTCGCGAGCCGGTCACTTCGGGACGCCATTGCAACTGAACCGTCGCAGAGTTCAGTTGGCCGCGATTTACACAGTGACTACAGTGGTCGGCGATAGATCGGGGGTGCGGCTGTGTGCCGCCTGGTCTGTCCAGCTGTACCAACGGGGAAACGGGGAAGGGGTCGCAGTGGCCAACGGTGGCGGCTCGGGCATGAGGCGTGGGATCGATGCGCTGTCGAAGTTCAAGAAGAAAGTGGACGACGCGCTGACAGCCTTCGAAGGTGCTCCAGGCAGTCCGTCCAGGCTTGCGGAGCACAGGCTCAGCGCGGGCTCGTTCAGCGGCTCGAACATCCCCTTCAGTGAGGCGACCGAGCTGCACGGCAAGTACGAGCAGGTGCACGAGCGCCTCACCTCGCTGTCGAAGAACCTGGGCCTGCAGATCGAGGCTTTGACGCTCGCGTCGCATGCGGCCGATGTCACGTACGACGGGACCGAGGACGAGGTGCGACGCCGGTTCTGGGCGATCCGGGCGCATCTCGACGAGGAGCACCGGAAGGCGACGCAACCCAAGGAGAAGCCCGCCAAGGTTCCTGAGCGCAACAACGGCCACACGTCCGTGGGGGAGACCTTCCAGTGAGCGACAACTGGCAGCAGAAGCCGGAGTACAAGGACGACGTCCAGCAGGCGAACCGCCAGGTCGGCGTGGTCAACGCGCTCAGTCGTCTGCAGAACGGGTTCAGGGGTACGCCGATCGGAGCGGCTCTGTCCCTTGGCAGGACCGACTTCGAGGACCACGATCTCAACGCGATGATCGACCTGGTCAAGCACTCGAACCCCGAGCACCTGGAGACGGCCAGCAAGGCCCTGTGGGATGCCCGTACGGCCATCCACGACGCGGCGACGGATCTGGAGACCCACCTCGCCGGCGTCGACTGGGAAGGCGATGGCGCCGAGGCTTTCCACAAGTGGACCGACGGCCTCGTCAAGTGGACCAAGGGACTGGCGACTTTCGCCGATGTCGCCGCCACCGAGATCTCGGCTGCCGCCACGGGTCTGGCCTCCGTGCGCAACTCCATGCCGCCCCGGGACCCCAGGCCGGCCGGCGAGCAGAAGCGCCCCCATGAGCTGCCCAAGACCAAGCAGGTCGAGAGCAATGCGGACTATGCGGCTGCGGTGGCGGTCGAGAAGCACCGGCAAGAGGCGATCAACCAGGTGAACCGGTTGGCGTCGTTCTATTCGGTGTCCGCTACCGCCTTGGGGGCGGCGATGGATACCGACCCGCAGCCGTACACGGCGATTCCGGATGTGGGGGTGCCCAAGCCGCGCGGGTTCACTGACGACAGGAGGTGGGACGATTCGGGATCGTCCTCGTCCACTCCGACCGCCGTCCGGGGAAGTGCGGCGGGAAGCCACGAAAGTACGGCGGAGAGCCACCACGGGACGGCTACCTCGAACGGACCCGGGGGCGGCGGGCACGTACCGCCCCTCAAGGACGTCCATGAGCCCACGGCGCCCTCCGGCCACGAGGTCGGCACGGAAATCAACACCACAACCACCCTGCCTCCCCAGGCGCCTGCCACACCGCCCAGCACCCCGGCGCCCACGCTGCCGACCACCGGCGGAGGGCAGACGCCCCCGCTGCCCCCGGGGCCGATGGCGCCTCCCCTCACGCCGACCGCCGGTCGTAACCCCAGCTATGGGCCGACCAGCCGGCTGCCCGTCACCGCGCAGGGACGCACCGGCCCTTCGGGCACCGGAAGCGGCCGAGTGCCGCAGGGTCCCGCTGGCCAGCCGGGGCGCACCGTCGCCGGCGGGCGCGGGCCGCAGGGCCCGATGGGACAGCCCGCTCGGGCCATGGGACGCACGACCCCGGCGGGTCAGCCGGGTGCCCGGGGCCCCGTCCAGGGCGGGCGCTCCGCTCAGTCTGGCCGCTCGCCGGTAGGGCGCCCTGTCACCGGCGGGACGCCGACGCCGAGAACGACCAACACGTCTGGCGGACGTACCGGAGCGACGGGTCCCTCCGGTCCGGTGCGCAACGGTGTCGTGGGCGGCAAGCCCGTGACGGGTCGTTCCTCTGGTGGTACGGCCAATCCCCGTGTACCGCGCGGTATGGTCGTCGGCGCCGAGGAACCGGCCTCTTCGACGCCGTCGAAGGGCGCTCTCGGGCAGCGCGGAGTCGTAGGTGCCCCTATGGCCAAGGCGGAACCCGGTGCGGGCCAGGCGGTACTGCGCTCGGCGAGCAACCCCGAGGGTGTGATCGGCGCACCTCGCAACGCGCCCGGTTCCCCGCTCAAGGGCTCCGAGGGCGGCGCCACGGGGGTCGGCCGCGGTGCGGTGGGCGGTCGACAGAGTGCGGGCGGCGAGACCGGCCGCGCCGGTGGGGCCGCCGAGACCGAACAGCACCGCCCGTCTCAGCGGCGGCGTGATGTGCCACAGAAGAGCGACTGAACACGAGCGAGGACGTACACAGGCATGAAGCCAGGGACCGGCCGACGCGGCATGAGGACTGTCCTCCTGACGAGGCGCAACGCGAGAAGGCTGTCTGCCGTGTGCTCGGCACTGGGCACGCTGGTCATCGCGTCGACAGGGCTGGCCCCCGGAGCCGCGGCCTCGGATGTTCAGTCCAAGCAGTGGTATCTGGACGCGATGGGCGCCGACGAGATGTGGAAGCACAGCACCGGAAAGGGGGTGAAGGTTGCTGTCATCGATAGCGGGGTGAACCCGGCGACCTCTTCTCTCAAAGGACAGGTGCTGGTTGACGAGGTGCCGAAATCTGCGGCCTACCACGCGACCCGGGACTCTGACGGCCATGGCACATCGATGGCCGAGATCATCGCCGGCACCGGAGCAGGCGGTGGCATGAAGGGGCTTGCCCCGGGAGCGAAGATCATCCCGATCAACATTTCGCTGCCTGGGTCGAAAGACGCGGGCGATCAGGCGAAGGAAATCTCCACCGAGAAGGCGATCAGGGCTGCCGCTGACAGCGACGCCAAGATCATCAACATGTCCTTCGGGAGCGAGTACTACAGCTCCGAGGAGGAGGACGCCATTAAGTATGCCGCCTCCAAGGGCAAGTTGCTCTTCGCCGCTATCGGTAATGAAGGGGACAAGGGAAACAAGCGCAGCTATCCGGCCAGCGATCCCTACGCTGTCGGTGTGGCCGCCGTCGACAAGGCCGGTAAGGTCGGCAAGTTCTCCTCGTACGGAAACTACGTGGACCTCTCGGCACCGGGCCTCGACATTCCGGGCTGGTGTGACAACAAGTTCACCCGGTACTGCACCACGCAGGGAACCAGCCCCGCCTCCGCCATCGCCTCCGCCTCCGCCGCCCTCGTCTGGTCCGCGCACCCCGACTGGACGGCCAACCAGGTCCTCCGGAGCTTCATCGACACCGCCGGCCGCTCCTGGGCGAAGGACGACCCCAGCAAGTACCTCGGCTACGGCCTGATGCGCCCGCGCCGGGTGCTGATCAACAAGGACATCGATCCGGGCCCGGCCAACAGGGACCCCCTCGCCGCCGAGAACGGAACGGATCCGGACGAGGACGTCACGGCCACGCCGAGCCTCTCGGTAGCGCCCTCTTCCGGCGCGCCGGCAAAGGAGGGTGGCTCCTCCAGTGGCCCCACCTCCGCCGCGGCGAAGGACGCCGACTCCGGCAGCGACACCCAGACCTGGGTGATCATCGGTGCCGTAGCCGCCGTACTAGTCATCGGAGGCGCCGGTTTCGCCGTGCTGCGCGCACGCCGTAACGCCTGAGCGGTCTCCCGCATACCTGTTCATTCGCCGAGTGAGCAGAAGCCCGCTTGCCAACCGTGCTGACCCTGAATTCAGCGCTCGGCAAGGTCAGTTCACAAAGAAAGGCATGGAAATGGCGACTCAGCGCCAGAAGGTAAGTGACAAGGACATCATCGTCCTCGAAAAGGAGCTTCTGCACCGTTTCGAGGGCATCAAGGGCCAGCTCAAGGAGCTGCAGGCCCTCATCGACAGCCTCGAGGGCAACTGGAAGGGCATCGGTGCCGGTGCCTTCAACACCAAGCAGACCGAGATCAACGAGCGCATGGTCCGGATCGGCAACATCCTCGCCAAGTTCATCGAGGCCATGAGCACCACTCGCAAGATCAAGGACGGCACGGAAGACGAGATCCGCTCGCAGGTCCAGAGCATCGACGTCGACCTCGGTGGCGCGCACTCGGCGCTGTCCAGCTACTGATCCCCGCCAGGCCACCACTTCTCAGCAACGGAGCAATCATGGGCGTCAACAACAGCGGCGAACTCGAAGTCTCGTACGGCAGCCTCGACGAGACCGCCACCCAGCTGGCCAACCACGCGCGTCGGCTCGAAGAGGGCCTCGAGGCCATCAAGCAGAAGGTCGCCGGCGTCGCCAGCATGTGGGAGGGCGAGGCCCACAACGCGTACACCGAGAACCAGGCCGCCTGGGACCGCGAGGCCAAGGGCATCCACGAGGCCCTGGTCCAGATCGGCAAGGTCGTGCACGCGGCCGGCGGTGACTACCAGGGCGGCGACCGTAAGGCCGCCAGCTACTTCATGTAAGGCTCGCAGACAGAGCTGACAGGCAGGACGCAGCAGCGGGGTGGGCACGCACGGGAGGTGCCCACCCCCTGTCTTGCCTGGACGGACGGCCACAGAAGAACGAAGAATCGGGACAGGGAATGCACGCCACAGGTGGTGCCACAGGCGTGGCCGCCGGGGGAGGACCGGGCAGAGCCGCGGGACCGCGGCGGCAACTGGGCCCGTACACCCTGATCACCGCGCTGGACGACCCCCGCACCAAGGTCCCCGTTCCCGAACGGCGGTACATCGCCCGCAGCGCCGACGGCCGGCACACCGTTCTGCTCTCCCTCCCGCAGTCGGGCACCGATCCCCAGCGTTTCCTGGCGGAAGCCGACGCCTCCCGCTACCTCCTCGGCCCCTGCGCCGCGCCGGCCACGGCCCTCGCCGGCCCGGGCGAGCCCGCCTGGTACGCCCGCCCCTACCTGCCCGTCCTACCGCTGCCGACCGCCCTCGCGGTACATGGCGGCCCACTGCCCGAACGGACGGTACGCGCGCTCGGCGTGGCTCTCGCCGAAACACTCACGATCGTCCACGGGCAGAGCTTGACGTTCGCCGGGGTGTCACCCGCGGCCGTCCTGCTCGCCGCCGACGGACCTCGCCTCTCCTGCTTCGGCGCGGTACGCGCGGTCGCTGCGGACGACACGCCCCGCTCCGGACTGCCGGGTCTCGAGCCGGGCAGCCTGCCGCCGGAGCAGGCTTCCGGTGGACGCCCGCGTCCCCTCGGTGATGTGTACGCCCTCGGCGCGACCCTCGCCTACGCGGCGACCGGTCACACGACTCCGGAGCGCGACGAACTCCCGGCGCCCTTCCGTTCGATCATCACCCGGTGTCTCTCGCGCGATCCCGGTGATCGACCGCAGCTCGCCGAGGTACTGGACGTGTTGGCGGGCGACCCGACTGCGCCCGGCACCGGCGGGGAAACCCGCTCCACCGCTCTGCTCGTCCCCGGCTGGCTACCGGGCCGGGTGATCGCCGCCCTCGCCCATCAGTCGGCGACCGTCCTCACCGCGGAGATCATCGTCGGGCCCGCTCCCGTCCACCCCTCCCACAGCCAGAACTGACGACGGTCATGCCTTCCCCCCTCATCCATGACGATCCTCATGCCTTCGGCCCGTACCGGCCTGTCGCCCGCCTCGGCAGCGGCGGCATGGGCACCGTCTACCTCGCCCGCACCCCCGGCGGTCGTACCGTCGCACTGAAGACGATGCACGCCCGCATCGCCTCCGACCCGGCCTTCCGCACCCGGTTCCGGCTGGAGACCGACGCGGCCCGGGTCGTGGGCGAGCGGTTCGGCGCCGGTGTCGTGGACGCGGACCCGCGGGCCGAGACGCCCTGGTTCGCCACCGAGTACGTGCTCGGGCCACCCCTCGACGAGGCTGTCCAGCTGTTCGGTGCGCTGCCTGAGGGGTCCGTACGGGCGCTAGGCGCGGCGCTGTGCGGGGCGCTGGGCCAGTTGCACGCATCCGATGTCGTCCATCGCGACCTCAAGCCCTCCAACATCCTCATCACCGCCTACGGTCCGAAGGTCATCGACTTCGGCATCGCCCGCGCGGCCGGGGACGAGCACCTCACCCGGGTCGGGGTCGCGGTCGGAACCCCCGCCTTCATGTCGCCGGAACAGGCGGGCGGACAGGAGCACTCGGCCGCGGGTGACGTCTTCGCCCTCGCCGGTCTGCTCGTCTTCGCCGCCACCGGGCATCCGCCCTTCGGGCATGGTCAGGCAGCGGACCTGCTCTACCGGGTGCAGTACGCCGAGCCGGATCTGAGCGGCGTACCCGGCAGTCTCGTACCGGTCCTCGCGCAGTGCCTGGACAAGAATCCGTTCCGGCGTCCGACGACCGGTTGGCTCGGCGTTCAACTGCACGACGGTGCAGGCGAGTTCGCGGATCATCTGCCGGAAGCGCTGCTGGCCGACATCGGACGGCGGGCGACCGAGGTCTGGCAGGTCACGCCGCAGCGGCTGCCCGCGCCGGTCGACGAGCCGGAGACGGCCTCGGCGACGGAGCCCACGCGATGGTCGCGTCGGCGACTGCTGCTCACCGGAGCGGGCGCGGCAGCGGCGGTGGCGGCCGCAGGGGGCGGAGCATGGGCCCTGTACGAGGCGACCGGAGGCGCGCAACCACAGCCCCATCCCGGGCCCAGCAACAGCCTGCTGCCGAAGAAGGATCTGGACTCCCTGTGGCAGATCCAGGTCGCGGACCCGGACCCCGGCTGGGTCCAGTGGCCGTTGGGATACCTCCCCGCACAACTGAATCCCGCCGCGAACCTGGTGGCGCTGGTGGCGGGGGACGGCCTGACCGGTGTCCTCGCGCAGACGGGGCAGAAGCAGTGGGCGTCGGACGTGGACGAAGTGGTCTGGCAGACGGCCTCCGACGGTGATCGCCTCATCCGAGTGGCGTCCATCCTCGACGGCGTCCCCTACAAGGATGCCAAGTCGTACCCCCTGGCCTTGTCCTCGGTGGACCTCTTCACCGGCAAGGCCAAGAAGCCCTTCGCGCAGTTGGAGGACCTCAACGGCGCCCTCACGGAGACCCAGATGGTCTGTGTCGCCGACGGAGTCGCCTATGTGGTGGCGGGCAAGGGCAAGTTCACCCTCGACGGCTTCCTCGCCTCCCAGTCCTGGTACCTCCTCGCTGTGGACATCGACACGGGCAGGCGGCTGTGGAAGACGCCGCTGCCCGCGCGACGCCAGGGCGCCCGGAACCTGTACTTCGTCGCTGCCGGGGTGGTGGGACATCACCTCGTGGCGTTCCAGGAGGCGAACGACGGCAGCGTGCACGCGGTCGTACGCGACAACCGCACCGGTGCCGTTCGCTGGGACCACGAACTCGACGGAATCAAACCGGACCGGGTCCGCCTGCCGCTGGCCGCCGACGAGCGGCATCTCTATGTGGGCGCCGGCCGGCTCAGGGCCCTGCGGCTCAGTGACGGCAGGACGGTATGGGACTCCAAGTCCGAGCGGCCGGGGCGTACGTACGGTCTTCCGGTGGTCAAGGACGGCACTCTCTACGCCGTCGAGCAGGGGCTCGGACTCATCGCCTTCGACCCGTCGAGCGGCCGTGCCAGATGGCAGGAGAAGGGCGGCCAGGGCGCGAAGGCGGACCTGAAGGCCGCGCCCGTCATCGGCACCGGCTACGCGTACAGCAAGCGGGGGTCCCGGCTGTGGGGCATCGACCTGTCCTCCCGTACCCCGGCCCACTCCTACAAGACGACCGGCGACCGCTTCATGGCACACGACAAGGCCGAGCTGACCATCGCGCTCGGCGGTCACTTCCTCGCGGCCTTCCCGCTGCGGTGAGGTGCCGGTGATGAGAAGAGAAAGCGATCAGCGATGAGACCCCTGGGGACCGGTGACCCCATCCGCCTCGGCCCGTACCGGTTGCTCGGCGTGCTGGGCGAGGGCGGCATGGGCAAGGTGTACGTCGGCCAGGACCAGACCGGGACCGTCGCCGCCGTCAAGGTGCTGCGGCCCGAACTCGCCCACGACACCGGTCTCGCCCAGCGGTTCGTGCGCGAGGCGCTGGCTGCGCAGGCCGTCCGCAGCCCCGGTGTGGCGGCGGTGCTGGGAGCCCAGACCGAGGGCGGACGGCCCTGGATCGCCACCGAGTTCCTTGCGGGGCCCACCCTCGACCAGATCGTGGACCGGCACGGCCCGCTCGACGACGTGAGGCTGCGCGCCCTGGCCGCCTCGATCGCCCGTACCCTGCGCGACATCCACGCCGCCGGCTTCGTCCACCGCGACCTCAAGCCGCCGAACATCGTGCTCACCGCGGCCGGCCCGAGGGTCATCGACTTCGGCATCGCCCGCCCCGAACACGGCCTCACCCTGACCACCACCGGCCAGATCCCGGTCACCCCGGGGTACGGCGCGCCCGAACAGGTGCTGGGCCGGCGCGTCGCTCCCGCCGCCGACGTGTTCTCGCTCGGCGCCGTCCTCGTCTACGCGGCCACCGCACACCGCGCGTTCGAGGGCGCGCACGTGGCCGCCGTCCAGTACGAGGTCGTCCACGGCGAACCCAACTGGCAGGGCGTCACCCCCGACCAGCATGCGCTGATCGCGCCCTGCCTGGCCAAGGACGCGGCGGTCCGGCCCACTCCGGAGCAGATCGCCACCGCGTTCGCAGCCCCCAAGAAGGCCGACGCGGTGTGGAGACGCGGACCCGTGGCCGACGCGATCAAGGAGCGGGAGCGCGAGGTACGGGAGCTTTCCGCACCGCTGTCGACGACGCAGACCGGTACCGGACCGTCCCGGCGCGGGCTGATCACCGGCGTTGCGGCCGGTGGTGCGCTGCTGGTCGCGGGTGGCGGCGGCACAGGGTGGTGGCTGCTGCGCGGCGGAGGCGGCGGCCAAAGGACGAAGGACCCGTTCACCATCCCGGCCGCCGCGAAGACACCGGCGGCACGCATTCTCTCCGCCGACGACGGTGACTTCATCGTCGGCGGCTCCCCCAAGCCGCTCTGGGCCCACGACGGCCTGGTGGGAACCGGGTCGCCGGCGCCGCTCCCGATACGGGACGTCATCGTCGCCGGTGACATGTCGGGCGGCCTCGCGGCCTTCAACGTCGTGGACGGCAAGCGCCGCTGGGCCGCTTCGGACATGCAGATGACGAGCCGCTACGTTTCGCTGTCCGACCGCCTGGTCGCGGCCGCCGACAAGCAGGGGACGCTGCACACCTTCGTCCCGTCCACCGGTGAGCCCAAGTGGACGGCGAAGGCCGACGCCAAGGCGCTGCTGGCCGCCGACGCGGAGGCGGTATACCTCGTGACCCGGGACCACCGGCTGCGTGCGGTGGGCCGCTCCGATGCGAAGGTCCGCTGGACCGTGTCGCTGCCGAAGGATTTCCGGACCGCTCTCTACCCCCGAGGCGCCGTGGCGGACCGCGGAACGCTCGTCCTCTCGACCACCACAGGGCACGCCCTCGCCGTGAACGGGAGGACCGGACGTGTCACGTGGACCTTGTACAACCAGGCGAGGAAGCGTGCTCTCGTCCCGGCCGCACGGGACGGCGTCGTCTACCTCAACGGCAAATCGCTCTCCGCGCGCAGGATCTCGGACGGCAAGGAACTGTGGCAGGAGACGAACAAATACGCGGATCCACCGGAATACAGTCGCCCGAGCGTCTTCGGTGACTCGGTGTACGCCTCCGTCGGCGGCAACGCCGTACGGCACGACCTCCGCAACGGCCGGCAGGTGTGGTTCTCGATGGAGGGCGGACAGGAGTCTCCCGTCCTCGTCCAGGGCAGCGGAGCATGGGTGATCGACGACAAGAACGGAGTCACCGTGCACACCCTGGGTCTCGAGGACGGCGACGAGGTCTGGTCCTACAAAATCGCCCTGGCCGGCAACGACCTCAGCCTCGCGACCGCCGGCAACCGAGCCTTCGTCAGAGCCGGGGATTCCCTGTACGCCTTCCCGGTGTTCTGACGCCTGAACCGGTCTCGCCTCTTTGAGGGGAGCCCTCAGGACACGGCGGCGGCCGAACCCGCCGCCGTGTCCGGCCGAGGCGGCGGACACCAGGTCCGCCGCCGCCAACGCGCCTCAGTACTCCACATCCACCAAGCCGGTCTGAACCAACGGCTTCCCCCGCTTCCGGGACACGAAGACGCCCCGCCCCGCAGGCATCGGCCGGGGCCGGACGCCGTTGAGGATGTCGCCCTCCGCCGGGTCGCCCGCCAGGACGATGCCCTGGGCGCCGAGTTCCTTCATGCGCTGCATGAAGGGCTCGTACGAGGCGCGGCCCGCGCCCGCGGAGGAACGGGCGATGATGAAGCGGACGCCGACGTCACGGGCGAAGGGCAGCATCTCGGTCAGGCCGCTGAGCGGGTTGCCGCTGGACGTGGAGACGAGGTCGTAGTCGTCGACGACCACGAACACCTGCGGGCCGCGCCACCAGCTCCGGTCCCGCAGCTGCTGCGCGGTGACGTCGGCGGTCGGGGTACGGCGCTGCATCAGGTCGGCCAGCGCCACCATGTGATGGTCCATCTGGCTGGACATGGGGATGTACTCCGCCAGGTGACTGGCCGGGGTGATGTCCAGCAACGAGCGGCGGTTGTCGACGACGAAGAACTTCGCCTCGTCGCCCCCGTACTGCAGCGTCAGCTGCTTGATCAGCAACCGCAGCAGGTTGGACTTGCCGGACTCGCTCTCGCCGAAGATCAGGAAGAACGGGTCCTGCTCGAAGTCCAGGAACACCGGCTCCAGGTTCTCCTCGTCCAGCGCGAAGGCGACGCCACGGTTCGGGAAGCGGTCGCCCGGCGGCAGCTGGAGAGCCTCCAGCTGGCGCGGCAGCAGCCGTACCTTGGGGGCGCCTGGTGCCTGCCAGTGACGGCCGACCTCGGTGCTCAGCGCTGCCGTGGCCTCGGCCAGGTCGGTGTCGGAGGTGAGGCCGTCGATGCGTGGGACCGCCGCCATGAAGTGCAGCTTCTGGGGGGACAGACCACGGCCCGGAACGCCGGTGGGCACGTTCGCCGCCACCTTGCGGTCGATCTCCGAGTCCATGACGTCACCCAGGCGCAGCTCCAGGCGGTTCATCAGATGGTCCTTCAGGTTCGCGCGGACCTCCATCGAGCGCGACGCCGTGATGACGACGTGGATGCCGTAGCCGAGACCACGGGCGGCCATGTCCAGGACCGCGGATTCCAGGGCCTCGTAGTCCGTGCGGAAGTTGCCCCAGCCGTCGACGACCAGGAAGACGTCCCCCCAGGGCTGGTCCGTCACCGAGATCTCGCCTCGGGCGCGGCGCGCACGGTAGTCGGCGATCGAGGCGATGCCGGCAGAGCGGAAGTACTCCTCGCGACGGGTCAGGACGCCGTAGACCTCGGACACGGTACGCCGGACGCGTTCCGGATCCAGACGGGAGGCGATACCGCCGACATGCGGCAGGCCGTCCAGCGCCGCCATGCCGCCGCCACCGAAGTCCAGGCCGTAGAACTGCACCTCGTGCGGCGTGTGTGTGAGAGCGAAGGAACAGATCAGCGTGCGCAGGAATGTGGACTTGCCGGACTGCGGGCCGCCGATGATCTGCATGTGGCCCGCCGCGCCCGAGAAGTCGAGCATCAGGCGGTCACGGCGCTGCTCGTACGGCTTGTCGACCAGACCGGCCGGCACGATCAGGCGGCCCGCGCTCTCGTAGCCGGGCTGGGTCAGCCCGCGTCCCTCCACCGCGGCCAGTCCGGGCAGCAGGGCGTCCAGTGACGGGGGGCTCTCCAACGGCGGCAGCCACACCTGGTGGGCCGCCGGGCCCTGCGCCTCGAGCCGTCGAACGATGACGTCGAGGACGGTGTCGGCCAGCGCCTCGTCCACTTGGGGCTGGGGCTCCTGGCGCTGCTGCGGGATGGCCGTGTACTGCACCGGTACCTCGGTGGCCGTGAACAGCGCAGGCCGTCGGTCCACCGGCAGCGGCCCGCCGCCCAGTGCCGCGCGCTGCGTACCCGAGCGGTAGACCCCGGAGACGTACGCCGCCTTGAAGCGGACCATCTCGTCCGTGCCGTACTTCAGGAAACCGGAGCCGGGGACGTTGGGGAGTTCGTAGGCGTCGGGGACACCGAGCGCCGCGCGGGACTCCGCCGCGGAGAAGGTGCGCAGACCGATGCGGTACGACAGATAGGTCTCCAGGCCCCTCAGGCGGCCCTCTTCCAGCCGCTGCGAGGCCAGCAGCAGGTGCACGCCCAGGGATCGGCCGATGCGGCCGATCTGCACGAACATCTCGATGAAGTCCGGCTTCGCGGTCAGCAGCTCGCTGAACTCGTCGATCACCAGGACCAGGGAGGGGATGGGCTGCAGCGGGGCACCGGCCGCGCGCGCCTTCTCGTAGTCGTGGATGTTGGCGTAGTTGCCCGCGTCGCGGAGCATTTCCTGGCGGCGGTTCAGCTCACCGCGGATCGAGTCACCCATGCGGTCGACCAGGGTGAGGTCGTCGGCCAGGTTGGTGATGACCGCTGCCACGTGCGGCATCTGTGCCATGCCGGCGAAGGTCGCACCGCCCTTGAAGTCCGCGAGGACGAAGTTCAGGGTCTCCGAGGAGTGCGTGACGGCGAGGCCCAGCACCAGGGTGCGCAGCAGCTCCGACTTGCCGGAGCCCGTCGCGCCGACGCACAGTCCGTGCGGGCCCATGCCCTCCTGGGCGGCTTCCTTCAGGTCCAGCATGACGGGGCGGCCGTCCTCGCCGAGACCGATCGGCACCCGCAGCCGTTCCGCGAGGGCACGCGGCCGCCAGGTCCGCTTGGTGTCGACGGACGCAGCGTCGCCGAGGCCGAGCAGGTCCGTGAACTCCAGGTTGGCGAGCAGTGGTTGATCGTCGTCGCCACCCGACGCCATGCGCAGCGGTGCCAGTTGCCGGGCCAGCGCCTCGGCGGACTCGTACGACAGGGACTCCGGGGCGCCCTCGTAGACCATGCCGTGCCCGGAGTCCAGGCGGAGGGCACCGGGCTGTACGACGACGGACAGGTCGCCGCCCGCTGTGGTGAGTTCACCCGCCACCACCTCGACCACCGTGACGCCCTGCAGTCCCTCGGGGTTGGCGAGCACCGAGTCCGGCAGCAACGACAGGTCGTCCAGGACGAGCACGATGTGCGGCTCGTCCAGCAGGGGCGCGGCGCCGGGATGGAAGCGCGGGCGGCCCGTCAGCCGGGCGGCGAGCAGGTCCTCCAGCTCGCGAGGGTCGGGACTGATCAGCCGGCGGGAACCCGCGCCGTCCACCTCTTTGGACGCCTGCACGTGCGGCAGCCACTTGACCCACTCCCAGTGCGGCAGCGCCTCCCGCCCCGCGGCCACCGCGATGACCAGATCCTCGGGGGAGTGCAGCGAGGCCAGTGAGCCGACCAGGGCGCGCGCCGAGGCCCGTACGGACTGCGGTTCACCGCTCACCGTGACGTGGTAGAAGGCGCGCAGCGACACCGCCATCGGCAGGTCGCCGACGGTGTTGTGCGTGGCGAGGAACCGCTGCATCGCGCCCGCGGTCAGCGGCTCCAGCTGCTCGACCGGCCCGGTCTCCGGGGCGATGAGCGGGGTGGCCAGCGGCTGCGGGCCCAGGCCGATGCGCACATGCGCGAAGTCCTCGTCCCCCGGCCGCCGTTCCCACACCCGGCTGCCCTCGGCGACGAGCGCCCACAGCTGCTCGGGGGAGGGGTGCAGGTAGTACTGCGCGTCCCGTTGGGCCTTCGCCGTCTCCATGGCGGACTTGCGCGTCTGCGACAGATAACTGAGGTAGTCGCGCCGCATGTCGGCCAACTGGCCCTGCGAGCCGCGGCGGAAGCGGACCACCATCGCGATGGACATCGCCACCGTCGACGCGATCATGATCATGCCCATGATCTTCATGAACGGCTGACCGTTCGTGAAGAAGAACACCACCGAGCCGCCCATGCCCAGCGTGGGCAGGAGCTGCATCAGCACGCTCTCCTGGGGCCCCCGCGGCAATTCGGGCGGTGGCTGGACAACGACCTCTTCCGTGGGCACTTCGGACGGCAGCGCCCTAGCAGGGCGCTTGACGACAATCTGGCTCACCGCTCACCAATTCCCTTGCCCGACCCAGGCTTTCCGCCCACCGCCCCGTGTCCGGCGGGCGCAGGCCGCCGCGTGATCCTACTGAGTTCACGGAACACGGGTGAGCGGTAGGGTGCCGGATGTTCGCGTGAGCACACGCCGAGCAGGCTGGGCAAACCGGGTCAACCCGCCCGATGTCGGAGCGGGAGAGCCTCGAAATCCGGCCCCACGGCACCCGTGCCGCCGTGCGTGGCGCGAACCGGCACGAGACCTTCACGACATAGACGCACCACCACCACTGAGGGGGAGCAGCAGGTGAGCATGACGGCCGCCGCCACCGGCGGACCCGGGACGGGAGCCCCTTCCGGGTCCGGCACCGGACTCGGCTTCTGCCGGGTCACCATCGTCGCGCCGGACAGCCGTATCGACGTCGCACTGCCTGACGACGTCCCGGTCGCCGACCTCTATCCGGAGATCCTCCGGCTGTCCCAGCAAAGCTCCGAGGCGGGCGCCCCGGTCGGCTACCACCTCGTCCGCACCGACGGCACCGTCCTGGACAGCGCCCGCTCCTTCGCCGCGCAGCGCATTCTCGACGGTGAACTCCTCACCCTGCGCCCGTTCGCCGAGTCCCTGCCGCCGGCCGTCTTCGACGACGTCGCCGAGGCCGTCGCCTCCGCCGTCACCGCACAGCACAAGCTGTGGAGCGGCGAGTTGACCCGAGCCGCGGGTCTCGTCGGCGGCGGAGTACTGCCGGCGCTGCTCGCATTCGTCGCCTGGACCGCCGACCCGCGCCACGACATGCACGGCCTGGCCGGCATCCTCGCCGCCGTCACCGGCGTCCTCCTGGTCGTGCTCTCCGCGGTCCGCGCCCGTGTCTACGACGACCGCGGTTCGGCCGTCGCCCTCGGCCTCGGCGCACTGCCCAACATCGGTGTCGCGGGCAGCGGACTGCTGCCCCTGAACGGCGGGGAGGGCATCGGCAGACTGCAGTTTCTGCTGGCATGCGCGGCCGTCCTCGTCGCCGCGCTGATCCTCACCCTGTGCTCGCCGCACGGCGACGGCCCCTTCGTGGCCTTCGTCTTCGCCTCGGCCATCGCCCTGGTCGTCGTCTTCGTCGCCACCCTCACCGACTGGGCCCCCACCGAGATGGCCGGCCTGTGCGCGCCCGTCGCCGTCGGCGCCCTCGCCTTCCTGCCCGGCATGTCGATGCGTTTCGCCCGGCTGCCGATCGGCTTCGAGAACCCCAGCAGCGGCGCCTCCCGCTCCGCCTACGGCAACGAGTCCGCCGCGGCCGAGCCCGTGGACACCGAGCGCATCGAGGCGCAGGCCCGGCGCGGCCACGAACTCCTCGTCGGCCTGGTCGGCGGCTGTGCGCTCCTCGCCGTCGGAGCCTCGGCCGTACTGGGCTTCTCCGACGACATCTGGGCCCAGCTGCTCGCCCTCGCCACCGGCGTGGCGATGCTGATGCGCGCCGGCCTCTTCCGCTACACGGCCCAGGTCGCGCCCGTCCTGGCCGCCGGTCTCGGTTCCCTCGTCCTGCTCGGCCTGGGCCTCGCCCTCAACCCGCCGCGGCACGTGATGCTCGCGGCGCTATCCGGCGACCGCACCGACCTGGACATCCGCACCATCTGGCTGATCGCGGTCATCGCCGCGGCCACCGCCCTCGTGACGGCGCTGGGTCTCATCCTGCCGCGCGGTGGGCTGACCCCGTTCTGGGGCCGCTTCCTGGAGATCTGCGAGGGCTTCGTCCTGCTGACGCTGATCCCGCTCACCCTCGCGGTCTTCGACGTGTACGCGACCGCGCGGTCGATGACGAGCAAGTGACGCAAGAAGCCCCGGCCCGGAATGAGCCGGGGCTTCCTGCCGCCACTCACTCCGCCCCCATCCCCCCACCGGCTTTCCCCGGCTCAAGATCGAACTCCCCGTCCCGAGCCCCCAGCACGAACGCCCGCCACTCCGCCTCCGTGTACCGCAGCACGGTGCCGGGGTCGAGGGAGGAACGCATCGCCACGGCGCCCCCGGGCAGGTACGCGATCTCGACCCGCTCCTCGTGCTCCTCCGTGCCCGGCGCGCTCTGCCACTCGGCACCGGAGATGTCGAGCGCGTACAGCTCGTCCCGCTCCCGGTCCTTGCGCGCCCTGAGTTCCGCTTCCGTCTCCGCCATGCCGCGGCGACCCCTTCCCGACGTGCGTACGATCAGCAGGCTCACCCTAGTGGCCGCCCCCCTCGGGCCCGTGGCGTTCCGGAATCAAGGCGAGGGTGCCCGCCACTGCCTGGTACTCTGGTCGACGGCCGTTTGTGTACGCACCCCCGGAGCCCAGTGCTCTGGAGGCCGCGCCCAGCGGATCCCGGCCTCCCGAGTCACGGAAGCTCCCCTGAGACGTAGACCAGGGGCACTCGTGGGCCAGTCACAGACTATGAGGAGTACGCGTGTCGCTCGACGCCGCTACGAAGAAGCAGATCATCGCCGAGTTCGGTGCCAAGGAGGGTGACACCGGCTCCCCCGAGGTCCAGGTCGCTCTGCTCTCCCGTCGGATCTCCGACCTGACGGAGCACCTCAAGACCCACAAGCACGACCACCACTCCCGCCGTGGCCTGCTGATCCTGGTCGGTCAGCGCCGTCGCCTGCTGCAGTACCTGGCGAAGAAGGACATCCAGCGCTTCCGTACGCTGGTCGACCGCCTCGGCATCCGCCGTGGTGCGGCGGGCGCCAAGTAAGACGCCGTGAAGGGAGCGGTTCCCGGGACGATCGGGGGCCGCTCCCTTTGCCGTACGTGCGGAAACGTGCGGAGTGTCACACACGCTTTGTAGTGTGGTAGCACAACGCAATACGCACGACACGGAACACGTAGGACTGAGAACGAGGAGAAGCGCACCTCGCCGCCGCCGGTCCTCGGTAGTGGCCCCCGGGGGAAGCGAGCCCCGGGTGCTTCGATCGAAGACCGGCCCGCACAGCCCGGAGCGCTTCTCCGCAACCGTCCCCCTGCCACACGGGCAGCCGAGGGACGAAGACGAGGAGAAAACGCTAGTGGAGAACGAGACCCACTACGCCGAGGCCGTCATCGACAATGGCGCCTTCGGCACCCGTACCATCCGCTTCGAGACGGGCCGCCTGGCCAAGCAGGCCGCCGGCTCCGCCGTGGCGTACCTGGACGACGACACCATGGTGCTGTCGGCCACCACCGCCTCCAAGAACCCGAAGGACCAGCTCGACTTCTTCCCGCTGACGGTCGACGTCGAGGAGCGCATGTACGCGGCCGGGAAGATCCCCGGTTCCTTCTTCCGCCGTGAGGGCCGCCCCTCCGAGGACGCGATCCTCACCTGCCGTCTGATCGACCGCCCGCTGCGCCCGTCCTTCAAGAAGGGCCTGCGCAACGAGATCCAGGTCGTCGCCACGATCATGGCGCTCAACCCCGACCACCTGTACGACGTCGTGGCGATCAACGCCGCGTCCGCGTCCACGCAGCTGGCCGGCCTGCCCTTCTCCGGCCCGATCGGCGGCGTCCGCGTCGCGCTGATCCGCGGCCAGTGGGTCGCCTTCCCGACGCACACCGAGCTCGAGGACGCCGTCTTCGACATGGTGGTCGCGGGCCGCGTCCTGGAGGACGGCGACGTCGCGATCATGATGGTCGAGGCCGAGGCCACCGAGAAGACCATCAAGCTGGTCGAGGGCGGCTCCGAGGCGCCGACCGAGGAGGTCGTCGCCGCCGGTCTCGAGGCCGCGAAGCCCTTCATCAAGGTGCTGTGCCGCGCCCAGGCCGACCTCGCCGCCAAGGCCGCCAAGCCGACCGCCGAGTTCCCGATCTTCCTGGACTACCAGGACGACGTCCTCGAGGCCCTGACGGCGGCCGTCCGCCCCGAGCTGGCCCAGGCGCTCACCATCGCCGGCAAGCAGGAGCGCGAGTCCGAGCTGGACCGCGTCAAGGCGCTCGCCGCCGAGAAGCTCCTGCCGGAGTTCGAGGGCCGCGAGAAGGAGATCTCCGCCGCGTACCGCTCGCTCACCAAGCAGCTGGTCCGTGAGCGCGTGATCAAGGAGAAGAAGCGCATCGACGGCCGCGGTGTCACCGACATCCGCACGCTGGCCGCCGAGGTCGAGGCCATCCCGCGGGTGCACGGTTCCGCGGTGTTCGAGCGTGGCGAGACCCAGATCCTGGGCGTCACCACCCTCAACATGCTCCGCATGGAGCAGCAGCTGGACACCCTCTCCCCGGTGACCCGCAAGCGCTACATGCACAACTACAACTTCCCGCCGTACTCCACCGGTGAGACCGGCCGCGTCGGCTCCCCGAAGCGCCGCGAGATCGGCCACGGCGCCCTCGCCGAGCGCGCCCTCGTGCCGGTCCTGCCGACGCGCGAGGAGTTCCCCTACGCGATCCGCCAGGTCTCCGAGGCGCTCAGCTCCAACGGCTCGACGTCCATGGGCTCGGTCTGCGCCTCCACCATGTCGCTGCTGAACGCCGGTGTGCCCCTGAAGGCCCCGGTCGCCGGTATCGCCATGGGCCTGATCTCCCAGGAGATCGAGGGCGAGACGCACTACGTCACCCTCACCGACATCCTCGGTGCGGAGGACGCCTTCGGCGACATGGACTTCAAGGTCGCCGGCACCAAGGAGTTCGTCACCGCCCTCCAGCTCGACACCAAGCTGGACGGCATCCCGGCCTCCGTCCTGGCCGCGGCCCTCAAGCAGGCCCGCGACGCCCGCCTGCACATCCTCGACGTGATGATGGAGGCCATCGACCGGCCCGACGAGATGAGCCCGCACGCCCCGCGGATCATCACCGTCAAGATCCCGGTCGACAAGATCGGTGAGGTCATCGGCCCCAAGGGCAAGATGATCAACCAGATCCAGGAGGACACCGGCGCCGAGATCACGATCGAGGACGACGGCACGATCTACATCGGTGCCGCCGACGGCCCCTCCGCCGAGGCCGCCCGCGCCACGATCAACGGCATCGCCAACCCGACGATGCCCGAGGTCGGCGAGCGCTACCTCGGTACGGTCGTGAAGACGACCACCTTCGGTGCGTTCGTCTCCCTGCTGCCCGGCAAGGACGGTCTGCTGCACATCTCGCAGATCCGCAAGCTCGCCGGCGGCAAGCGCGTGGAGAACGTCGAGGACGTCCTCGGTGTGGGCCAGAAGGTCCAGGTCGAGATCGCCGAGATCGACTCCCGCGGCAAGCTCTCCCTCGTTCCGGTGATCGAGGGCGAGGAAGGCTCTTCCGACGAGACGAAGAAGGACGACGCCGACCAGTGACGTCCCGTAGCTCCAAGGCGACGGCCCGCACCTCTTCGGAGGCGCGGGCCGTTGCCCGTACCCAAACCCTCATCAAGGGGACCAACGGCATCGGCACGGTCCGCAAGACCACCCTCCCGGGCGGCCTGCGCATCGTCACCGAGACCCTGCCCTCGGTGCGCTCGGCGACCTTCGGCATCTGGGCGCACGTGGGCTCCCGCGACGAGACCCCCGCCCTGAACGGCGCCACGCACTACCTGGAGCACCTGCTCTTCAAGGGCACCTCGAGGCGCAGCGCGCTGGACATCTCCGCCGCCCTCGACGCGGTCGGCGGCGAGATGAACGCGTTCACGGCCAAGGAGTACACGTGCTACTACGCGCGCGTGCTCGACACCGACCTGCCGCTCGCCATCGACGTCGTCTGCGACATGCTGACCGGCTCGCTCATCCTCGAAGAGGACGTCAACGTCGAGCGCGGCGCGATCCTCGAAGAGATCGCCATGACCGAGGACGACCCGGGCGACTGCGTGCACGACCTGTTCGCGCACACCATGTTCGGCAACAACGCCCTCGGCCGCCCGGTCCTCGGCACCGTCGACACGGTCAACGCCCTCACCGCCGACCGCATCCGCCGCTTCTACAATAAGCACTACGACCCGACGCACCTCGTGGTCGCCTGCGCCGGCAACATCGACCACAACAAGGTCGTACGACAGGTCCGCGCGGCCTTCGAGAAGGCGGACGCCTTCAAGACCATGGACGCGCGGCCCGTCGCCCCGCGCGACGGCCACCGCAAGATCCGCACGACCGGCCAGGTCGACCTGCTCGCCCGCAAGACCGAGCAGGCGCACGTCGTCCTCGGCATGCCGGGCCTCGCCCGCACCGACGACCGCCGCTGGGCCATGGGCGTGCTCAACACCGCCCTCGGCGGCGGCATGTCCTCGCGCCTCTTCCAGGAGGTCCGGGAGAAGCGCGGCCTCGCCTACAGCGTGTACTCGTACACCTCCGGCTTCGCCGACTGCGGCCTGTTCGGCGTGTACGCCGGCTGCCGCCCGAGCCAGGTGCACGACGTGCTGAGGATCTGCCGGGACGAACTCGACCACGTCGCCGCCAACGGCCTCTCAGACGACGAGATAGGCCGCGCCATCGGCCAGCTCCAGGGCTCCACGGTCCTCGGACTCGAGGACACCGGCGCGCTGATGAACCGCATCGGCAAGAGTGAGCTGTGCTGGGGTGAGCAGATGTCGGTGGACGACATGCTGGCCCGGATAGCGGCGGTCACCCCGGACGAGGTCCGCTCGGTCGCCCGCGACATCCTGGGACAGCGCCCGTCGCTGTCGGTCATCGGCCCGCTGAAGGACAAACAGGCGGCGCGGCTGCACGATGCTGTCGCCTGAACCCCTCCGTCGTCGGATTCGGTAAGTCGGTAAGGAAGCAAACATGAGCAAGCTGCGCGTGGCGGTCCTCGGTGCCAAGGGCCGGATCGGGTCCGAGGCGGTCAAGGCGGTCGAGGCCGCCGAGGACATGGAACTCGTCGCCGTCCTCGGCCGGGGCGACAAGCTGGAGACGCTGGCGGAGACCGGCGCCCAGGTCGCCGTCGAACTGACCACCCCCGCCTCCGTCATGGGCAACCTCGACTTCTGCGTGCGCCACGGCATCCACGCGGTCGTCGGTACGACGGGCTGGACCGAGGAGCGCCTCGCGCAGCTGAAGGGCTGGCTCGCCCAGTCCCCGGAGACCGGCGTGCTCATCGCGCCGAACTTCTCCATCGGCGCCGTCCTGACGATGAAGTTCGCGCAGATCGCCGCGCCGTACTTCGAGTCGGTCGAGGTCGTCGAGCTGCACCACCCGAACAAGGTGGACGCCCCGAGCGGTACGGCCACCCGCACGGCCCAGCTCATCGCCGAGGCGCGCCGGGCGGCCGGCACGGCTCCGGCGCCGGACGCCACGGTCACGGCCCTGGACGGCGCGCGGGGCGCCAGCGTCGAGGGGGTCCCGGTGCACGCCGTCCGGCTGCGCGGTCTCCTGGCCCACCAGGAGGTCCTGCTCGGCGGCGAGGGCGAGACCCTGACCATCCGACACGACTCCCTGCACCACAGCAGCTTCATGCCGGGCATCCTGCTCGGCGCCCGTCGGGTGGTGACCACTCCGGGCCTGACCGTCGGCCTGGAGCACTTCCTGGACCTGAGCTGAGAACCGAGCCGAGCCCGAACACGTCATGCGCGCGAAGATCACCTACCTCGTCACGGCCGCCGTCCTCGTCTTCTACTTCGTCCTGGTCGGCAGCCGCGGCGTCATGCTCATCCAGTCCGGCACGGTCCTCACCGTCACCTTCGGTGTGGCGGTGCTGATCCTGCCGGTCATCGGCCTGTGGTTCCTGTGGAAGAACACGCAGTTCGTCCGCAGGGCCAACCAGCTCGCCGCCGAACTCGACGCCGAGGGCGGCCTGCCCCCCGACGAGTTGCAGCGCACCGCGAGCGGCCGTATCGACCGTGACTCGGCCGACGAGGTCTTCGCCAAGCGCAAGGCCGAGACCGAGGCGTCCCCCGACGACTGGCGCTGCTGGTTCCGGCTCGCCGTCGCCTACCACGACGCCCGCGACACCCCGCGCGCCCGCAAGGCGATGCAGCGCGCCATCGCCCTGCACGACGGCAGGACGGTCCAGGCCTAGCCACGCCCAGCGGTACGAGCCGCCCGTACGAGCCGGCCGTACGAGCGCGCCGGCGCGGTCTCACGCGCCGCCGCAGCCCTACACGCCACGGGGCGGAGCTGTACGGGGCACCCGACCGATACGCGGAAGGGGCCGGTCCGCACATCGCAGCCGGCCCCTTCGCCGTATCCGGGGCGGGTCAGCTGCGCCGGTACTCCGCGGCCCACGCCTCCACCGTGTCCGCCGCCCGGTCGAAGCCCACCGGACGGCCCAGGAAATCCAGATCGTGCGTGGTCATCAGGGGCGCCGGGTCCTCGGCGCGCCGGTCCTTGCGGACGAGTACCAGTGCCTGCCCCTGCACCGTGCGCGGCAGCCCCAGCCAGCGCACCGGCTGCTGCACCGTCCGTACGGAGGCGACCCGCGCCCACGGCACCGTACGCGTCACCAGGAAACCGACCTGGCGCAGCCCGCTCCCGCTCACCCACACCCCCATGCGCAGCAGCCGCAGCGCACCGGCGATGACGGCCAGACCCAGGCCGAGGATCACCCCGGCGGAGGAGGAGCCGGAGGAGGACACCGAGCCGCTCAGGGCGATCAGGACCGCCGCGAACAGCACGAACGAGGCGAGCAGCAGCCACAGAGCGGCCGTGGCCACACGCCAGGGGCCGGGCCGGTACGGGCGGCGCCAGCGCTCCCGGTCGTCGTACGGCAGCGCGCTCTCGGATGCCGCCTCGAAGGTGCGGTCGGCCGTCAGAAAGGGCAGGGGCACGGCTGGTCCTCACTCGGTCCTCGCGTGGGCTGTGCCCGGTGAGGCTATCCGGCCCGGATGCCGCTCACCAGCCGTGGGCGTCCGGAAGGGTCAGTGCCCCTGGGACGCCTGTGACTGCTGCACCGGCGTACTGGACGGCGTGGACAGGGCCGGCATGGCCAGGATCAGGGCGCCGACCAGCCCGGCGACGAGGGTCAGGCCCAACAGCCAGCGCCCGGTCATCTCACCGATGGACGCGCGCCGGCGGGGCGGGGGAGTGACATTGCTGCGGAACCGGTCCGCCTCGGCCAGGAAGGCGAAGGGTACGGGCTCGCGCCGACGGAACATGGGGAAGCACTTCTCCTCTCGGGGATCGAATGTGAGGTCCTCACCGGTACAGACGCTCTAGTGACACAAAAGGTGCCCATGTCGTGAAAACTCGTGCGGCGAGGTTGCCGTTCGGGTGGGCGGCGGGTGCCCGGATACAGTGGGCGCGAACCCCTGAAGTGATGGAAGGACCCTTGTGACCCGCACCCCGGACGACGAGTTCAAGATCGATCTGCGCGGCGACGTCACCGTCGAACTGGTCAAGCACAGCGCGGCCGACTCCGACGTGCTCTTCGCGGCCCGTGTGTCGACCATCGGGGAGCAGTCCCTGGAGGAGTTGGACAAGGACCCGGAGCGTTCCAAGGGTCTGATCAACTTCCTGATGCGCGACCGGCACGGCAGCCCGTTCGAGCACAACTCGATGACCTTCTTCATCAGCGCCCCGATCTTCGTCTTCCGCGAGTTCATGCGGCACCGGGTCGGCTGGTCGTACAACGAGGAGTCCGGCCGCTACCGGGAGCTGCAGCCGGTCTTCTACGTGCCCGACGCCGACCGCAAGCTCGTCCAGCAGGGCCGGCCGGGCAAGTACGTCTTCGTGGAGGGCACCGAGGAGCAGCACGGCCTGCTCGGGAGCGCCATGGAGGAGTCGTACCGCCAGGCCTACCGGACCTACCAGGACCTGCTCGCGCAGGGCATCGCGCGTGAGGTCGCCCGTTCGGTCCTCCCCGTCGGCCTGTACTCCTCGATGTACGCCACCTGCAACGCCCGCTCGCTCATGCACTTCCTCGGCCTGCGCACCCAGCACGAGCTGGCCAAGGTGCCGTCCTTCCCGCAGCGGGAGATCGAGATGGTGGGCGAGAAGATGGAGGCGGAGTGGGCGAAGCTCATGCCGCTGACCTACGCCGCCTTCAACGCGAACGGGCGTGTGGCCCCGTAACGAAGCCCTGTTCCCCCACCCGGAACGGATGTACGGGTCAGCCTGGCGAAGTGTCCGTATTGCGGCATTTAGAGAAGTTCATCTAGCCTGATCAAACGGACCCGGCACTGCTTGAACCCCCGAGCAGGCAGTGCCGGGTTCCTCATTTGTCCTGACTTTCCTGGCACCCCACGGGCAGACCACGCATGGAGCACCGAGTAGCGTGTTACCCATGGCTCCGACCTCCACTCCGCAGACCCCCTTCGGGCGGGTCCTCACCGCCATGGTCACGCCCTTCACGGCGGACGGCGCACTCGACCTCGACGGCGCGCAGCGGCTCGCCGCCCACCTGGTGGACGCAGGCAACGACGGCCTGATCATCAACGGCACCACCGGCGAGTCCCCCACCACCAGCGACGCGGAGAAATCGGACCTCGTACGAGCCGTACTGGAGGCGGTCGGCGACCGAGCCCACGTGGTGGCCGGTGTCGGAACCAACGACACCCGCCACAGCATCGAGCTGGCCCGTGAAGCCGAGCGCGTCGGCGCCCACGGCC
Organism: Streptomyces sp. NPDC031379; assembly: GCF_055569615.1. Lineage (NCBI taxonomy): Bacteria > Bacillati > Actinomycetota > Actinomycetes > Kitasatosporales > Streptomycetaceae > Streptomyces > Streptomyces sp. NPDC031379. The sequence goes on along the minus strand of NZ_JBVIIT010000015.1, from coordinate 2,860 downwards.
TCCTGGTCGTCACGCCGTACTACAACAAGCCCCCGCAGGAGGGCCTGTACCGGCACTTCACCACCATCGCCGACGCCACCGGCCTGCCGGTCATGCTCTACGACATCCCCGGCCGCAGCGGCGTCCCGATCAACACCGAGACGCTCGTCCGCCTCGCCGAGCACCCCCGGATCGTCGCCAACAAGGACGCCAAGGGCGACCTCGGCCGCGCCGGCTGGGCCATCGCACAGTCCGGCCTCGCCTGGTACTCCGGCGACGACATGCTGAACCTGCCCCTGCTCTCCGTGGGCGCGGTCGGCTTCGTCTCGGTCGTCGGGCACGTCGTCACCCCCGACCTGCGCGCCCTCGTCGACGCGTACACCTCCGGTGACGTCGTCAAGGCCACCGAGATCCACCAGAAGCTGCTCCCGGTCTACACCGGCATGTTCCGCACCCAGGGCGTCATGACCACCAAGGCCGCCCTCGCCCTCCAGGGTCTGCCCGCCGGTCCCCTGCGCGCGCCCATGGTGGAGTGCTCACCCGAGGAGATCGCCCAGCTCAAGATCGATCTTGCTGCAGGCGGGGTACAGCTCTGACAACAGACTTGGCACCACCCGAACCCCACAACCGAAGAACAACTGAACACAGCGGGCCACCGGCGCCCGCACCCCACAACGACAACTGCTTCTGCACGAACGTCATGCGCGCCACGTGCCGTACCGGTACGTGGCGCGTGTGGTGAGGAGAGTCTTTTGAGTCATCCGCATCCTGAACTCGGCACGCCTCCGCCGCTCCCCGCGGGCGGCCTGCGGGTCACCCCGCTCGGCGGTCTCGGCGAGATCGGCCGAAACATGACGGTCTTCGAGTACGGCGGCCGTCTGCTGATCGTCGACTGCGGAGTGCTCTTCCCCGAGGAGGAGCAGCCCGGAATCGACCTGATCCTGCCGGACTTCTCGTCCATCCGGGACCGCCTCGACGACATCGAGGGCATCGTCCTCACGCACGGCCACGAGGACCACATCGGCGGTGTCCCCTTCCTGCTCCGCGAGAAGCCGGACATCCCGCTGATCGGCTCCAAGCTGACCCTCGCCCTGATCGAGGCCAAGCTCCAGGAGCACCGGATCCGCCCGTACACGCTGGAGGTGGCGGAGGGGAACCGTGAGCGCATCGGCCCCTTCGACTGCGAGTTCGTCGCGGTCAACCACTCCATCCCGGACGCCCTCGCGGTCGCGATCCGCACCCCCGCCGGCATGGTCGTGCACACCGGCGACTTCAAGATGGACCAGCTCCCGCTGGACAACCGCCTCACCGACCTCCACGCGTTCGCGCGGCTGAGCGAGGAAGGCATCGACCTGCTCCTCGCCGACTCGACGAACGCCGAGGTCCCGGGCTTCGTCCCGCCCGAGCGGGACATCTCCAACGTCCTGCGCCAGGTCTTCGCGGGCGCCCGCAAGCGGATCATCGTGGCGAGCTTCGCCAGCCACGTCCACCGCATCCAGCAGATTCTGGACGCCGCCCACGAGTACGGCCGCCGGGTCGCCTTCGTCGGCCGTTCCATGGTCCGCAACATGGGCATCGCCCGGGACCTCGGCTACCTGAAGGTCCCGCCGGGCCTGGTGGTCGACGTCAAGACGCTGGACGACCTGCCCGACCACGAGGTGGTCCTGGTCTGCACGGGCTCCCAGGGCGAGCCGATGGCGGCCCTGTCCCGCATGGCCAACCGCGACCACCAGATCCGCATCGTCGACGGCGACACGGTCATCCTGGCGTCCTCGCTGATCCCCGGGAACGAGAACGCGGTCTACCGCGTGATCAACGGCCTGACCCGCTGGGGCGCCAACGTCGTCCACAAGGGCAACGCCAAGGTGCACGTTTCCGGCCACGCGTCCGCGGGCGAGTTGCTGTACTTCTACAACATCTGCCGTCCGAAGAACCTGATGCCGGTCCACGGCGAGTGGCGCCACCTGCGCGCCAACGCGGAGCTGGGCGCCCTGACGGGTGTCCCGCACGACCGGATCGTCATCGCCGAGGACGGCGTGGCGGTGGACCTGATCGAGGGCAAGGCCAAGATCTCCGGCAAGGTCCAGGCCGGTTACGTCTACGTCGACGGTCTCTCCGTCGGCGATGTCGGCGAGCCGGCGCTCAAGGACCGCAAGATCCTCGGCGACGAGGGCATCATCTCGGTCTTCGTGGTCGTGGACTCCTCCACCGGCAAGATCACGGGTGGCCCGCACGTCCAGGCCCGTGGCTCCGGCATCGAGGACTCGGCCTTCACCGCCGTCCTCCCGAAGATCACGGAGGTCCTGGAGCGGTCCGCCCAGGACGGGGTCGTGGAGCCGCACCAGCTCCAGCAGCTCATCCGCCGCACCCTCGGCAAGTGGGTCTCGGACACCTATCGCCGCAGGCCGATGATCCTCCCGGTGGTCGTGGAGGTCTGACGGTCCAACGACCGCTCGTCCGCGCGAACACGGAGCGGGGCCCTCGATTTGCATCGGGGCGCCCCGCTCCAGTACGTTTACGGCTCTGCCCGACCGGGAACCCCAGTACTTCACGTGCTGGACAACAGGTGCCCCGGAGGGGCGGGAAAACCGACTCAGAACTTCTGATAAAGTCGGAACCGCCGGAAAGGAAACCGCGAGAGCGGGAACCTGGAAAGCACCGAGGAAATCGGATCGAGAAAAGATCTGATAGAGTCGGAAACACCGAAGGGAAGCCCGGAGGAAAGCCCGAGAGGGTGAGTACAAAGGAAGCGACCGTTCCTTGAGAACTCAACAGCGTGCCAAAAATCAACGCCAGATATGTTGATACCCCGTCCGTCGGAACAATCCGATGGTCGAGGTTCCTTTGAAAAAACACAGCGAGGACGCTGAGTGCGAGGGGA
>NZ_JBVIIT010000014.1:36706-238173 GCF_055569615.1 Streptomyces sp. NPDC031379 | reverse complement strand
TACGGCTGGGCCTCCCAGATCACCGGCGCCCAGCTGCCCGCCAAGGTCGACCTGCGCTACGTCGGCCGCTGCGTGGAGCGCATGGCCGACAAGGACCCGCTGGCCAGTGAGCCCGCGGACTGCCCGGGCATCTCCAGCAACCCGGACTCCTACCCCGACGTGCCGACCGACCTGATGTGCGACGGCACGTCCGCCGACGACGGCTGCAAGTCGATCAAGGGTGAGACGTACTCGCCGACGTTCTTCGCCACCAAGATGCTGTGGGACGTCAAGACCTTCGTCCGGGACGACGACAACTCTGCGTGGGCCCCGGCCATGCAGTACCAGATGAAGTACGGGCTGCCCAACCCCGAGGGCACCATCGACAACACCCTCTGGCTCGACTACATCCAGCGGCGCGGCTACGGCACCGGCGACGACATCACCCTGCCCACCATCAACATCAACGGTGAGTGGCGGGACAACCAGCTCGGCGGCGGCACCCTCAACTTCCGCCGTGTCACACAGATCCACAACGACCTGGGCGCGTTCGTCAACGTCACCTACCGCAACTACGACGACCAGGACACCTGCGACATCAACAACCCGCCCACGGAGTCCGACAACACCCAGGCCTGCTTCAAGCAGCGCTGGGTGCCCGAGGGCTCCACGGACGAGAAGACGGGCTGGTTCAAGAAGTACGTCGTCGCGAAGGTGAGCGTCGACCCGGGCCCGGGATCGGGCTCCGGCAACGACGGCGACCCGGTGATGACCACCACCTACGACTACGTGGGCAAGCCGGCCTGGGCGTTCCCCAACGACCCGCTGACCAAGGACAAGGACGAGTCCTGGACCGAGTGGCGCGGCTACCAGCAGGTCGAGGTCCACACCGGCACCAAGTCCAACGCGGCCTCCACCTACTACTGGCTGTACCGCGGCATGGACGGCGACCGCACGAGCAAGGACGACCCGTCCAAGACCCGCAGCGTCACGGTCGACGACGGTGACAGCGGCAGCGCGCCCAAGACCGACTCCGCCTGGCTGAACGGCAAGACCCTGGAGACGAGCGACCGCGACGGCTCCGGCCAGTCGCACAAGCGCGTCTGGCACAAGTACTGGGTGTACGACACCGCCCAGTACGAGGGCCTGCCCGACGCCCGGTTCGTCCGCGACTCCCAGATCACCACGGACGAGCTGACCTCCGGCGGCTGGCGCGAGCACACCGTCAAGGACGAGTACGACACCGCCGAGCCGGCCAGCACCAAGTACGGCCTGCCGATGCGCACCAACGACTGGGGCCTGTCGTCGTTCGACGACAACCGGTGCACCACCTACGGGCGCGCCTACAACACCGACTACTTCACCGACTCCCCGGTGCAGCGCTGGATGGTGCTGCCCGACGAGAGCCGGCACTACGCGGAGGACTGCGCCAAGCGCTCGTCCGCCAACCAGGACTCGTACGAAGTCACCCTGTACGACAACGCCACCTCGGTCGACACCAACAAGCCTGCGGACGGCCACCCGACCACCGTGCGCAAGTACACGGACGCCGACGACTACCGCGAGGCGACCGCCAAGTTCGACCAGGCCGGCCGGCAGACCTCCGCGACCGACGGCAGGCACAACACCACCACCACGACGTACCAGCCGGCCACTTCCTGGCCCGTCGACGGCGTCAAGGTGACCACCCCCGACCCCGACGGAAGCACCGGTCCGGCCACCCCGCAGTCCACCACCACCTGGTACTCCCGCCTGTGGGGCAACCCGCTCCAGGTGCTGGACGCCAACAACCAGACCACCCGTATCGTCCTGGACGCGGTCGGCCGGGTGTCGCAGGTGTTCAAGCCGGGCCAGGCCTCCGGCAGCACGCCCACCATCGCCTTCACGTACGACGTCACCACGTCGGACAACAGCGAGGGCGTCCCCGACCTGGTCTCCACCGTCCCGCCGAAGATCACCACGACGACGCTGCAGTCCGGTTCGACGACCCTGGTCAACTACACCTACCTGGACGGGCTCGGCCGGACCCGCGAGACCCAGACCCGCGCGCCGACCGGCACCGGACGCACGGTGACCAGCACCCGGTACGACACCTCCGGCAACGTCACCGGAACCAGCTCGGCGTTCTACAACTCCGGCACCGCCGGTTCGGGCATGGTCCTGCCCACCGTGGACAGCCTGCCCTCCTACACCGACCTGGTCATCGACTACGCCGGCCGCACCACCGAGTCCCGGATCATGGTGAACGGCGACCCGCAGATCCAGGGTCAGACGATCACCAACTACCACGGCGACTACACCACCACCATGCCCGCCACCGGCGAGCGCACCAACACCTACACCGATGTGTTCGGGCAGGTCAGCAAGGTCGTCGAGTTCGGGCCCTCCACGTACACGACGTCCTACGACTACAACCGCAACGGTCTGCTCGAGCAGGTCACGGACGCCAAGGGCAACGTCACCAGCTACCGCTACAACTGGCTCGGCGAACGCACCGGCGGCAAGGAGCCCGACTCCGACCCCAAGGGGCTCGCCGAGGTCACCTACGACGCCAACGGCAACGTCGCGACGGCCAAGAACGGCAAGGGCGTCACCCTCAGCTACACCTACGACACCCTCAACCGCCCGCTGACCGTGCAGAACGGCAGCACCGTGCTCACCCGGACGGCCTACGACACGGCGACGAACGGAAAGGGCCGGCCGGCCTCGAGCACCTCGTACGCGGGCGGCTACGCGTACACCACGCGGATCGACGGCTACGACGTCAACGGCCGTGTCACCGACTCCACCGTCACGATCCCGGCCGACGGCTCCGGGCTCGAGGGCACGTACCCGGTCACGATGGGGTACGACGCGGCCGGGCACCAGACCTCGGTCGATTACCAGCCCACCGCCGGTCTGCCCGCGGAGAAGGTGACCACCACCTACGACGCGTACGGCCTGCCCGACAAGGTCACCAGTCCGCTGGCCACCTATGTGGACGCCACCGACTACGACACCCTGGGTCGTCTCACCGGCCGCACCTACGGCACGACGGCGACCACGACCACCACGGCCCGGCGGACCTACAGCTACGAGGACGCCACCGGCACCGGCTGGCTGAAGAACATCACCACGACCACCAGCACGAAGGGCACCGTCCAGAACGACGACTACCTGCGGGATTCCGGCGGCCGGATCACCGATCTGACCGACAGGCTCAGCGGCCAGCACCAGTGCTTCACGTACGACGAGCTGAGCCGGCTGTCCCGGGCCTGGACCACCCAGAGCACCGGCGGCTGCGCCGGACCGTTCGCCCCCGACCTGGCCACCGGGCAGGACCCGTACCAGCTCGACTACACCTACGACGGCATCGGCAACCTGCAGAAGGTCACCAACACCACGGCCACCGGCGCCCAGGTCAATGACTACGTCTACCCCGGCTACTCCGCCGACCAGTCGACCTACACCGCCGGCGCCGCCCACCCGCACGCCGTCACCTCGGTGAAGACCCCCAGCGGCACCGACGGCTACCAGTACGACGACGCGGGCCAGCTCTACTCCCGCACGGTAGGCGGTGTCACCACCGGCTACACGTGGGACGAACTGGGCCATGTCGTCGCCACGACGGGAGCGGCGAGCAGCAGCTACGTCTACGACGCCCTCGGCGATCTGCTGATCCGCAAGGGCAAGGACGAGAACGTCCTCTACCTCGGCGGCCAGGAGATCCACAAGCCGACCGGCAAGCCCGTCAAGGGCACCCGGTACTACGGCAACGTCGCCATGCGCGTGGCCACCGGCGGGAACGGCACGCTCACCTGGCTCATGGCGGACCAGCAGGCCTCGACCCAGCTGTCCGTCGACACCGCCACCGGTACCGCCGCCCGGCGCAAGTACCTCCCCTTCGGCGCCCAGCGCGGCAGCACCACACTGCCCTCCGGAACCGACCACGGCTTCCTCGGCAAGAGCGAGGACACCGACACGGGGCTGTCGGTCCTCGGCGCCCGGATGTACGACGCGAAGCTGGGCCGGTTCCTCAGCCCGGACCCGCTGAACACCCCGTACGAGCCGCAGAACCTGAACTCGTACAGCTACTCCGACAACGACCCGGTCAACTACAGCGACCCGAGCGGCCTCTGCAAGCAGTGCACCCCCGACGGGGGCGAGTGGGCCCTCGTGGACACCGGGGACCTGGGCTCCGACAAGAACTACAAGACCAAGGCCAACAGCACGCAGGACGCCGCGGACCGGCAGGCCAACACCGACGCCCAGCGGGCCGAGGAACTGCGCAAGAAGCGACTCGAGGAGATCCTGGCCGGCAAGACCTTCTTCGGTAAGTACATCGACGACATCGACGACCTCAACAAGCGGTCCTGCAGGGCGTTGCCCGGCAGCGAGCGCGCGGCCTGCCGCTTCAACGCCGCCTGGACCCACGAGGGCCTCGAGGACATGGCCGAGAAGGCGCTGGACCGGATCGACGAGTCCTGGGTGTCGGAGGACAAGGACGGCTACGGGTTCGACGACAAGGAGTTCGAGATGGCGCTGAAGCTGGCGCTCGACGGACACAAGGTCGTGGCCCGCGGTTCCAACACGGGCAAGTACACCCAGGACGGTGCCAAGAACGCGAAGTCCTTCGACGCCTGGGTGGACGGAGTACGGTCGGAGTTCAAGCAGACGGGCAAGCGGAACATCAAGAACCATCTGCGCAAGGCCGCCGACCAGGGTGCCGACGCCGTGTACCTGAGCGTGCCGGGCGTCAGCACCGAGGCCGCCCACAAGGAGGTGTGGACCGCGGTGATCCGCAACCCCACCACCCTCTCCACGGTTTACGTGTACGACGTCGACAAGCACCTGTTCACGATGAACGTGCGGTGACGGCCGGGTGCGGACGTCACCCGGACCCGCCGACGTTCGAGATTGAGGAATCGACACCGTGAAGGACGCCGAGGCCATCGGCCACATCATGGCGACCGAAGGACTGGTGTCCCCGGGGGCGATCGTGCATTGCGCGCGGTCGCCCCGCGGGGCCGCGGTCCACGGCGTGGCCGTCGAGCCGGCCGAGGCCGAGCGGGCCTGGCGCTTCTGGCAGGGGCGCGCGGAGGGGCTGGTGCCCCTCCTCACCACGCGCGTCACCTCCCAGGAGCACCTGGACGCACTCGTGGCGGCCGCCGCCGCGGCCGGCCCGCCCGCCCCGAAGAGGGCGGCACAGGACGCGGACCGCACCGTGGCCGACATCGTCGGCCGGGTGAGTGCGCGCATCGTCGCCGAGGCCTATCCGGAGGACCGGGCCGAGGAGGAACAGCTCCGCGACGCCACCCGGCTGGCGGACCTGCTCGACGAGCCGTCCGGGACACCCCGTCCCGGTGACCCGCTGGCCTTCCGGGAACGGTGGGGAAGCCGCCCCCTGTGGCTGCTGCTCGTCGAGACGGCCGAGGCTCACCGGCTGCCGCTGCTGCTGCCCGGATTCCTGAGCAACGGCTCCACGGCCTACCCCGACTGCACCCCGCTCACCCCCGGTGACCACGCCGCGTTCCTCCGGCACTGGAGCGACCGGTACGGCGCACGGGTGTTCTTCATGAACGGCACGGAGGTCCAGCTCCAGGTCGAGCACCCTCCTGTCGACCGTCGCACGATCGCCGAAGTCGCCATCGAACACAACGCCTACTGCGACGACCTCGACGACGTCCTGGACACCGCCAACGGGCAGGCCGGGTCGACCGTGTGGTCGTTCTGGTGGGACTGACCGCACGCCACCGGCGGCGGCCGTCTGGCCGAGTCCGTCCTGCGGGCCGCGACCGCCCTGTGGCACGGTGCTGACAGGCGAGCGGGAAGGGCGCTGATGGGTGACCTCTTTCTCGTCCGGCACGGTGAGACCGAGTGGTCACGGTCCGGACGGCACACCGGCTGGACCGACGTACCCCTGACCGAGCACGGGCGGCAGGAGGCGCGACGGCTGGTGCCGCTGATCCGCTCGCACCGGATCGGGGCGGCGTTCGTCAGCCCCCTCCAGCGGGCCAGGGAGACCGCCCAGCTCATCGGCATCCATGACGCGCGGGTCGACGCCGACCTGCGTGAATGGGACTACGGCGGCTACGAGGGCGTCACCACCGTGGAGATCCAGCGGAGCCGGCCCGGCTGGTTCCTGTTCGCCGACGGGGTCGCCCCCGGGCCGCCGGAGCATCCGGGCGAGACGCCGGAACAGGTCGGGGAGCGCGCCGACCGCATGCTGGGCAAGGTCGACGCCGCCCTCGCCAACACCGAGGGCGTCGTCGTCCTGGTCGCCCACGGCCACTTCCTGCGCGTCTTCACCGCCCGCCGCCTGGGGCTCCCGCCCCAGCACGGCGCCCTCTTCCAGCTGGCCACGGGCACCCTGTGCCGCCTCGGCACGGAGCACGGCCGACCCGTGGTGGCGGGGTGGAACATCCGGCCGCCGGAGTAGGCGGGGTACGCCCGTCGGCAGGGTGCGCGGGCGGCGCGGCTCGCTCCGGGCTTACTTCGTACGATCCGGGCGACCGTGACCACACCGGCCGGCGGCCGTGCGGCAGGCGGCAGGCGGCAGGCGGCAGGCGGTTGTACGCAACCGCGGCCGTGTCCGGCGGCTGCCGTGCGGCCCGGCCCGGTCGTCCGCCGGCGCCTCGCGGCCCCGCCCGTTGTCAGACCCGGCCCGTACCCTGCGAATGGGCCGTCCGCCGGGCGGCTCCGGGCTGCGAGGGCACCGGAGGGAGCGCGCCGTGACACGACCGCCGACCGCCGCGCAGCGGCGTGTGATCGAGGCCGCCGATCCGGTCACCGGCCGGTTGCGGGGCACGGAGGCGCAGCTCGCGGCGCTGGTGAAGCGGGGGCTCGCCTTCCGGCATCCGCGGCCGCCGCACGATCACTTCCTGACCCCCGCCGGGCACCGGCTCCGCGAGGCGGAGCCGGCGGCGGCGCAGGAGCCCGCGCCGTCCACCGGGGTGTTCGCGGCTCGCGTCGGCGGCGAGGAGGAGGCCCCGCCGTCGGGGCCGGCGCGGCTGCGCGAGGTGCGCGGTGCCTGGGAGGGGCTGCTGGAGCTGCGCCGGATGACCAATCCCGACGGTTGCGTGGACCGGCCGTGCGGCTGGGAGCGTACGCATCTGGTGCGGGCCGCCGCGCTGGCCCTGGAGGCGGCGGGACATCACCCGGCGGGCGGGGACACGGACGGGTACCGGGTGCGGGCGACCCCGCAGCCGGAGGCGGTCGCGGTGCACGCGCCGGACGCGGGGACGCTGGCGGCCTGCGCGGCCACGCTGGACCGGGCCGGGTGGCAGGCGGGCGAGTACACCGAGCCGCGGACGAGGGCGCGCTATCTGCTGGCCTCACCGCGCCGGGCGTGACCGGCGTGCCAAGATCGGTCGACCGGAGATTCGAACGTGAGAAGGGCAAGCAGTGGCCGAACCGTTTTCCGTCCGTGTGACCGTCCGCGGCTACGAGACCGATGTCCAGGGGCACCTCAACCAGGCCGTGTATCTCAACTACGCGGAGCACGCCCGCTGGTCGCTGCTCCAGGCGGCCGGCGTGAGCCAGGCCCGGCTCGTGGGCCGGGGAGTCGGCCCGGTGGCACTGGAGACGACGATCCGCTACCGGCGGGAGCTGCTCGCCGGCGACGAGGTCGACGTGACCTGTGAGTTCGAGTGGGGTGACGGCAAGACCTTCCGGATCCGGCAGGAGATACGCAAGGCCGACGGCACCGTGGCGGCCGAGGTCACCGCGGTGGGCGGCATGATGAACCTGACGGAGCGCAGGCTGCTCGCCGATCCGCGGGAGGTGTTCAAGGAGCTGGCGACGGACCTCGGTCTGTTCGGCCTGTGACCGCCGCCCGGCCCCGGCGCGTCAACTCCCGCTGAAGGCGGACCGGTTGTCGCGCACCCAGTCCTGGTAGGTCCGGGCCGCCCTCCCGAGCACCCCGGGTACGTCCTGCGTGACCACCGCGTTGCCGCCGCGGCGGACGAACGCGGTGCCGGTCAGGACGCCCTCCGTCTGCGCCTCACCGAAGCCCCAGACGGTCCGCAGGAAGTCACGGGTCTCCTCCGGCGAAAGGTCCCGGGTGGTGACCGCACGGCCGAGGACCGAGGCGAGCACGGCGGCCTGCTCCGGGACGCTGATGGCCTCGGGCCCGGTCAGGGTGTACGTCCGTCCCGCGTGCCGGCCGTCGAGCAGGGCTTCCACCGCCACCTCGGCGATGTCACGGGGGTCGATCACCCCGGACGTCCCGTCCCCGGTCATGTTGGGCACCGGATCGCCCGCCCGGAGCGCCTGCGCCCAGCTCAGCGTGTTGGAGGCGAACGACGAGGGTCTGAGGACCGTCCATGCGGCGCCGCTCTCCCGGACGGCCCGCTCACCGTCCACGTGCCACAGGCCCGACGGGCCGACCTCGGGATCGCCGGTGCCGATGGCGGAGAGCTTCACCAGCCGGTGTACTCCCGCCGCGCGCGCGGCCGTCACCAGCACCCGGTCGTGGTCCGCGGCCGGGCCCGGGACACCGACGAGGAAGGCGGCCGTCACCCCCTGCATCGGACCGTCGAGGGAGCCCGGGTCGCCGTAGTCCCCGCGCACCACCTCCACCCCGGCCGGCGCCTGGGCCTTCGCCGGGTCGCGCGTCAGGGCACGCACCTTCTCACCGCGCGCCGCGAGCTGTCGTACGACTTCACTGCCAATGGTGCCCGTGGCACCCGTCACCAGAATCATGAATCCACAGTGGGCCGGGACGGGCGGCCGTTACTTGGAAATTCCGGCACGCCCGGCCCGCCCCGCGGAGCGTGCGGCGCGCCTAGGGTGGTGGGGTGCCGAACGCGACCGCCGAACAGGCCCTGACCACGCCCGAGGTGCTGCGCCCCTGGATCTCCGGGGTGCGGAGCGTGTCCCTCGCCGAACCGGCCGAGGACGCCTTCGTCCACCTTCCCGACACGGCCACCAAGGTGGTGGTGCGGGTCGCGGCGGGCGGGCACCGCGACGTGCTGGCCGTCGGGCCCCGGGTGCGTGCCTCGTACCACGAGGGCAAGGCCCATGTCGCCTGTGTGGAGCTGCGGCTCGCACCCGGGACGGCCCGGCCCCTGCTGGGCGTTCCGGCCGCCGAGCTGGTCGGCCGCGCGGTGCCGCTGGACCGGCTGCCGGGCGGGACGGCGCGCCGGCTCGCCGGCGGGTTGCGTTGGCTGGACTCCGGGGAGGTGGTGCCGTACCTGGCCGAGGCGCTGCCCGAGTGGCTGTCGGCCGCCGCGGACCCCAGCCGTACGGCGCTGGTGCGGGCCGGCGCGGACGCGCTGTCGGTCCGAACGGACCGGACTCCGCCGCAGGTACGTGATGTCGCTCGCGATCTGGCGGTCAGCGAACGCCAGTTGCGCAACCTCTTCACCGAGGGGGTGGGCGTCTCCCCCAAGCACTACGCCCGTATCAACCGGGTGCGCACCGTCATCACCCGGGCGCCGACGGCCCCTTGGTCCGAACTCGCCGCCGCCACCGGGTACTACGACCAGTCGCACATGACGTCCGACTTCCGCGCCCTGATGGGTGTGCCGCCCCGCTCGTACTTCACCGGCCGGCTGCCGGCGACGACGCCCTGCCGGGCGACCCTGGGCGGCTGAGTCCGGGGCACCGACGGCACGGGGGCCGGCACGCGGGCGGGGCCACGGCGCCTTTCTCCGTGGCCCCGCCCGCACGGTGTCAGTGCGCGGCGGCGATCTCCTCCCCCGCCTCCATCGGATGGGTGACGTCGTGGGCCTCGCGTCCCTTGCCGACGTGGTTGAAGAGCAGGTTGAGTACCACGGCCGTCACGCAGCCCGTGGAGATGCCGGAGTCCAGGATGATCTTCGCGGTCTCGGGGAAGGAGTGGTAGAACTCCGGCGCGGTGATCGGGATGATCCCGACGGCGAGGGACACGGCCACGATCAGGACGTTGTTGTCCTTGTCGAGGCCGGCCCGGACCAGGGTCTGGATACCGCTCGCGGCCACCGAGCCGAACAGGACGATGCCGGCGCCGCCGAGGACCGGCCGGGGTACGACCGCGATGAGGGACGCCGCCATCGGGCACAGGCCCATCAGGACCAGGAAGCCGCCGCCGGTCGCGACGACGTACCGGCTGCGGATCCGGGTCATCGCCACCAGGCCGATGTTCTGCGCGAACGCACTGCACATGAAGCCGTTGAAGAGCGGGCTGAGCGCCGAGCCGAGGGTGTCGGCGCGCAGGCCGGCCGCGATGGTCCTCTCGTCGGCGGGACGTTCGACGATCTCGCCGAGTGCCAGCATGTCGGCGGTCGACTCGGTCATCGAGACCACCATCACCACGCACAGCGAGAGGATGGCGGCGAGCTGGAACTGGGGCGCCCCGAAGTGGAACGGGGTGGGGAAGCCGACCACGTCGGCGTCCGCGACGGGGCCGAAGTCCGTGACGCCGAACGGTATCGCGAGGAGTGTGCCGACGACGAGCCCGAGCAGGACGGCGATCTGCTTGACGAAGCCGCGGGTGAAGCGGCGCAGCAGCAGAACGAGGAGCAGGGTGAGGCCGGCCAGGGTGAGGTAGGTCGTCGAACCGTAGTCCTCGGCCTTGGGGTCGGGGCCCTGGGCCCAGCCGAAGGCGACCGGCAGCAGGGAGACACCGATCAGGGTGATGACGGAGCCGGTGACGACGGGCGGGAAGAAGCGGACGGCCTTGCTGAAGAAGGGGGCGGCGAGGAAGCCGAGGAGGCCGGCGACGATGACCGCGCCGAAGATGATCGGCAGGGCGTCGGACTTGTCCTCGGTGGAGGCGACGACCGCGGTCATGGGGGCGACACCGGCGAAGGTGACGCCGTTGACGAAGGGCAGCCGGGCACCGATCTTCCAGATGCCGAGGGTTTGCAGGAAGGTGGCGAGGCCCGCGGTGAACAGGCAGGCGCCGGTGAGGAACGTCAGGTCGGTCGCGGAGAGGCCCACGGCCGCGCCGACGATCAAGGGTGGGGCGACGACTCCGGCGTACATGGCGGCCACGTGCTGCAGGCCGCTGGTCGCCATTTTGAGGGCGGGGAGTTTCTCGTCAACAGGATGGGCGGCCACGGCGGCTCCTCCGGGCGGGTAACACGTCGACGTCGACGTGGGTTTCTGGGAGGTGGTGCGTGTGGTCGTGCGGGACCGTGACGGGGGTGACACATGAGCGGTGAGCGGTGAAGGGGCTGGGGTGACCGTCTCCGGGGCGCGCGCGTCCGCACGCGCTCCGGAGACGGCCTGCCGTGGATCCCGCTCGGATCCACGGTCCCGGCCGGGAGCCGTCCCTCCCGACCGGAGACTTGTGGCGGACCGGCCTTGCGGCGGCCGGCCCGGTCGCTCCGGCGGATCAGCTCTGGGCGGCGATCCGGGCGAGGCGCTGGGCCTCCTCGCGGGTGGAGCGGGCGATGGCGTCCTCGTCGACGGTGAGCAGGCGGCCGTTCTCGACGATCTGCCGGCCGTTGACGAAGGACGCGGTGACCGGGGCGGCGGCGCCGAAGACGAGCGCCGTCACCGGGTCGGCGATGGAGGCGTGGGCGAGCGTGTCCATCTTCCACAGCACCACGTCGGCCAGCTTGCCGGGCTCCAGCGAGCCGGTCTGCTCGGCCCGGCCGAGGACCCGCGCGCCGCCGTAGGTGCCGAGCCGCAGCGCCTGGCGGGCGTCGAGGGCGGCCTCGCGATGGGCGCCGAGGCGGTTGATCAGCAGGGCGTTGCGCAGTTCGGTGTGGAGTTCGCCCGACTCGTTGGAGGCCGTACCGTCGACGCCGAGGCCGACCGGAACGCCCGCCCTGAGCATGTCGGGTACGCGGGCGATGCCGGCCGCGAGGCGGGCGTTGGACGACGGACAGTGGGCCACACCGGTCTTCGTGCGGGCGAAGGCGGCGATGTCGGAGTCGTTCATGTGGACGCAGTGCGCCATCCACACGTCCTCACCGAGCCAGCCCGTGGACTCGAAGTAGTCGGTGGGGCCCATGCCGAACAGCTCGTGGCAGAACTTCTCCTCCTCCACGGTCTCCGAGCCGTGGGTGTGCAGCCGTACGCCCAGCCGGCGGGCCAGCTCGGCGCCCTGGCGCAGCAGTTCGGTGGAGACGGAGAACGGCGAGCAGGGGGCGACCGCCACCTGCGTCATGGCGTCGAAGGAGGCGTCGTGGTGCCTCCTGACGGTCTCCTCGGTCGCGGCGAGCGCACCCTCCAGCGTCTCGACGGCGAAGTCCGGCGGCAGGCCGCCGTCCTTCTCGCTGCGGTCCATCGAGCCCCGGGCCAGCGTGAAGCGGACGCCCGTCTCGGCGGCGGCCCGGATGATCGAGCCGGACAGGTCGCCGGAGCCCTGCGGGAAGACGTAGTGGTGATCCATGGCGGTGGTGACACCGCCGCGGGCCATCATGGCGAGGGATCCCTGGGCGGCCGCGTACGTCATCTGCTCGTCGATGCGCGCCCAGGTGGGGTAGAGCGCGACGAGCCAGTTGAACAGGTTGTGGTCGGTGGCCAGGCCCCTGGTGATCCACTGGTAGAAGTGGTGGTGGGTGTTGATGAGACCGGGCGTGGCCAGGTGGCCGGTCGCGTCGATGCGGCGCACCACGTCGTCGAGGCCTTCGGGGGCCTGGCCCGCGCCGACCGACTCGATGCGGTTGCCGGCGAGGACGAGGTGGCCGGAGGCGTACTCCGTGTCGCCCGCGTCCACGGTCGCGATCGCGCAGTTCTCGATGACGATGCGCTGGGCTGCCGATGGTGCCATGGTGCTTCCTTGTCTGTGGTGGCGGCCCGTGGACGGGGAGTGTCCACGGGGAGGGCACGGCAGGACCCTAGGAGGATTTGAGTGCCGGAGCCGTCTGACGGCTCCGGGTGCCGAGGTGGTGGAAGAACAGGTTGAGCAGGACCGCGACGAGCGCTCCCGCGCTGATTCCGGAGCCGAGCACGGTCTGCGCCCAGGCGGGGAAGTCGGCGTAGAAGGTGGGCGCGGCGAGCGGGATGATGCCCGCGCCGAGCGCCACCGCCACCAGGATGATGTTGGAGCTGTCGTCGAGGCCCGCCTCGGACAGTGTGCGGATGCCGCTGACGGCGATGGAGCCGAAGAGCACGATGCCCGCGCCGCCGAGGACCGGCATGGGGACCAGGGAGACGACCGCGCCGAGGACCGGGAAGGCGCCGAGGACCAGCAGGGTGGCGCCGGCGGCGGCGACGACGTAGCGGCTGCGTACCCGGGTCAGGGAGACGACGCCGACGTTCTGGGCGAAGGCTGAGGTGGGGAAGCCGCCGAAGACCGGGCCGAGCAGGGTGGCGATGCCGTCGGTGCGCAGGCCGCGGGTGATGGTCTTCGCGTTCGCCTGGCGGTCGCAGATCTCGCCGAGGGCGAGCATGCCGGCGGAACTCTCGGTCATCAGCACCAGCATCACGATGCACAGCGACAGGACGGCCGCGGGCTGGAACTCGGGGGCGCCGAAGGCGAACGGCGTGGGCAGTGCGGCGACGGGTGCCGACTTCAGGCCGCTGAAGTCGGCCATGCCGAAGGGGATGGCGGCCAGGGTGCCGATGAGCAGCCCGAACAGCAGGGCGACCTGCTTGACGAAGCCCTTGCCGAAGCGCTGGATCAGCAGGATGACGGCGAGGGTGAATCCGGCGAGCGCGAGGTGCCGCATGGCGCCGAAGTCGGCGGCGGTCTTGTCGCCGCCCTGCGCCCAGCTCACCGGCACGGGCATCAGCGTGACCCCGATGAGGGTGATGACGACACCGGTGACCAGCGGCGGGAAGAAGCGGAGCAGCCGGCCGAAGAACGGGCCGACCGCCAGGCAGAAGGCGCCGGCGACCATCACCGCGCCGTAGACGGCGGGGAGTTGGTGGCCTTTGCTGTTGGTCTCGGCGATCGCGAGGATCGGGGCGATGCCCGCGGAGGAGGCGGCGTTGACGAAGGGCAGCCGGTTGCCGACGAAGCCCTTGACGCCGATGGTCTGCAGGAGGGTCGCGACGCCCGCGATGAGCAGGCTCGCGGCGATGAGCCGGGTGCGGGCCGCGATGTCGAGTCCGCAGGCCTGGCCGATGATGAGCGGAGGAGTGACAACGCCCGCGTACATCGCGGCGATGTGCTGGAGCGCGGCGGGGACGAGCCGCGTCGGGTGGAGTTTCTCGTCCACCGGGTGCACGGACGTGACGGCGTCCTCGGTGTGCACCGGCGGGGTGGAACGCGGGGCTGTGGCGGGCCCCTTCGCAGGCTGTGCCATTTTGTTCCCTCCGGTGTGGCGGGCCCCCGGCCCGGGTGGCGGGGCCGGGGGCGCGCGTCCCGCGTCAGAGGTTGGTCATGTCGACCGGGATACGGGCCTCACAGCCGTCCCGCAGGATGGTGGCCTCGATGAGGCCGTAGGGGCGGTCGGCGGCGAAGTAGACCTCGTTGTCGTTCTTCAGTCCGAACGGTTCCAGGTCCACCAGGAAGTGGTGCTTGTTCGGCAGCGAGAAGCGGACCTCGTCGATCTCGCCGCGGTTGTTGATGATGCGCGCGCCCATCTGGTACAGCGTCTGCTGCAGCGAGAGGGAGTAGGTCTCGGCGAAGGCCTGGAGCATGTGCTTCTTGACCTGCTCGTAGGACTTCTCCCAGTTGGGCATCTTCTGCTCGTCGTCGGTCCAGTTGAACCGCCAACGGCCGGAGACCTCGGTGGCCAGGATGCGGTCGTACGCCTCCTGAAGGGTGGTGTACTTGTCCTTGACGTAGCCCCAGAACTCGGAGTTGGTCGAGTTCATCACGACCAGGTCCTTCAGGCCGGAGACGACCTCCCACTTCTCACCGTCGTAGGTGATCTGGGTCAGCCGGGTCTCCTGGCCCCGGCGGACGAAGGAGTGCTTGACCTCGTCGGCGCCGATGAACTTGGAGTTGGCGTCGGAGGTCTCGATCCGCTCCCAGGCGTACTCCTCGATCCGGATCCGCGCGGTCCTGATCGGCTCCTGCGAGGTGACGAAGTGGCGGGCGAGGTGGATGCCGAACTGCTCGGCGGACTCGATGCCGTACTCCTTGGCGAACGCGAACACCGTGTTCTTGGTGGTGTCGGTCGGCAGGACGTTGGCGTTGGAACCGGAGTAGTGGACCTCTTCCATGTCGCCGCTCAGCGCCACGGACACGTTGAGGTCCTTGATGTGGTGGGTGGCCCCGTCCCGCGTGATCTTGACGACCCGGTTCTCGGCCTTGCCGTACTGGTTCTGTCCCAGGATCACAGGGCGGGCAGGGCGGGAATTGACGGTCATTTAGCTAGCTCCCTCGGTAAACGGAGTAGCCGAACGGGTTGAGCAGCAGCGGCACGTGGTAGTGCTCGCCCGGTACGACGGCGAACGTGATCGCCACCTCCGGGAAGAACACACCAGGTCCGCTGTCCCGATTCGCGGGGGCGTCCTGCTGCGCATCGGCTTGCTTCTTCGCAGAGATTTCGAAGTACGGCTCGACGGCGAAGTCCAGCCGTACGTGGGTGGTCCCCTCCGGCAGGGCCGGCAGGTCCTTGCACCGGCCGTCGGCGTCGGTCGCGGATCCGCCGAGCGCCTGCCAGTCCGCGTCGCGCCCCGGACGGGCGGAGAGCCGGACGGCGACGCCCTCGGCGGGGCGGCCGATCGAGGTGTCCAGGATGTGCGTGGACACGGAGGCGGTGGTGCTGGTGCTCATGGTGTCAGGCGTCCTCTTCGACGAGTCGGGCCAGTCGGATGCGGTTGATCTTGCCCAGCTCGGTGCGGACGATCTCCCGCTCCTGCTCCGGCGCGTTACCGATCCGCTCCTTGACCGCGTCGCGCATCTGCTCGGCGGTCCTGCCGGTGGCACAGATGAGGAACACATGACTGAACTTGTCCTGGTAGGCCAGGTTGAGGTCGAGCATCTCGGCCCTCAGTTCCTCGGAGGCACCGGCCATGCCGCGCTGTTCGCGGGCGGAGGTCGGGTCGCCGGGCTTGGGGCGCCCGATCGGCGGGTGCCCGGCCATCGCCTCCTCGAGGTCCGCCGTGGTCAGCTCGGCCATGGCGGCGTCGCTGGCGGTCCAGAGGTCCTCCACGGTGGCGTACGGGCGGGCGGCGAGCAGTCGCCGGGCCCACTCGGTGGACGCGCACGCCTCGTGGAGGGCGGCGAGAGCCGCGTTCTCCTCCAGGTCGTTGAACCGGGCCAGGCCCGGGGGCGTGGAAGTCGAAGTCACGGGAGCCTCCGTGGCCGGATACGGCCTTCGTGCTGAACGGGCTGCCGATAGCTAACGCCCTCGGAAACACCACGTCAACACTTTGTTGAAAAATCCGCGTTACAAGCGGCGGGGCTCCCGGCCCGCTCAGGAAACCTTCCGCCCGCTCAGGTGCCCTTCTCCCGGTTGAGGTAGTTGTAGACGGTGAAGCGGCTGACGCCCAGCGCGCTCGCCACCGTCTCCACGCCGTGCCGTACGGCGAAGGCGCCCCGCGCCTCCAGGATCCGTACGACCTCCTGCTTGGCCTTGCGGTCCAGGTCGGCCAGCGGCCTGCCCTGCCTGCGCTCCATGGCGGCCAGGATGTGGTCGAGGGAGTCGGCCAGCTGGGGCAGGCGCACGGCGACGAGGTCGGCGCCCTCCCAGGCGAGGACGACATCCTCGGGACCGGCCTCGTCGGGCGGGATCATCTCCCCGCCCATGGCGTCGACCAGCGGTTTCACCGCCGCGATGAAGGGCTCCTCCACGCTCACCTATCGCCCTCCCGGTTCCCGTCCTCGATCACGTTGACCTGGAGCGAGATCCGGGTGGCACCGGCCTCCAGGGACTTGCGCAGCAGCGCGTCGACGGCGGTGAGCACGCCGTCCGCGCCCCCCTCGGCGGTGTTGCCGAACGGGCCGACGTCCACGGCGTCCAGTTCCGCCGTCTCGATGACCTGCCGCGCCGCCAGGGCGTGCGCGGGCGCCTCGTCCAGGTCGAAGGGCTCGGTCGTGAACTCCACTCTCAATCGCACGCGCTCAACCTAACGCGCGGCACGGATTTTCGGGCGGGCCGGTGAGGACCGGCCGCCGGCCCCCTTGACAAGCGTCGACACACGACGGCAATCTTCCATTAAGCAGAAACGAACTTCCGCAATACGGAATCTCGACACGGAAGGGAGCGCGGC
Organism: Streptomyces sp. NPDC031379; assembly: GCF_055569615.1. Taxonomy (NCBI): domain Bacteria; kingdom Bacillati; phylum Actinomycetota; class Actinomycetes; order Kitasatosporales; family Streptomycetaceae; genus Streptomyces; species Streptomyces sp. NPDC031379. Next base: position 221,169 of record NZ_JBVIIT010000014.1, on the reverse strand, counting down.
CCGAATGCCAGGGTTTGGATGGAGCACAGCCGCAGACCAGCGCTTCAACGTCAACCTGTCGATCCTCTTCACGGAACTCCCGCTCCTGGAGCGCCCCGCGGCCGCCGCCGCGGCGGGCTTCACCGCGGTCGAGCTGTGGTGGCCCTGGGTCGACTCCCCCACCCCCGAGCAGTCCGAGCTGGACGGCCTGAAGAAGGCGATCGAGGACGCGGGCGTCCAGCTCACGGGGCTGAACTTCTACGCCGGACAGCTGCCGGGCCCGGACCGCGGCGCCCTGTCGGTCCCCGGTGAGGAGTCGGAGAAGTTCCGCGCCAACATCGACGTGGCCGCGGACTTCGCCCAGTCCCTCGGCTGCAGGGCCCTGAACGCCCTCTACGGCAACCGCGTCGAGGGCGTGGACCCGGCCGAGCAGGACGCGCTCGCCCTGGAGAACCTCGCCCTCGCGGCGCGGGCCGCCGACCGGATCGGCGCGATCCTGCTGATCGAGGCCCTGAACCGGCCCGAGTCGCCGAAGTGCCCGATCGTGAGCGCGCCCAAGGCGATCGAGATCGTGGACAAGGTCAACGCGGCGACGGGACTCGGGAACGCGAAGTTCCTGATGGACCTGTACCACCTGTCGATGAACGGCGAGGACCTGCCCGCGGTCATCGAGCGGTACGCGGCGAAGACCGGGCACGTGCAGATCGCCGACAACCCCGGCCGCGGCGCCCCCGGGACGGGTTCGCTCCCGCTGGAGGAACTGCTCGGCCGGCTCAGGAAGGCCGGTTACGACGGCTGGGTCGGCCTCGAGTACAAGCCGGGCGACCGCCCGAGCGCCGAGGCCTTCGAGTGGCTCCCGCGCGAAGCGCGCTGAACCCCCCGACTTTGCACAGCAGTGAGAGAGGCACCCGCAATCATGAGCAGTCTTCCCAAGATCGCCTGGATCGGCCTCGGCATCATGGGCTCCCCCATGTCCGAGAACCTGATCAAGGCGGGATACCAGGTCACCGGCTACACCCTGGAGCAGGACAAGCTGGACCGCCTGGCCGGCGCCGGCGGCACCGCGGCCGGCTCGATCGCCGAGGCGGTCCGGGACGCCGACGTGGTGATCACGATGGTCCCCGCCTCCCCGCAGGTCGAGGCCATCGCCTACGGCCCCGACGGCATCCTGGAGAACGCCAGGGCCGGCGCCCTGCTGATCGACATGTCCTCGATCACCCCGCAGACCTCCGTCGACCTGGCGAAGGCCGCCGAGGACAAGGGCGTCCGGGTGCTGGACGCCCCGGTGTCCGGCGGTGAGGCCGGCGCCGTCGAGGCCGTGCTGTCGATCATGGTCGGCGGCGACCAGGCCGACTTCGACCAGGCCAAGCCGATCTTCGACGCCCTCGGCAAGACCATCGTGCTGTGCGGCCCGCACGGCTCCGGTCAGACCGTGAAGGCCGCCAACCAGCTGATCGTCGCCGTGAACATCCAGGCGTGCGCCGAGGCCGTGGTCTTCCTGGAGAAGTCGGGTGTGGACCTGAAGGCCGCGCTGGACGTCCTCAACGGCGGCCTCGCCGGCTCGACCGTACTGACACGCAAGACGGACAACTTCCTGAACCGCGACTTCAAGCCCGGATTCCGCATCGACCTGCACCACAAGGACATGGGCATCGTCACCGACGCCGCCCGCACCGTCGGCGCCGCCCTGCCGGTGGGTGCCGTGGTCGCCCAGCTGGTCGCGTCGCTGCGCGCCCAGGGCGACGGCGGCCTGGACCACTCGGCGCTGCTGCGCGCCGTCGAGCGCCTGTCCGGCGCCCAGGTCTGACCGGCCTCTTCGAGACTTCCGGGCCGCGGTGCCGCTGACACCTGTCCTGTCGCGCCCAGGCGTCGCCGCGGCCCGGAATCAACTTCAACAAACTGTTGACGCTCAGATCGCCCCACTTCTAGGCTCCACAAAGCGGAAACAGGTTTCCGCTGACACCCGCACGGAAGGTCCACGATGTCGAAGCGCGTGCTCACGACAGAGGCCGGCGCACCGGTCGCCGACAACCAGAACTCCGCCTCCGCCGGCGTCGGCGGCCCGCTCCTGATCCAGGACCAGCACCTCCTGGAGAAGCTCGCGCGCTTCAACCGCGAGCGGATCCCGGAGCGCGTCGTGCACGCCCGCGGCTCCGGCGCCTACGGCCACTTCGAGGTGACGGACGACGTCACCGGCTTCACCCACGCCGACTTCCTGAGCGAGATCGGCAAGCGCACCGAGGTGTTCGTGCGCTTCTCGACGGTCGCCGACTCCCTCGGCGGCGCGGACGCCGTCCGCGACCCGCGCGGCTTCGCGGTGAAGTTCTACACCGAGGAGGGCAATTACGACCTCGTCGGCAACAACACCCCGGTGTTCTTCATCAAGGACCCGATCAAGTTCCCCGACTTCATCCACTCGCAGAAGCGCGACCCCTTCACGGGCCGCCAGGAGGCGGACAACGTCTGGGACTTCTGGGCGCACGCCCCCGAGGCCACGCACCAGGTGACCTGGCTGATGGGCGACCGCGGCATCCCGGCGTCGTACCGGCACATGAACGGCTACGGCTCGCACACCTACCAGTGGACGAACGCCGAGGGCGAGGCCTTCTTCGTCAAGTACCACTTCAAGACCAACCAGGGCATCCGGTCCCTGAGCAGCGAGCAGGCCGCGGAGATCGCCGGCAAGGACGGCAACTCCCATCAGACGGACCTGCTGCAGGCCATCGAGCGGGGCGTGCACCCGTCCTGGACCCTGTACGTGCAGCTCATGCCGGCGGCCGAGGCGGCGGACTACCGCTTCAACCCGTTCGACCTGACGAAGGTGTGGCCGCACAAGGACTACCCGCTGCAGCGGGTCGGCCGCCTGGTGCTGGACCGCAACCCCGACAACGTCTTCGCCGAGGTCGAGCAGGCCGCGTTCTCCCCGAACAACTTCGTGCCCGGCATCGGCCCGTCCCCGGACAAGATGCTCCAGGGCCGGCTGTTCGCCTACGCGGACGCCCACCGCTACCGCCTGGGCGTCAACCACACCCTGCTCGCCGTGAACGCCCCGAAGGCCGTTCCCGGCGGCGCCCGGAACTACGGCCGGGACGGCCTCATGGCGTCCAACGCCCAGGGCCGCCACGCCAAGAACTACGAGCCGAACTCCTACGACGGCCCGGTGGAGACCGGCCGCCCGCTGTCGGCTCCCCTGGCGGTCGCCGGCCACACCGGCAACCACGAGGCCCCGCTCCACACCAAGGACGACGACTTCTTCCAGGCCGGCGAGCTGTACCGCCTGATGTCCGGTGAGGAGAGGTCCCGTCTGGTCGCGAACATCGCCGGCGGCCTGTCGCAGGTCTCCCGCGACGACGTGATCGAGAAGAACCTGGCCCACTTCCACGCCGCCGACCCGGAGTACGGCAAGCGCGTGGAGGAGGCGGTCCGCGCCCTGCGCGAGGACTGATTCCCAGGAAACCGCAAGCAGCGTACGGCGTCTGACGGGAGGTCATGACGTCCGCACGCGGCCCGCGCGCTACGCCGGACGGCCCGGATGAGGGGTGGCCGTCGGATCGGGGCGCGGGCAGGGCGAGACCGCGGCGGCATGCGAGCCAGTGCGGTGGTGAAGGAACGGCGTGCCCTTCTCGACCTGAGGGAAGGGTTCCCGGCTCCGTCGCAGCCGCCGCGGTCCCACCCAGCCCCCGCAGGGGGCCACCCGCCCCGTCCGGCGGCGCGAACGACCTGTCGCGCCCAGCCTCGCGCCGTCGGACGGCAACCACACGGTGCCGGAGGCGCCCCCTGGTCCAGGGGGCGCCTCCGGCGTTCCGGGCTGGGGGTGCGCCGGGGCCGCTTCCGCAGCACGCTGATGCCATGGGCAATCCGACGCACTATCCGCACATCGTGGTCCACGCGCCCGCTCTGGACGGCTCGCGGCGGGTCACCGAGGGGGACGTGACACTGGGGCTCGCGTCCCACCTGGACGACGTCGTGGAGATCCTTCGACTGGCCGATCTGGACCGGATCGAGGTGGAGGAGAGTGACCTGATCGAGTGGCAGGGCGGCGGCCCCGACGACTGGCCGGGACTGTCGGAGCACGAGCTGTAGCGGCCACCGGACGACAGCGGTCGTGGGCCGGGCGGCGCCACCTCGAAATCGACGCAACCTCAAATCAACCTCTGAACACGGTGACGGAGGCTTCAACCACCCCCGCGCCAGGGCACATTATCGGCACACGGGGCCCGCCGGCACGGGGGCGGCGGGCCCCGCTCGGGGGTGCCTCATGAGCCGTACGCCGTCGATTCCGCCGGACCCGCCGGACCCGTGCGCGGTCGCCCTGCTGCGGGGCGGCGGCCGCGCCGCCGTGACCGTCGCGGTGCTCGGCCTGCATCTGCGCGGCGCGGTCGAGGCCGGCCGGCCGGGCACGCTCCGCAAGACCGGGACGGGCAGTGCCGGGCCCTTCCGGCATCCGCTGGAGAAGGCGGTCCGTACCGGTCTCTACCGGCCCGCCGGACCGTGGGAGCTGCCCGACCGCGCGGTGGTGCGAAGGGCGCTCGCCCGGATGCGGGCCGAACTGGCGGCGGCGGGACTGCTGCGGGCGCTGCCGCCGGGCCGCACCCGTGCCGCCCGGCGGCTGCTGGCGGCGCTGCGCGAGCGCCATCCGCTCCCCGCCGGGCCCGACGGCCTGCCGGAGCAGGAGGTGCTGCTCGCCGTCGCGCTGTACGGCGAGCGGGCGCTGACCGCTCTCGCGCCGCGTTTCACCCGTGAGGCCGGGCTCACCGGCCGGGGCGCGCTCGCGGACGTGGGCCGCTTCCCGTTCGGCCGCGGCAACAGCCTCCGCGACATCACCGGTGACGAGGGCCTGGGCGGGGACTACGACGCGGGCCTGACCGGCTGGGACGGCGACGACGGCCACGGTGGGGGCCACGACCACGGCAGCCACGGCGGTCACGGCGGTCACGACCACGGCGGCGGGTACGGCGGCGGCCACGACTACGGCGGGGGATGCGGCGGCGGGTTCGGCTGAGGGCCGGCCGGTGCGCGGACACGGCGAAGGGGCGGTCCCTCCCACCGGGAGGGACCGCCCCTCGTTCGCCTCCGGCGGGTCAGACCTTCAGCGGCTTGATCGACGTCGGCGCGTGGCCGGGCTCGGTGGCCAGGTCCTCGAACTCGGAGATGTCGCTGATGTCCATGGTGCGGCTCATCGAGATGTTGGTGATCCGCTCCAGGATCGCCTCGACGACGACCGGCACCCGGTACTCGGCGGCCAGCTTCTTCGCCTGCTCGAAGGCCGCGCCCAGCTGGTCGGGCTCGGTCACCCGGATCGCCTTGCAGCCCAGGCCCTCGGCGACCTTGACGTGGTCCACGCCGTAGACGCCGATCTCCGGCGTGTTGATGTTCTCGAACTCCAGGTTGACCTGGAAGTTGATGTCCAGGCCGATCTGCGCCTGACGGATCAGGCCCAGGTAGGCGTTGTTCACCAGGACGTGGACGTAGGGGATCTTGTGCTGGGCGGCGACCGCCAGCTCCTCGATCATGAACTGGAAGTCGTAGTCACCGGAGAGCGCGACGACCGGGGAGTCCGGGTCGGCCTTGGCGACGCCGATCGCGGCCGGGACGGTCCAGCCGAGCGGGCCGGCCTGGCCGCAGTTGATCCAGTGGCGCGGCTTGTAGACGTGCAGCATCTGCGCGCCGGCGATCTGGGAGAGACCGATGGTCGTGACGTACCGGGTGTCCGGGCCGAATGCCTTGTTCATCTCCTCGTACACGCGCTGCGGCTTCATCGGCACGTTGTCGAAGTGCGTACGGCGCAGCAGGGTCGCCTTGCGCTCCTGGGTGGAGGCCACCCAGTCGGCGCGGTCGGGCAGCCTGCCCTCCGCCTTCAGCTCCTTCGCCACCTGGACGAACAGCTCCAGCGCGGCCTTGGCGTCGGAGACGACTCCGTAGTCCGGCGGGAAGATCTTGCCGATCTGGGTGGGCTCGATGTCGACGTGGACGAACGTGCGGCCCTGACGGTAGGTGTCGAGCTGGTAGCCGGTGTGACGGTTGGCCCAGCGGTTGCCGATGCCGAGGACGAAGTCCGACTCCAGGAAGTTGGCGTTGCCGTACCGGTGGGAGGTCTGGACGCCGACCATGCCGGCGTTCAGCTCGTGGTCGTCGGGCAGCGTGCCCCAGCCCATCAGGGTCGGGATGACCGGGGTCCCGGTCAGCTCGGCGAACTCCACCAGCAGGTCGCAGGCGTCGGCGCCGATGACGCCGCCGCCGGCGACGATGACGGGGCGCTCGGAGGCGAGCAGGTAGGAGATCGCCTTCTCGATCTGGGCGCGGGTCGCGGCGGGCTTGTAGACCGGCAGCGGCTCGTACGTCTGCGGGTCGAACTCGATCTCGGTGAGCTGGACGTCGATCGGCAGGTCGATCAGGACCGGACCGGGGCGGCCGGAGCGCATCAGGTGGAAGGCCTGCTGGAAGACGCCGGGGACCTGCGCGGCCTCCAGGACGGTCACCGCCATCTTGGTGACCGGCTTGGCGATCGAGGCGATGTCGACGGCCTGGAAGTCCTCCTTGTGGATCACGTGGGTGGGCGCCTGGCCCGTGATGCACAGGATCGGGATGGAGTCACCGATGGCCGAGTACAGGCCGGTGATCATGTCCGTGCCGGCCGGGCCGGAGGTACCGATGCAGACGCCGATGTTGCCCGGCTCGGTGCGGGTGTAGCCCTCGGCCATGTGCGAGGCACCCTCGACGTGGCGGGCGAGGGTGTGGTTGATGCCGCCGCCCTCCTTGAGGGCTTTGTAGAACGGGTTGATCGCCGCGCCCGGCACACCGAAGGCGTCGGTGACGCCCTCGCGCTTGAGGATCTCAACTGCCGCGCGGGCAGCGGTCATACGAGCCATCGAGTACTCCTGCTTCGGCTGTCGGATGCGTACTCCCGTCGCGCCCCGCGGTGAGCACAGTCTCCAGATTGTCAAACTTCCGCATTACGGAACTTAACTTCTACTATCTGGAATCAATGTAGGGGGGCGGGCGAACGCCGTCAAGAGAGGCAGAAGGCTCGCCGGGACAGGACCGGGACGCGGCAAGCGCCGGACAAGGGGGGTGCGGCAGGAGGACGATGGGGGTCGCTGTCCTGAGACGACTGTTGCGACGCGACGCCTTGGAGTGGGCCATGCCCGAGAGCGTGCCGGTGCGCTGTCCGGCCTGTCGGCGGGAGCACCTCTACACCGCGCCGGCATATCCGTGCGCCTGCGGGGCGCCCACCGCCCCGTGCCCGGATCCGGCCGCCGAGCCGGTCGTGGCGGCACACCGCGCCTGGGACGACGAGTGGCTCACCGTGCCGTGCGCCGTCTGCGGGCGCCGCAACCAGTGGCCGCACCCGGAGCTGGGCTGCCCGTGCGGCACGGTGCTGCGCGTCCCGGTCGCGGCACCGCCGGAGGTCCGGGGAGCAGGGCAGGACCCGGCACCGCCGCAGGGGCGGGCACCGGCGGAGGGGGAGGCCCGAGCGCGGACGGGGGCGGCGGAGCCCGCTCCGGCCGGGGCGGCCGCTCGCCGCCCCGCCTTCCAGCCCCGCACCATACGGACCGCGCGCGACGCCGTCACGGCCGCCGCGCTCTATCTGCGCTGGCTCGGCTACCGGGACATCCGCCGCGCCGACCAGCGGCCGGCGCACGGCATCGGGCTCGCCGCCCGCGGGCTGCTCGCCCAGGTGGACCCGACCGTACGGCCGGCCGCGCCGCGGGACGTGGAGTGCCTGTGGCTGACGGCGATGACGGAGTCCGCGGACTGCGTGTACTTCTCCCTCGCCGGGTACACCGACGAGGCCCGCACCGGCGCCGCCGCGCTGGCGGTCCCGCTGTTCGTCCTGGACCTCGCGGGTGTTCCGCAGCCGGCGAACGACCCGGCCGACGCGCTGAACGCCGAAGGCGCGCCGGAGCCGGGGACGAGGACGCGGGACGGGCGGGTCTGACCGCCCCGCGCGGGCGGCCGTGCCGACGGGTCCCGGGCCGAGTGCGCCGCCGACGGCGCGCTCGCCTGCCCGGGACCCGCCGTCGAGCATTCACCGGATGCTCGATTCCCGTCGTTTCACACCTGGTACTTCTCCCGCAGTTCGACCTTGCGCACCTTCCCGGACACCGTCATCGGGAAGGAGTCGAGGATCTGGAGCCTGCTGGGGATCTTGTAGTGCGCGAGCCGGCCGTGGCAGAAGGCGCGCAGGTCCTCCAGGGTGAGCGGGTCGGCCTCGTCGCGCGGGATGACGCAGGCCAGGACCTCCTCGCCGTACGCCTCGTGCGGCACCCCGACGACCTGGACGTCCCTGATCTTCGGGTGAGCGTAGAGGAACTCCTCGATCTCGCGCGGGTAGACGTTCTCGCCACCCCGGATGATCATGTCCTTGATCCGGCCGACGATCTCGACGTACCCGTCCTCGCGCATCACCGCCAGGTCCCCGGTGTGCATCCAGCGGCCCGCGTCGACGGCCTCGGCGGTCTTCTCCGGCTCGTTCCAGTAGCCGAGCATCACGCTGTAGCCGCGGGTGCACAGCTCGCCCGCGCTGCCTCGCGGCCGGGTCACCCCGGTGGCCGGGTCGACGACCTTGACCTCCAGGTGCGGCAGGACGCGGCCGACGGTGGCGGTGCGGTGCTCCAGGTCGTCCTCGATCCGCGTCTGCAGGGACACCGGTGACGTCTCCGTCATGCCGTAGCAGATGGAGACCTCCTCCATGTGCATCTCGGCGACCACCCGTTTCATCACCTCCACCGGGCAGGGCGAGCCCGCCATGATGCCGGTGCGCAGCGTGGAGAGGTCGTAGGAGGCGAAGTCGGGGAGGTTCAGCTCGGCGATGAACATCGTCGGGACGCCGTACAGGGACGTACAGCGCTCCTGCTGGACGGCCTCCAGGGTGGCCTTCGGCTCGAAGGAGGGGGCCGGGATGACCATGCAGGCGCCGTGCGAGGTGGCTGCGAGGTTGCCCATCACCATGCCGAAGCAGTGGTAGAAGGGCACCGGGATGCAGATCCGGTCCTGCTCGGTGTAGCCGGTCAACTCGCCGACGAAGTAGCCGTTGTTGAGGATGTTGTGGTGGGAGAGGGTGGCCCCCTTGGGGAAGCCCGTCGTGCCCGAGGTGTACTGGATGTTGATGGGGTCGTCGCAGGACAGCGGCTCGTGCGGCACGTCGGGCGTCGCGCGCCCGAGCAGCGCCTCCCAGCTCGGGTCCCCGATGTACACGACCTCCCGCAACGCGGGGCAGCTGCCCCGCACCTGGTCGACCATCGCCCGGTAGTCGCTCGTCTTGTGGCTCAGGGAGGCGAAGAGCAGCGAGATCCCGGCCTGGCCGAGGACGTACTCGACCTCGTGGGTGCGGTAGGCCGGGTTGATGTTCACCATGATCGCGCCGATGCGGGCGGTGGCGTACTGGACCAGGACCCATTCCGGACAGTTGATCGCCCAGATGCCCACCCGGTCGCCCTTGGTGATCCCGCTCGCCAGCAGGGCGGACGCCAGCCGGTCGACGTCCGCGGCGAACCGGGCGTAGGTCCAGCGCCGCCCCGACGGCACGTCGACGAGCGCCTCGCGGTCCGGCCAGGCGGCGACGGCCCGGTCCAGGTTGGCGCCGATGGTGTCCCCGAGCAGGACGGTCTCGCCGGTCCCGTGCGTGTACGACAGTGCGGTCACCGGAAGTCCTCCTCGCGGTACTCGTCGGCCGAGCCCGCGGCCGTGGCCTCGCGCAGCTCGATCCGGCGGATCTTGCCGGAGACGGTCTTGGGCAGCGCGCCGAACTCCAGCCGGCGGATGCGCTTGTAGGGGGCGAGCACCTCACGGGAGTGCTCGAAGAGGGCCTTCGCCGTGCCGGGTCCGGGCTCCCAGCCCTCGGCGAGGACGACGTACGCCTTGGGCACGGCGAGCCGCAGCTCGTCCGGTGCGGGGACGACGGCCGCCTCCGCCACCGCCTCGTGCTCCAGCAGCGCGCTCTCCAGCTCGAAGGGGCTGATCTTGTAGTCGGAGGCCTTGAAGACGTCGTCGGCACGGCCGACGTAGGTCAGGTAGCCGTCCTCGTCGCGGGAGGCGATGTCGCCGGTGCGGTAGTAGCCGCCCGCCATGGCCTCGGCCGTGCGGTCGGGGTCGCCGTGGTAGCCGGTCATCAGGCCGACCGGGCGCTCGGTGAGGTCGAGGGCGATCTCCCCCTCGGTGGCGCCGGGCGCGCCGGAGACCGGGTCGAGGAGTTCGACGCGGTAGCCGGGGCTCGGGCGGCCCATCGAGCCGGTCTTCAGTTCCTGGCCGGGGCTGTTGGAGACCTGGACCGCCGTCTCGGTCTGCCCGAAGCCGTCCCGGATGGTCACGTCCCAGGCCCGCCGCACCTGTTCGATGACCTCGGGGTTGAGCGGCTCGCCCGCGGCCACGACCTCGCGGGGCGGGGTGGCGATCCGGCCGAGGTCGGCCTGGATGAGCATGCGCCACACGGTCGGCGGGGCGCAGAAGGTGGTGACCCGGGCCCGGTCCATCTCGGCCATCAGCCGGACCGCGTCGAAGCGGGTGTAGTTGTAGAGGAAGACGGTCGCCTCGGCGTTCCAGGGGGCGAACAGGTTGGACCAGGCGTGCTTGGCCCAGCCGGGCGAGGAGATGTTCAGGTGCACGTCACCGGGCCTGAGGCCGATCCAGTACATGGTGGCCAGGTGCCCGACGGGGTACGAGGTGTGGGTGTGCTCCACCAGTTTGGGGCGGGCGGTCGTGCCCGAGGTGAAGTAGAGCATCAGCGGGTCGTCGGCCAGCGTCGGGCCGTCGGGCAGGAACTCGGCGGGGGCGCTGTACGCGTCCTCGTACGGCTCCCAGCCCTCCTGCGGCAGTCCGCCGACGGAGATCCTCGTGTAGGCGCCGGGCACGCCCTCGAACTTCGCGGTGTCCTCGGCCCGCACGATCACGTGCTTGACCCGGCCCCGGTCGACGCGGTCGCGCAGGTCGGCGGGACCGAGCAGCGGGGTGGCCGGGATGACGACCGCGCGCAGCTTCATCGCGGCCAGCGCGGTCTCCCACAGCTCGGCCTGGTTGCCGAGCATGACGAGGATGCGGTCCTCGGCGGCGACGCCCCGGTCGCGCAGCCAGTGGGCGACCCGGTTCGACCGCTCGGCCATCTCGGCGAAGGACAGCCGGACCTCGGCGCCGTCCTCCTCGACGATGTGCAGGGCGGTCCGGTCGTTCCCCTCGGCGATCACGTCGAACCAGTCCAGCGCCCAGTTGAAGTGCTCGGGCCGCGGCCACGCGAACCCCTCGTAGGCGCCGGCGTAGTCCTCTCGGTGCTCCAGCAGGAAGTCCCGTGCACTGCGGAACAGCTCCGTGGCCGTCGTCATCTGTGTCCTCCCATGTTCCGGACCATTGCCGGGCGGCTCTCTGGCATCGTCTAATCCGTGATGCAGGTCTCACTACCCCCGAACGGGGGTGTGGGTGGCCGAAGGAGCGGACAAAGTGACGGCACAGGCGGCGGGAGCGGTGGAGATCGGCGGCGCGCTGGCCCGGCTGCGGCACACGACCGGGCTCCCGGTCGCCTTCGGCGGGCTGGTCGAGTCGGGCCGGCCGCAGATCCGCATCAGCGAGCTGAGCGGCACGGCCACGGCCGCCCTGCGCTCGCTCGCGGTGACCTCCGGCAACGGGCTCGGGGGCAAGGCGGTGGCGCTGACCCGCCCGTGCGCGGTGACGGACTACTCCAGTTCGCGGCAGATCAGCCACGAGTACGACGTGCCGGTGGCCGCCGAGGGCATCCGCTCGGTGCTCGCGGTGCCGGTCGTCGTACGGCGCCGGGTGCGCGGGGTGCTGTACGGCGCGCTGCGTTCGGCCCAGCCGCTCGGCGACCGCACGCTGGGCGCGGCGATGGCGGTGGCGCGGGACGTGGAGCAGGCGCTGGTGGTGCGGGACGAGGCGCGGGGGCTGCTGGCGGCGGCCCGGCCGGAGCCCGCCGCCGGAGAGCGGAGTGCCGCCCGGGAGCAGGTGCGCGAGGCGCACGCGGCGCTGCGGGCGCTGGCTCCGCGGATCGCCGACCCGTGTCTGCGGGCCGAGCTGCTCGCCGCGTGCGGGCTGCTGACCGCGCCGCGGCCGGCCGACGGCACGAGCCTGGCGCCGCGCGAACTGGACGTGCTCTCCTGGGTGGCGGCGGGTGCCACCAACGCGGCCGTGGCCGAGCGGCTGGGGCTGCGCCCGGAGACGGTCAAAGGCTATCTGCGCACGGCGATGCGGAAGCTGGGCGCGCACACCCGAGGGGAGGCGGTGACCGCGGCCCGCAGGGCGGGGCTGCTGCCCTAGCCGGCCGGACAGGGAAGCCGGTGAGGAAACCTGCCCATTCATGCGGCGATGCTTTGAATTTCCCTCTGCTTGACCGTTTGTTATTTCCCTCACCACGCCTTCCGTCCGAATTTCGAGGATCGTTGCCTAGAATTTGGCCCGGACACGACACACGAGGGGAGCGGTGACCGTGCGACGGGACTTCCAGGAGCCTGCCAGGTGCCGCCCCGACCTGGTCATCGGCCGCGAGGAGCTGTTCACGAGCGCCCGTGACCAACTCGCCTCGGGGGGCAGTGTGCTGCTCCACGGCCCCGCCGGAATAGGGAAATCCACCGTCCTGCGGGCATTGGCCGAGGAATACGCGGCCACCGCCCGCACCGTCTTGCGCTGCTCCGCCACCGAGTCCGAATCCCACCTGCCGTTCCTCGCCCTCGCCGACCTCCTCGGTCTGGTCCTCGACGACATCTCGCCCCGGCTGCCCGCCGCCCAGCGCACCGCCCTGGAGTCGGCGCTCACCGGCCGCGGCGAGTCCAGCCTCCAGCGCGACGGCCTCGCCCTGCGCCTCGCGGTGCTCTCCGCCCTGCGCGCCCTGGCCGCCCAGGGACCCGTCCTGCTCGTCGCCGACGATCTGCAGTGGCTGGACCCGGCCAGCGCCGAACTTCTCGGCTTCGCCGCCCGGCGACTGGAGGGCACCCCGGTGCAACTGCTGTGCGCGGTGCGGACGGAAGGCACCGAGAGCCAGGAGTACGACCGTCATCTGCGCGCCTGCCCGCCGGGCACGCTCGCCGTCCGGCTGGGCTCGCTCTCCCGCACCCAGGTCGCCCAGCTGCTCGACCACCGCGGCCACGGCGGCCTGCCCCGCTCCACGGTCCGCGAGATCCACCGCACCAGCGGCGGCAATCCGCTCTTCGCGCTGGAACTCGGCCGTGCCCTCGCCGAGAACCCCACCCCGCCCCGCCCGGGGGAGCCGCTGCCCGTGCCCACCTCGCTGCGCGCCCTGGTGCTCAGCCGCCTGGACATGCTGTCGGTGGAGGCCCGCCGCACCCTGCTGGTGGCCAGCGCCGGCGCCCGCCCCACCCCGGCGCTGCTGCACGCCGCCGGCCGGGAGCACGCCGAGGCGGAGTGCGCCCAGGCCGCCGAACTCGGGCTGCTGGCCACCGAGCCCGACGCCCCGGCCGTACGGTTCGCCCACCCGCTGATCTCCGCCGCGCTCTACGCGGAGGCCCCCGTCCACGAACGGCGGGCCGCGCACGCGGCCTTGTCGACCGCCGCCTCCGACCCGATCGAACGGGCCCGGCACCTGGCACTGGCCACCACCGGCACCGACCCGGAGGTCGCCGCCCGGCTCGCCGAGGCCGCCGCCCTCGCCCGCGACCGCGGGGCGCCCTCGGTCGCCGCCCACCTGGGGCTGCTCGCCGCCCGGCACACACCGGCCGACGGCACGCCCAGCCAGGAGGAACGCCGGCTGGGGGCCGCCGAGGACGCGATCACCGCCGGCGAGGTCGACCTGGCCCGGGACATCGCCCGGGAGGTGCTCACCCGGGCTGGTGTGCCCGCCGACCGGGTACGGGCCTGGATGATCGTCATCGACACCGCCGGCCACACCATGGCGGAGGTCGACGCCGCCTTCCCGCAGGCCCTCGCCGACGCCGGCGACGACCCCCGGCTGCTGGCCCTCGTCCACTACCAGCTGGCCTGGCGGGCGCTGATCGTGGAGGGCGACTTCACCGAGGCCCGCGAGGCCGCCGCGCACGCCGCAGAGCTGGCCGCGCGCGGCCAGGACCGGCGCACCGAACTGCTCTCCCTGGCCTTCCAGGCGCAGACCGAGACCCTGATGGGCCATCCGGAGGCGCCCCGCACCATCAAGCGCGCCCTGCGGGAACCCCAGGACCCGAGGGTGGCCTGGCACCACAACGGGGCGGGCAGCGCCCGGTTCCGCTGGCTGGTCATGGGCGACCAGCTGGCCGAGGCCCGGGCGACGGTCACCGCGCTGCTGCGCGAGGTGCGCCGGCGCGGCTCGGTGGAGAGCGAGGTGCACTTCCTGCGCGGGCTGGCCGAGACCGAACTGCGCGCCGGGCACTGCGGCCGGGCCCTGGAACTGGCCCGCGAGAGCCTGCGGCTCGCCCGGGACTCCGGGATCGGCGAGACCGCCTCGGCGATGCTCACCTCACTCGCGGAGGCCTCCGGCGGTGACGTGGACCGGGCGCTCGCCCTCGCGAGGGAGGCGGTGGAACACGCCGAGGAGGACGGCGACCAGATGTACCTCTCCCGGGCACTGGGCGCCCTCGGATACGCCCAACTGGTGGCCGGGGACCCGGCGGGCACGGTCCGCTCGCTGCGCCGGGTGCGCAGCCTGGAGCTGGGCCTCGGCATCACCGACCCGGCCCGCGGCCGGTGGCAGGGCGACCTCGCCGAGGCACTGGTCCGGATCGGTGAACCGGCCGAGGCACAGGACGTCATCGACGCGAGCCGCGAGCACGCGCTCCGGCTCGGCCGGGAGAGCGTCCTCGCCGTCCTCGACCGCGCCGAGGCCCTGGTGCGCGCCGCCCGGGGAGACCTGGAGGCCGCGGTCGGCCAGCTGACGTCCGCTCAGGACCGGCTCGCCAAGCTCGGCTACGGGCTGGAGGAGGCACGGGCCGCCTTCGCGCTGGCCCGGCTGCCGGGCCGGCGCCCCGGGCGAGCCCCTGGCGCGGGTGGCGCGGAGACGGCCCGGAAGAACACGGCCGCCTTCGACGAGGCCACCCGGATGTTCCGCCGCTGCCGGGCGCTGCCCTGGCTGCGCCAAGTGGACGAAGCCCGCACCACCCCCGAGCCGGAACCCGCGCTCGCCGTGCCGGACGCCCCGGACGCGCTGGACGCCCTCGCCGCGATGGAGCGTCAGGTCGCCGCGCTCGTCATGGAGGGCGCCACCAACCGGGAGATCGCGGCCCGGCTGTTCATCAGCGTGAAGACGGTGGAGGCGACCCTGACCCGGGTCTACCGCAAGCTGGGGATCCGATCGCGCGTCGACATCGTCCGATTGGCGGCAGGTCGCCGCGCGCCCTGAGCGGCGATCTTGTTAACTGAACCGGACCGAGGGTTTTCCCTCACCCAACCCCCTAGGGGGTTCCCTCATTGGGAGCCGAGGGTCCGGGTCCTAGCGTAAAGGGCGTGCCGCTCGCCCGGGCACACGGGGGTCGGTCCCGCGACCCCCGTGAACAACCCCACACCCGCGCGACCCCCCACCGGTGCAACCCCCACTGAGGAGACTCATGTTCGGGCCCAGACGTGCCAGAAAGACCGCCGCGACCCTGGTGGCCACCGCCGCCGCCGCGGCGACCGCGCTGCTCGCCTCCCCCACGGCGAGCGCCGCCCCCCAGCCCATCGTCGGCGGTACGACCACCACGACGACCGCTTACCCGTTCATGATGCAGATCACGGACGCGTCCGGCAGCCAGTTCTGCGGCGGCACCCTGGTCGCCGCCAAGAAGGTGGTGACGGCCGCGCACTGCATGGTCGGCGAGACGCCCAGCAGCGTCCGGGTGGTCGGCGGCCGGACCTATCTGAACGGCACCAACGGCACGGTCAGCAAGGTCAGCAAGATCTGGGTCAACCCGGACTACACGGATGCCACGAACGGCGACGACGTGGCCGTGCTGACCCTGTCGACGGCGATGCCGTACACGACGGCGAAGTACGTCTCCTCCTCCCAGACGGGCGTGTACGCGGCCGGCACCACGGCCCGCATCCTCGGCTGGGGCACCACCTCGGAGAACGGCAGCTCCTCCAACCAGCTGCGGACCGCGACCGTACCGGTCGTGTCCGACTCCAGCTGCCGTTCCTCCTACGGATCGGACTTCGTCCAGTCCGACATGGTGTGCGCCGGATACACCTCCGGCGGCGTAGACACCTGCCAGGGCGACAGCGGCGGTCCCCTGCTCATCGGGGGCGTCCTGGCAGGGATCACTTCTTGGGGCGAGGGGTGCGCGGAGGCGGGTTACCCGGGTGTGTACACCCGGCTGACCACCTTCTCGAACCTGGTGACCACGCAGGTCAACTCGTGACCCGGAAGACTTCCCGAGCACCCCTCGGGTAGCAGCCAGGGGGGCGTTGCGAGCCACCACGAGCGGCCCGCAACGCCTCCCTATCCACGTCCACCCCCGTGGGGCGCGGCGGCTACGTGTCGGCGGCTACTTGTCGGCGGTGAGCTTCCCGGCCGCGCCCCAGCTGTCGGCCGGCACCTCGTGGATCCACACCTGCACGGTCTCCGCCGGGATCCGGTACGCGTCGACGAAGGCGTCGGTGACCCGCTTGACGAGGTCCCGCTTGAGTTCGGCGTCGCGCGGGCCCTGCTGGATGGTGACGATCGGCATGACTGGACTCCCTTGTACGGGGCGGCGGTTGCCGCCTGATGTTCCGTCGGGTCCAGTCCATCGCCTGCCGCCCCCGCGACCAAGGAGCAGTGCGCGACCGCAGCGATCAGTGATCGCGATCGTCGCAGGCCAGCAGCAGGGTGTCCAGATACGGGGCCGGGTCGGCGGCGGGTACGGCCAGGCCGGTGGCGAGGGCGAGGCCGGGCGCGCGGAACGGCACGAACGCCACCCGTGGCGTGTGCAGCACGCGCGCGTGGGAGGCGTAGACGACCGTCCACAGCGGCCGGGCGCCGATGGTGGCGAGGGTGTCGTGCAGGGAGCCGCCGGCCGGTCCCGGAACCGGCTCGAACCCCGCCGCGTGGCAGGCGCCGACCACCAGGTCGACCAGGGCGGGGTTGGCCCGGCGCGGGGTGAGGGCGAGGGGCAGCCCGGCCAGGTCCGCGAGGTCGATCTCGTCCCGGGCGGCGAGCGGGTGCCCGGCCGGGAGCGCGGCCACCAGCGGGTCCGGCCACAGGGGCAGCACCTTTACGCCGGGCGGGGGTTCGGCCGACCGGACGAACGCGGCGTCCAGCGTGCCCGCCGCCACCCGGGCCAGCCGTTCGCCGGCCGGCAGCGAGACCAGCTCCACCGGCACCTGCGGTGCCCGCTCGGCGAACGCGGCGAGCACCCGGTCCAGGTGCGCGCCGAGCCCGGTGCTGGTGCCGAGGCGCAGCCCGGCGGGTCCCGCCACGGCCGCCCGTGCCCTCTCGGCCGCCGCGAGCACCGCCCGCGCCTCGGGCAGCAGCCGCTCCCCCGCTCCGGTCAGCCGCACCCGGCGCGGCGAACGGTCGAACAGCGCGGCGCCCAGCTCCCGCTCCAGCCGCTGTATCTGCTGGCTGACCGCCGACTGCACGATGTGCAGCCGCTCGGCCGCGCGCCCGAAGTGCAACTCCTCGGCGACGGCGACGAAGTAGCTGAGCTGGCGGAGTTCCATGGCCCGACTGTAGACGGCGGCTTCGCGGGGGCTCACCGCCGTACGACGTCCGCGAACCGGATGTCGTACGCGGCGCCCGGGTGCATGACGCGCAGCACCCGCTCTCCCTCCGCGGTCACCTCTTCCCGCTGGGCCCTGGTCGGCTCGGCGAAGGTCTCGATGACGAGGGTGTCGCCGTCGAGCTTCCACAGACCGGCCAGGAAGCCGTCGACGAGCAGGGTGCGGTAGGCCTGGTTGCCCTGCCAGTGGCGGCCCCGGTACGCGGGCGGTACGACCCGGGTGCGGTCGGCGTGGGAGAGGAGGAGGTTGTCGAACTCGGGCAGGAAGCGGGGCGGGGCCGGGGTGTCCGGGTCGGGGCGCGGGGCGTCGGGCAGGTCGAAGAGTTCGGTTCCGCGGGGGTCCCGGAAGGTGACCAGTTCGGGGCGCAGCCGCTCGAAGGCGTCCCGGAGGCGGGTGAGTCCGGCCCAGGTCTGCATGTCCTGCACGGAGGCCGGGCCGAAGGCGGCGAGATAGCGCAGGACGACGGATTCCGGCGCCGGGGCCGGGCCGGCCGGGCGGCCCAGCCAGTGCTCGGCGGTGGTGAGGCAGACCTGGCCGCTCTCGCCCCACAGGCCGCGTGGGGTGACCTGGACGAGCGGGAGGGTGCAGCGGGCGGCGACGGCCAGGGCCCGCGGGTCGGCGTCCGGCCACTCGGCGCCGAGCGCCTGCCGCAACCGGGCCATGGTGTGCGGCTCGGCCTCGACCAGCTCACGGGCGAGTGCGGCCAGCCGGTCCAGGTCGACGCCGCCCAGCCCCTTGCGGAAGTGCGTCAGCTCCCGGTGACGGGCCGGCTGGACGAACGGGCGCAGGCCGAGGCAGTCGTCGGCGGTGTGGGTGTGCAGGGTGGAGCGCAGGGTGACGATCCGGGCGACCTCGCGGCCGGCCATGAGCGCGGACAGGTGCTCCGGCGTGAAGGCGTCCAGGCGGGCGGCGAGGGCGTAGTACGGCGGCGTGACGTTCTGCGCCTGGAGGCCGAGCAGGTGGCGTACGGCGTCCGGGGCGGACCGCGAGGAGCGGCGCAGCAGCAGCTGTCGCTCCAGCGTGGCACGGTTCAGGGCACGCGCGTCCAGGACGGGGGCGCTCGCCGTACTGCTCTTGTTCGCGCTGCTCTTCGTCATGCCCGCACGCTAACTCCGCTTGCGGACACCCTCTGTCCGCGACTCCCGCCGAGCCTCTCCCCCGTGTCGGGCACGGGTCCGGGATGTCGCGGATATCCTTCTCGTGCCCCGCTGAATGGTCACGCCCGCACGCAGGCTCGACGGAGAGGCAGGCGATGTCCGAGCGACAAGGCGGCAGGAACGGCGGCCGCAAGCCGGTCTGGCGCCGCGCCCCCACCCCGCCCCAGCCCCCCGCCGCGGCGGCCGCACCCGGTGCCGGTCCGGCGCGGCCCGCGGGACCCGCGGGCGTCGTCCGGGCGGCGCTGTACCGCGACGGCGTCCGCGTCTCCTCCCCCGCCACGCTCGCCGAGACCTACCGCGAGCTGCGCGAGCGGCCCCCGGGCATGGCCTGGATCGGCCTCGCCCGCCCCACCGGGGCCGAACTGCAGTCCCTGGCAGCCGAGTTCGGCCTGCACCCGCTCGCCGTCGAGGACGCGATGGAGGCGCACCAGCGGCCCAAGCTGGAGCGGTACGGCGACACGCTGTTCGTCGTCCTGCGCGCCGCCCGCTACCTGGACGCGCCGGAGGAGGTCGACTTCGGGGAGCTGCACGTGTTCGTGGGCCCGGACTTCGTCCTCACGGTCCGGCACGGCGCGGCGCCCGACCTCTCGGCGGTCCGCCGCCGTATGGAGGACTCCCCCGAGCTGCTGAGACTCGGCCCGGAGGCGGTCCTGTACGCGATTCTCGACGCGGTGGTGGACGGCTACGCCCCGGTGGTCTCCGGCGTACAGAACGACGTGGACGAGATCGAGACCGAGGTGTTCCGCGGCGACCCCGAGGTCTCCCGGCGCATCTACGAACTCTCCCGGGAGATGGTGGAGTTCCAGCGCGCCACCCGCCCGCTCGTCGGCATGCTGCACGGCCTGATGGCCGGCTTCGCCAAGTACGAGACCGACGAGGAACTCCAGCGCTACCTCCGTGACGTCGCCGACCACGTCACGCACATCAGCGAACGCGTCGACGGCTTCCGCCAGGCCCTCACCGAGATCCTCACGGTCAACGCGACCCTCGTCACCCAGCAGCAGAACGCGGAGATGCGTGCACTGGCGGAGGCGGGTTTCGAACAGAACGAGGAGGTCAAGAAGATCTCGTCGTGGGCGGCGATCCTCTTCGCCCCCACGCTCGTCGGCACCATCTACGGCATGAACTTCACGCACATGCCGGAACTGAGCTGGATCTTCGGCTATCCCTTCGCGATCGGCTTGATGGGGGTTGTTTGCATCAGTTTGTACGTGATTTTCAAGCGGCGGGACTGGCTCTGAGTCCCTGGGGAGAAGTGATGCGAAGGATCTCGTCCACCTGCCTCAGTTAAGCCTCTGACCAGGTCTTTCACCCTCCTGAAGGCGCTGGGGAGAATCCGTGGAGAATCGGCTGACGACACAGGTCCTGCGCCTGCGACTTCGCCCCCGCCCCGTTCCCCCCAGCATCTCGCCGGCCGACCTTGCTGCACCCGCAACGGACAACAGACAGTGACATTGGCTCCATGAATGGAGCCACAAGCCCCCGCCCCTGTGCGGCCTCCCGATACCGGCGCCAAGCCGCCCGTCACCCTCCAGCGCGAAGGCAGTCGACGTCAGCATGTGCAGGAACGGCCTCCGACGGCGCGTACAAGGTCGAGTGCGTAAGCGGTCGGCAGCGTGCGTCCTGCTCGCTCACGACCCGCACCGCTTCGGCGGCCGTCATAATGGGGGCATGGCCTCCCACCCGCAGCACACCGCACCCGGGCCGAGGAACCTCTCCGGTGCAGACGCCGAGGACCTCGCGCTGTACCGGGAAAAGTTCCGGCGCCGTCTACCGGAGTCGCTGGACGAGTTGCATGGGCCGACCCGCGGTGTCGTGGAGCTGCCACTGCACCTGGCCTGGTCCGGGATGACCTCGTACGACCTGAGCAAACCTCGCCAGCGCATGGGCCTGTACCGCACCGTCCTACACGAGGGCCTGCGCGACGACCTGCCCCGCTACCTCAACCAGGACCTGCTCCTCCAGCTGTGGCCAGTGCTGCGCACCCTCATCGGTCGCACCGTGCGCACCGTGTGGGAGGACGCCTTCCCCCAGCCCGCCTCCCGTACCCGGGCAGCCGCGTGACGGACATGCCGGAGCTGCACACGCGGCTCCTGGCGGACGTGATCGCCCTCGGCTCGCCGTATCCCTTGGTCCTCACCGGCGGGTAGGCCGTGAGGGCGCACCGCCTCGTGAACCGCCCCAGCCAGGACCTCGATGTCGCCACCGAGAACCCGGCGCCCATGGCCGACATCGCGGCCGCACTCTGTAGCGGTCTAGCGGCCCGGGGCTGGAAGGTGCAGGCGCTGGAGACGGCCCCGCTGTCCGCTCGCTTCACCGTGACCGACCCGGCCACCGGGCAGGAGTGCGAAGTCGACATCCTCAAAGAGATCTTCTGGCGGCCCATCGCCCAGAGCCCGTACGGGCCTGTCCTGGCGGCGGAGGACGTGATCGGGACCAAGGTTCGCGCCCTCGCCGACCGCGGAGCGCCCCGCGACCTGATCGACGTGTTCGCTGCCTCCCGCCGCTGGACGAACGCCGAGCTCGAGGAGTTCGGCCGCCGCCACGCCCGCGGCCGCTTCGAGCGCGAGGACCTCCAGGCAAACCTCACTGGCGCCGAGTGGACCGACGACGAAGCCTTCGCCGTCTACGGCCTCGACGATGCCACCATCATCGCTCTCCGCACCTGGGCCACGGAGTGGGCCGACGACCTCGCGGCCCGCCTCCTCGAAGAGTACGACGACCCGGACATCGACTGATCACACCCAGGCGAGACCGCATCTGGCCAGGTGTCCACGAGACCGACCAGAGTCAGGTCTCCGTCACACGGCCCCGGGCACGCAAACGGACTACTAAGCCTGACAGCTCGCCGCCGTTGTCACCTGTCGTGTCGACCTTTAGTGAGCCGCGCATAGTCCTGGTCTACGAACTACGCGTTGTCGGAGGACGGGAGGCCCGACTGGATGCCGTCGGCAACCACGGCAGAAGGAGACGCCGCCTACCCGCCCACCACGGTACATGCGGGAGACTCCTTCAGATGATCGCGTACAGCCGCGGTGAACGCGTCGCGCTCCTCATAGAACCCGGTGCGTCGCATTAGCCACTGTTCCTCGACGGTCAGCAACTCCCAGCAGACCGGAGAACGGGCTACAGCCAGCAACTGTGTGAGCTCGGGGTCCGTTAGCGCACCACTCTCCTTAACCAGATACTCCAGAAATTCAAGATCATCAGGACGCCGGTCCTCCTCGCGATCTCCCCATCCTTCGAGCAGCTCGTACGCCACCCACGCGGAGCCGTGAGCGTCCGACTGACAATGCTCAGCATTCCCTGGACACCACCCGTCCAGGTAGACAGCTTCAAGAAGATCTCGTCGTGGGCGGCGATCCTTCAAGCGGCGGGACTGGCTCTAGGACGACCGCCGGACCCGGCCGTGCGCGGGGCCGCTTCGAAGGGCGATCTTGTCCGGGCGAGCGGAGAATGAGCGTGGGCGAGGACCGGATGTGCGGAGGTCGAGGGGCATGTCGCGGCCTGGCCGGGACGACGACCCGGGCGCCCCGGCCGGTGAGCTGCCGAGCGGCTCGGCCGCGGTGGTCGTCGAGCGGACCGCGGACGCCCAGCCCGGCGGCGCACAGGGCGAGATGGCGTCGGTGCGGGAGATCGCGGCACGGCTGAGGACCGCCTTCCCGTCCCTCGACGCCGCCACGGCCGAGGCGGTGGTCAGCGGTGCCTTCGAGTCGTTCCACGGAGCCGGCGTCCGGGTCCACGTCCCGATCCTGGTCGAGCGCCGGGTTCGCGGGGCCTTCGGGGCCGCGGCCCGTGCGGGTGGAGCGGACCCGCACGGGCCGCCCGGAACGGAAAGGGGCTGACAGGTGGTGTCGGACGAGCGGGCCGCACGCATCGCGGACTTCATCGAGCCGCTTCGGGTGGCCCCCGGTACGAAGGTCGATCTCGGCCGGGGCTTCGATCCGCGGTACAAGGCGGGGCTGAGCAAGCGGAACGCGGTCGAGCTGCTGCACTCGGGGGTGGCCCTGCTCTCCGAGTACCAGGAACGGCTGGCCGCCCAGGACACCTACGGTGTGCTGCTGTGTCTCCAGGCGCTCGACGCCGGGGGCAAGGACGGAACGATCCGGCATGTGATGAGCGGCGTCAATCCGCAAGGGGTCCGGGTGAGCAGCTTCAAGGTGCCCTCGGCCGAGGAGCTGGACCACGACTACCTGTGGCGCTACGCCCGCCGGCTCCCCGCGCGCGGCGAGATCGCCATCTTCAACCGCTCCCACTACGAGGAGGTCCTGGTCGTCCGCGTGCACCCCGAGAACCTGGTCCGGCAGAAGCTGCCGGACCGGGCGCGCGACCCGGGCGTGTGGGAGCGGCGCTACCGCGAGATCAACGACTGGGAGCGCTACCTGACGGACAACGGGTTCAGGGTGGTGAAGGTCTTCCTGAACCTGTCGAAGGAGGAGCAGCGCACCCGCTTCCTGAAGCGGATCGACCTGCCGGAGAAGAACTGGAAGTTCTCCGCGGCCGACGTCCGCGAGCGCCGTCACTGGGACGCCTACCAGGAGGCGTTCTCCGAGATGCTCGGGGCCACCAGTACGGCCTGGGCGCCCTGGTACGTCGTGCCGGCGGACCGCAAATGGTTCGCGCGGATCTGCACGGCGGCGGTGCTCGCCCACACCCTGATGGACATCGACCCCCGCTACCCCGAGGTGAGCGAGGAGGCACGCGGCGACCTGCAGGCCGCCCGGCGGGAGCTGGAGCAGGAGGCGCCGCCCCATGCCGCGGCCGATCCGTACGCGGCCACGCACGCGCCGGCGAAGGACGGCCGCGAGGCCGGGCCGGGGCGGCCGAAGAACGGGAAGCGGGGCGGGAAACGGGGCGGTGGGGGGAGCGGCCGGAGCTGACGGACCGGGAAGCGACCGGCCATGATCGGAGGCGACGCGATGACGGTGCAGTCGGAATCCCTGGAGCCAGGATCCCGGGCGCCGCGGCAGCCCTGGTACGCGCGCCCCGCCACGGACGCCGTGGCGGCCCTCGGCGTCGATCCGGCGACCGGGCTGCCCTCGGACCGGGCCGCCGAACTGCGGGCCGCGTACGGCCCCAACGCACTGCCCGAGGAGAAACGGACCCCGGCCTGGCGCCGGTTCCTGGCGCAGTACCGCAGCTACATGCAGCTCGTCCTGGTGGCAGCGGCGATCGTCTCGCTGCTCATCCGGGAGTGGACCACCGCGATCCTGCTGATCGTGCTGACCCTGCTGAACGCCGTGGTGGGCCTGCGGCAGGAAGGCAGGGCCGAGAGCGCGATGAACGCGCTGAAGTCGATGCTGGAGGCCACCGCGCGGGTACGCAGGGACGGCGTGGAGGCGGAGATCCCCGCGGACCAGCTCGTCGTCGGCGACATCGTGCTCATCGCCGCCGGCGACCAGGTGCCGGCCGATGGACGCATCGTCGAGGCCAGTGCCCTGCAGATCGACGAGTCGGCGCTGACCGGGGAGAGCGTTCCGGCGGCCAAGGACACCGCGGCGGTGTCGGGCGACCGGCTGCCACCGGGCGACCAGAGCGACATGGCGTTCATGAACACGCCGGTCACCCACGGCAGCGGTGTCCTCGTCGTCACCGCCATCGGTGCGGACACCGAGCTGGGCAAGATCTCCGGCATGCTGTCCGCCACCGAGAAGGAGGTGCCGCCGCTCACCCGGGAGCTGGACACCCTGACCCTGTGGATCACCGGGGCGGCGGGGCTGACGATGATCGTGATGTTCGCCCTGGGCCGCAGCCGCGACCAGGCCTGGGACGCGCTCTTCGTCAGCGCGGTCTCCCTCGCGATCGCCGCCATTCCGGAGGCCCTGCCGACCGTGACCCAGGCCATCCTCTCCGTCGGCAGCCTCAAACTGGCGAAGCGGAACGCCATCGTGAAGGAACTGCCGTCGGTCGAGACGCTGGCGTTCACCTCGGCGATCAACTCGGACAAGACCGGCACCCTGACGATGAACCAGATGACCGCCGTCGAAGTGCTCACGCCCACCGACCGGTACAGCGTCTCGGGCACGGGCTACGGACTGGAGGGGAGGATCCACCATGCCGCGGGCTCGGCCGCGGGCATCGACGACGCGATCCTGCCGTACGTCGTGGCGAGCGACGCGAAGCTGGTGGACGGTGCGGTGGTCGGCGACCCCACCGAGGGCGCCCTGCTGGTGCTGGCGCACAAGGCGGGCCTGGACGCCGACGCCACCAGGGAGCGCTACCCGCGGCTCGCCACCCTGCCGTTCGACCCGGCCTACAAGCTGATGGCCACCTTCAACTCGGCGGTGGACGCCGCGGGCCGGCCGGTGGTCCGGTGCTTCGTGAAGGGAGCGGCCCCCGCCGTGACGGCCAGGGCCGCCGACGCGCTCGGGGCGGGCGGCGCCGTCCCGTGGGACGCCGAACTGCGCGCTCACGCCGAGGCGCAGACCGAGCGCATGGGCGGCGAGGGGCTCCGGGTGATGGCCGCGGCCACCCGCGATCTGGACCCGGCCGGCTTCGATCCGCACCAGGACCTGCTCGGTTACGTCGGCGAGTTGCGGATGACGAGCCTCGTCGGCATGGTCGACCCGCCCCGCGCGGAGTCCAAGGCCGCCGTGGCGGACGCCCGGGCGGCGCACATCACGGTCCGCCTCGTGACCGGTGACGACGTCACCACGGGGGCGGCGATCGCCCGGCAGATCGGCATCCCCGGCGAGGCCGTCCTCGGCGCCGACTTCGCCGCCCTGAGCGAGGACGAGCGACTGGCCCGTATCGATGCCATCGGAGTGGTGGGACGGGTCGCGCCGGAACACAAGGTGCTGCTCGCCGACACGCTCAAGAAGAGGGGCGACGTCGTGGCGATGACCGGGGACGGCGTCAACGACGCGCCCGCCATCAAGGCCGCCGACATCGGGATCGCCATGGGCAGCGGCACGGACGTGGCGAAGAACGCCGGCCGGATGATCCTCTCCGACGACAACTTCGCCACGATCGTGTACGCCGTGGAGCAGGGCCGGACGATCTACGACAACCTCACCAAGTACATCCGGTTCGTCCTGCTCCTGCTGGTGACCTTCGTCCTGACGTTCCTCGGCGCCACCGTGCTGAACATCGCCGCGGGCGAGCCCTTCACCCCTCCGCAGGTGCTGTGGATCCACTTCGTGGTCAACGCCTCCTTCGGCTTCGCGCTCGGCTTCGACCGGGAGAGCCCCGGACTCATGCGGCGCCGGCCGCGGCCGCGCGGCGAGTCGGTGCTCACCGGGCCCGTGCTGGTCACGGTGGGGCTCGCCGGCCTGGCGGTCACCGTGGTCCTGCTCGGGATGATCAGGGTGGGGAAGGATCTCTACGACAGCGTCGCGATCGGCCAGTCGGTCGCGTTCACCGCGTTCGCGCTCTGCCTGATCGTGGCCGCGTTCGAATGCCGCAGCGAGACGGAGTCCGTGCTCACGACGTCCACGTTCGACAGCAGGCAGATGAACTGGGTGGCCCTGTCCCAGATCGTGCTCGCGGTGCTGGTGACCCAGCTGGACGGCTTCCGCCGTCTTCTGGGGACGACGGAGATCGACGCACGGCAGTTCGGCTGGGCGCTGCTGTCCGCTCTCGCGCTGCTGCTGGTGTGGGAGCTGGGCAAGTTCCTGGCACGCCGGTCGAGGAAGCGCTGACCGCGGTCAGCCGGTGCCGCGTCCTGCCGCTGTCCGTCCCATCGTCAGGGCCAGCCGCCGTACCCTGCGCCAGTCCATCGGCGGTGCGCTCGGCGGCACCCCGGGACGGTGCCGCGGCACCCGGACGCGCAGCGCGCCCGGCACGACACGGCAGTGCACCGGGGTGGGCAGCATCAGGGCCTCACCGTCGATCCCGACCGGGACGGCGGGCGCGTCGGCGTCGACGACGACCTCCCGGGCGGTGACCGAGGTCAGACCGCGGCTGTGCTCGCCGCGCAGCAGCACGTCCGTCGCCTCCGCCGCGCTGGTGACCTCGACGGCCAGCACCCCGAGGCGGCCGGAGTCCAGCCGGTCCCGGCGCCCCAGGCCCGCCGAGTCGTCCATCCGGTAGGGGTTGTTGCTCACCAGCACGGCCTGGGGATCCGTCAGGGACCGCGCCCCGACGCGGACCGTCAGCCGCGCGCCGCTGTGGTGGGTCAGCAGTTCCGGCAGCATCTCCAGGGTGGTCCGGGCCTTGTCCGCGCGGTAGGCGGGACTCTGCACCACGGCCGCGTACACCCCGAACGAGGCGTTGTTGACGAAGACGCGTTCCTCACCGGATTCCGCGGACCGTCCTCCCGCCCGGATCCGGCCGAGGTCGACGCGCAGTTCCACCCCGTCGGTCAGCGCGTCCAGGCAGGTCGACGGGTCCTGCCGGTCCAGGCCCAGGTCCATGGCGAAGTGGTTACGGGTACCGGCGCTGATCACCATGAACGGGACGTCGTGCTCGACGGCCACACCGGCCACCAGGGCCTGTGTGCCGTCACCGCCCGCGACGCCGAGCAGGTCCGCTCCCTGGGCGACGGCCCGCCGCGCCAGTTCGGCCACGTCCTGGTGGTGGGCCGGGTCCAGCACGACGACCTCGGCGCCCAGGGCCCTGGCGCGTTCCGCCAGGCGGAACTTCTCGACCTTCCCGCCCCCCGCGCGCGGGTTCATGATCAGGAAGGGCCGCCGGGCCCGGTCGGCGGAACGCTCCGGCATGCCCTGCGCGGTGCCGTCGGCGAGTGCGGCCCGGCCCGCGGTGACGGCCAGAGCCCACAGGGCGAGCGAGACCAGCACGACCCACAGCAGCCCGGCGGCCGTGTACAGCGCGAGGACGGCGAGCGGCGCGCCGACCATCAGCAGCACACCCAGCGCCCGCACCCACCCGGTGCGGGTCAGCAGCCACCACGCGCCGGCCACGGTGAGCGCCAGCCCGGCCGCTCCCACCCCGATGAGCACCACACTGCCGAGCCCGGCGAAGACCAGCAGCACCGCCACCGCCGCCGCGCCCGCCAGCAGGGCCAGACGCGCGGCCCAGCCCCTGTTCATAGGGTGACCTCCCGTTTCCGCACCGACCACCGGAGGATCCGTTCCGGCCGATGGACACCGAGTGAGCCGGCATCCCGTCCGGCAGTCGTGGGGATCCGCTCTCAGCCTACGAGGGGGCACCCGGCGGGGCACCTCCAAGGGAGCCGCCGGCGGTTCCCAGGAGCCCGGTGGCGGTGCGGTCAGGGCACTCCGGGAATGCCGCCTCCTCGTCCGGTGTCGTTCTCCTTGAACCGAGAGCTGTCAAGGAGACGAGATGACCGAGGCGTTGGTGCTGGGCGGCGGTGGCGTGGGCGGGATCGCCTGGCTCACGGGGCTGCTGGCGGGGCTCGCCGATGCGGGGCAGGACGTGACCGGCGCGGAGCTGCTCGTGGGGACCTCCGCCGGGTCGACCGTGGCGGCCCAGGTGGGCAGCGGGCTGAGCCTGGAGGAGCTGTACGCCCGGCAGGTGGACCCCGCGCTGCAGGCCGCCGAGATCATGGCCGAGATGGACCTGGAGAAGTTCGCCGCGGAGATCGGTGCCGCCACCGAGTCGGCCGCCTCCGTGGCGGACTTGCGGCGCGCGGTCGGCCGGGTGGCGCTCGCGGCCCGGACGGTCCCCGAGCGGGAGCGGCGTGCGGTGATCGAGTCCCGGCTGCCGTCCCACGGGTGGCCGGAGCGGGCGCTGAAGGTCGTCGCGGTGGACGCGGAGAGCGGTGAGCCGCGCGTCTTCGACCGCACCTCGGGCGTGCCCCTGGTGGACGCCGTCGCGGCGAGCTGTGCCGTGCCGGGCGTGTGGCCGCCGGTGACGATCGGCACGCGCCGGTACGTGGACGGCGGGGTGCGGTCCGTCGCCAACGTCGATCTCGCCGACGGCGCCGACCGGGTGCTGGTGCTGGTGCCGCTGGGCACCACCGAACCGTTCCCCAGCGAGCGGCCGCTGGAGCGTGCCGTGGCGGAGCTGCGCGCCCGGGGTGCCGAGGTCGCGCTCGTCGCCCCCGACGAGGCGTCGGTGGCGGCGATCGGCGACAACGCCCTGGACCCGGCCACCCGCCGCCCGGCCGCCGAGGCGGGCCGGGCGCAGGGGCGGGCGCTCACGCCCCTGTGGGGGCGCGGCTGAGCGTGCCGGTACCGGGTCGGCATGCCGAGGGGCGGGCATGCCGGCGGTGTCCACCGGGACCGGTGTGCGAGCACCGCTTCACGGCGTGTGGTCGCACACCGACGGGAGCCAGGTCAGGCCTCGGGCGTGGCGGAGGGTGTCCAGGTTCTTCAGCAGGGCGTCCAGGCGGTCCGGGTGGGCGAGGAACTGGATCGTCGCCTCGGCGAAGGCGTCGCGTACCGTCGGCGGCATGGCGTCCGAGGCGTCGAAGCAGTGCACCGCCCGGTCGTCCAGGAGGGTCGCGGCGAGGGAGCGGCGCCAGGCGGGGCCGGCGGCGTCGGGGGCGGCCTGGGCCCCGGCGTGGACGGAGAAGCCCGACTCCTTCGCGTTCCAGGAGCGTTGGGCGTCGGCGGAGGCGAGGTGGCGGATCAGCTGTTTCGCCTGCGGGGTGGCGTGCAGCAGGGCGACCAGGTCGCCGGAGACCTCCCAGGCACCGGCGGCGGTGGCCCCGGGGATCAGCCGGGCGGAGGGGGCGTGGCGGCCGTCGACGCGCTTCCAGGCGGCTCCCTGGGTACGGGTGAACGACGCCTGGTGCTCCAGGGTGCAGCCCGGCGGCTTCTCGGTGACCGGCTCGGACGCCTTCTGGTACGGGGTCTTCAGGGCCCGTGCGACCAGGTCGGGGTCGCCTCCCGCGCCGACCATGCCGCCCCAGGTCCGCCAGGCCGCCTTCACCTGCTCCGACCGCCAGGACAGTGCACCGCCCGCCCATTGCTGGTAGACGCGCGGGCCGTACCGCTGCAGGAGGATGTCCTCGATCCAGTCCGTGCCGGGCCAGCCGCTGGTGGCGCCCGAGCCCATGCCGAGGCACCACTGGCCGGGCCGGTGCGCGGCCTGCCGGCGCTGCTGCTCGCTCATGCCCGCCGGGTACCAGACGATGCTCTTCAGGTCGGCCTTCAGCGGGAACCAGTACACGTGCCCGTCGTCCAGCGAGGTGGCCCAGGAGGCGCCGAAGTCTTCGCGCCGGATGATGCCTTCGAGCGGCTCGAGCTGCTTCTGTCCCGCGTAGTCGGCGAGTTCGCCGGGGCCGGTCAGCACCACCACGTCCGGCGGTGTCCCGGCCTCGACGTCGGCGCCGAGCACCTGGCTCTGGGCGGAGCTGCCCTGGTAGTCGACGCGGATGTGGTACTTGCGCTCGAACGGCTCGATGACCGCGGCCCGGAAGTTCCGCTCGTCGGTGCCGGTCCAGTTGGCGAGCAGGGTGACGGTCGGTTCCTGCCCGAGGGTGCGCACGCCCACCACGACGACCGCCGCCAGTACGGCCAGGCAGCTCGCCACCACGGTGACGACGCGGGCCCTTCGCCGCGCGCTCACCGCGGCCTGAACCGGTAGTCGTCGATGTGCCGCCGCAGTCCCGTCTCGGCCAGCGCCATGAGCAGGATGCCTCCTATCAGGATCCACACCGCCGCTCCCGCACGGAAGCCGGTGTGGGCCAGGTGCGCGGCGGTGTCTTGCCCCGCGTCGGTGATGAGCCGCCCGGCCAGGGGGCGGTCGAGCAGGTCACGGGTGCGCGCCATGCCCTGGTGCGTCCACAGGGTGAACAGCAGTGACACGGCGATCCCGCCGGGCAACAGGGCGCTGGCAGCGAGGAGTTGGCGGTTGTAGCGGCGCCGGAAGCGGCGGCGCAGGAACCGCTGGGTCTCCAGCAGGGCCAGGGCGAGGGCGCACGCGAGCAGCAGGGTCGCGCTCCAGCCGAGCCACAGCAGCTCGCCGAACGAGGTCTGCCGGTGGACCGCGGCCCGCTGCTGTCCCTGCAGCACCTTCAGGCGGGCCAGGATCCCGGAGCCCTCGTCGCTCAGGACGCTCGTCGCGTAGCTGAGGTAGGCCTCGCGCAGCACCCGGTCGCCGGAGGCCAGTTGGGCCTGCTGGACCTTCACGGCGTACACCGTGATCAGACCGGCCACGGTCTGCAGGGCCCGGGCCGCCGGAGCGCCGATGTCGTCGCGGGCGGCGGCCGCGAGGCTCTGCGCCGCGACCGAGATCTGTTTCTGGAAGTCGCTCGTCGGTGCCGCAGCCCCGGCGTCCTGCTGGGCCTGGCCGAGCGCGTACAGCGCGGTGTCGATGGACAGCACCGCGGGGGCGCTGGAGGTGCGCAACGGGTTCGCGTCGCCGTGCACGCCTTCGTAGGACAGGAACAGGGCGAGGGTCAGCAGGGCCGACAGCGCCAGCAGCAGGCGGTGGCGCACCGCGAGGTCGTGGGCGGTCGTACTGCCGTCGTCCGGCGGGCGCAGCCCGACCCCGAGGAGACGGGTGAGGAGGTGTCCGGGGAGGCGGGTGGGGCGGCCGGCCGGCCGGCCCGGAGCGCGGCGGTCGGAGGGGCCGCCGCTCCGGCGGCGTGCGGAGGATCGCCGAACCGGGGGCGCGGCGGTCTGCGTGGCCCGGCCGCCGGTGTCCGTGGCCCGGCCGCCGGGCTCGGTGGTTCCGGGGAAGCTCACGCGGACGACCCCCTCAGCGGCCGCCCGCAGTCGCCCCCGCAGTACAGGGAGTCGGCCGGGCCGAGCCAGTCGCAGTCCGGGCACTCGACGAGGCCGTCCGGGCCGGCGGCGTCCGGAGGTACGGAGCCGGCGGGGACGGCGGGAGCCGGTGGGCCGCCGGCCGGCTCCGGCGGCGTGGTCATGGCGCTGGAGAGGATCAGGTGCTGCCAGTCGACGTCCTTGAGGCCGGTGCGGACCCGTCCGGTGCCCGGTCCGTCCTCGATCCGCCGCAGCGCGCCGAGCAGCTGGGTGTCGCGCAGCTCCGCGGCCAGGATCAGCGCCCGCGCCAGTTCGTGGTCCGCCGCGGCCCGGCCGTCCGTGCGGCGCAGCCAGGCCCGGTAGGCCCGGGCGACGGCGGCGCCGGCCTGCTGGTACAGCTCGTGCCGGCGGACCCCCGGGTGCTGCCGGGAGGCGTCGAGCGGGTTGTCGGTCCAGCGCACCAGGACGGGCCGCGGTCCGGGCAGCCGTACCGGGCGCCCGAACTCGGGTACGACGACCTCCACGGCGGCGAGTTGGAGGTCCTCGCCGATCTCGCGGCCGGTCGGATCGGCGGTCAGGACGACCTGGAAGTGCCGTACCTCGTCGCCCCAGGCGCGGGTGACGTACTCCGTGCCGCGCCCGCCGGATCCGGCGGCGGGCGGGATCTCCTGCTCGCTCGGCACGACCTGGGTGACCCGGCGGATCACCGTGCCGGGGGTGGGGGTGAGCCGGATGCGCAGCTCGGGTACGGCCGTGCCGATCAGGCCGTCGACCAGTTCCTCGTAGGCGGCGGTCAGTTCGGACTCGCTGCGGACCGCTCCGGCCCGGCCTTGCAGGCGCCGGGTGATGTGCAGCAGCAGTTCGGCGTCCCAGTCGTCGCCGATGCCCCAGGCGTCGCAGACGAACCGGCCCTCGCAGGCGTCGAGGACGGTTTCCAGCGGTCGGTCGGACCGGTGGTCGTGCTCGTTGCGCCCGTCGGTGAGCAGCAGGACGTGCTTGACCGGGGCGGGCTGGTCCTTGAGCAGCCGCCGGGCGAGATCGAGCCAGGTGCCGAGGGCGGTGCCGCCGTCCGCGTCCAGGATGCGTACGGCGCGTTCGGCAGCGGCCCGTTCGGCGGGTGCCGCGACGGCCATCACCTCGCGGCCGGGGCCGGGGTGGACCACGGTGGCGTCGAACCGGCCGGAGAGCACGGCGAAGGCGGTGCCCTCGGGGAGCATCCGGACGGCCGCGACGGTGGCGTCCTTGGCGGCGTGCAGTTTGGCGGCCGGGTGGAGCATCGAGCGGGAGGTGTCGACGATCAGCACCTCGGCGAGCGCGGGCCCGCGGCCGGGCGCGGGCGCGGCGGCGAGACCCGGACCGCCGTGGCTGTCGACCCCGATCTCCAGGATGGCGTGCATCTCCCGGTCGGGGGGCCGCCCGGGCCCGGGGGGCACGGCGGGCAGTTCCTTCTGCTGGCCGACCGCGAGCGTCACCTCGGTCTCCCCGGCGCCGGTCATCGCTGTGCACCCCCAGTGGTCATGAGCGTTCTCAGAAGGTGGTCATGGGCCGGACCGCGTGGGCCAGGTCGAGCAGCCGGCCGTGTTCCCGGGCGGTGCGGGCCTGCGCGGCCAGCTGCCGGAAGGAGTGCTCCAGCAAGGTGCGCAGGCTGTCCTCGTCACCTGGTCCGAGGAGGCCCCCGGCGGGGAGGTCCGGTCCCCGGCCACCGTGCTCCGGCCGGACACGCAGGGTGTTCTCGCGGACCTCGGCGACCAGCCGGGCCCGGGACTCGCCGTCGGCGGCACCGCCGTCCAGGCGCAGCTCGGGCAGCCGCCGGGCCGCGTCCCGCAGGTCGGCGGGCGAGGGCGGGCGGCCGTGCAGGATGCCGGCGCGGACGCGGACGGCCGCGATGCGGGCGGCGTCGTGGTGGCGGGAGGTGGCGGGGACGTCGTCGAGGACGTGCACGGCCGCGTCCCGGTCACCGCCGGCCAGGTGACCGCGGGCCAGGCCGAACGCGGCGGCGGTGTGCGCGCTGTCCCGTTTCCACACGGCCTCGTAGAACCGCATGGCCCGCGCCGGTCGCGGCCCCTCTCCGTCCCGGCGTCCGGCAGCGCGTCCGGTTCCTCCCGGTACGGCGACGTGCCCGCCCCCGTGTCCGGCTCCCTGGACCGGTCCGGCTTCCGCCGCGGTTTCGGCGGTGTCGTCGGCCGCGTCGTCGGTTCCGTGCTCGGCGCAGTATCCGAGGGCGAGCTTGGGCACGTACTCGCCCGGCAGCGCCCGGTACACGGCGTCGAAGCGGTCGCCGGCCTCGGCGACCTCGCCCTTGCTGAGGTGGAGCACACCGTGGTGCCAGGCGATGCGCCAGTCGTGGGCGGCGGCGCGTTCGCCGAGCTGGGTCTCGGCCTCGGCGAGCCAGCTCTCGGCCTCGCGTTGCTCGCCCTTTCTGAGGTAGGCGCGGCACAGCCACAGGGCGGTCTCGGGCGTGCCCAGGCGGGATTCGCGGGGCCACTGCCGGGCGACCCGGTCCGGGGCGTCGGGCGGGAAGGTGTCCAGCAGCAGGGCCGCGCCGTCGTCGGGGTCGGGGACCGGCTCCGGGAGGGCACCGGCGACCTCGGCGGCCGGGGGCGGGGAGACGTCCAGCCCAGCCGGCCGCTCGCCGGGCCGGGCGGTCCAGTGGCCCAGTGCCGGGATCGCGCCGAGTCCGGCGTCGAGGCTGGCACCGGTGGCGCGGAACCGGGTGGAACTCTCGGGCAGCTGCTCGCCGAACTGCAGCGAGCGGTACTCACGCAACACCTCCCAGAGTTGGCGCGACATCTCGGCCGCCGAGCGGAACCGGGCGCGGGGTTCGGCGTGGATGGCGCGGTCGATGAGACGGCGGAAGGAGTCGGGAGCGAGGCCGCGGGCGGGTTCCGTGCCGCGGGCGAGCGCCTCCAGGGTCATGCCGACGGTGTAGAGGTCGCTGTCCACGTGCCAGCCGCGGCGGTCGATCTCCTCCTTGGGCGGGGCGAAGCCGGTCGTGTAGACGTAGGCGGAGGCGCGGTCGCCGATCGCGCGGACCGCGCCGAGGTCGATGACCTTGATCGCCCGGCCGAAGTGGATGACGTTGGCCGGCTTCATGTCGCAGTACAGCAGCCCCCGTTCGTGCATGTACCGCAGCGCCCCGAGGATCTTGCAGCCGTAGGTGAGGACGTGGTCGAGGCGGGGGCGGCCGTGGAAGACGCGTTCGGCGTCGTCGGCGTCGAGGAGCTGTTGCAGGGAACGGCCGCCGATGTAGTCCATGACCAGGTAGCCGGCGGACGGGCGGCCGGGGGCCTGGTGGTCGGCGTACGTGATGATGCGGACGATGTCGGGGTGGTGCAGGTCGGTCAGGGAGCGGCGCTCCTCCACGGCGTTGCGGCGCGCGAGCGCGTCGTGGACGTTGATCTGCCCCTTGAGGACGACCCGGTGGCCGTCGGCGCGGGTGTCCTCGGCGAGGTAGACCCAGCCGAGGCCGCCGTGGGCGAGGCAGCCGAGGACCTTGTAGTGACCGGCGACCACGTCGCCCTGGTGGAGCTGCGGCAGGAACGAGTAGGGCGTGCCGCAGCGGGGGCAGCGGCCGGTGGCACGGGCGGGCTGGCCGCCGTAGCCGACGCCGATGGTCATCGTGCAGTCGTTCGCGCCGCAGCGGCGGCCGCCGGTGGGTGGGCGGGGGTCGGCGACGAGGACGTCGTCGGGGACGGGTACGTCGGGCAGGACGACCAGTCCGTGCTGGTCGAGTTCGCCGACGCCGGCGACGGCGTGGACGACCGGCGGGCCGGGGGCCTCCTCGGTGGTCGTGACGGTGGGCGTGACGGCGGTCGGGGGCGAGGCCGGTGGCACGCTGCGCGACTCGGCGCGCCGGCGTCCGCAGGTGTCGCAGTACCCGGTGCCCATGATGTGGCCCGCACAACGGGGACGAAGACACGAGGTCACGACACGTTCTCCTCTCCGGGCGCGGTGGGTGCGACGGGCGCGGTGCGTGCGACGGACGCGGTCGGCCCGACGGGCGCGGTCGGTGCCGGGGACGCGGTGGATGCCGGGGACGCGGTCGGTGCCATGGGTCGGGCCGGTGGGGCGGATGCGGTCCGCGCCGCCGGTCGGGCCGGTGCCACGGGCGCGGTCGACAGGGCGGGACCGGCCGGTGACCTGGGACCTGCCGACGCCGTCGGAACAGCCGGTGACCCGGGACCGGCCGACGCCACCGGAACAGCCGGTGACCCGGCACCAGCCGACGCCACCGGAACAGCCGGTGACCCGGGACCGGCCGACGCCGTCGGAACAGCCTGCGCCACAGGACCGGCCGACGCCGTCGGACCGGCCGGAGACGTGGAACCGGAGGGCGCCGTCGGGCCGGCCGGCGCCCTGGGACCAGCCGGTGACGCGGGACCAGAGGGCGCCGTGGGGCCGGCCGGTGGTGGAGGGGAGGTGGGCGAGGTCGGTGGGGTGGAGGACGGGGTGGAGCAGAAGGTGACGAATCGCTCGACGGCGGTCTCCGCGCGCTCGAGGTCGCACGGGGTCTGCCGCAGCAGGGACAGGGCGTCCTCGTAGAGCCGGTACGCCTCCATGACCCGGTCGCCGTCCGCGGCGGTCCGCTGCCGGCACAGCGGCCACTCGGCACTGACCCGGCCCAGGAGTTCCTCGCGGCGGCGCAGCCGGGCGTCGAGGACGTCGAGGGCCTGTTCCAGGCGCTGCCGGCGGCGTTCGGCGGCGTCCTCGAAGGTGAACAGCAGGTCGGCGTGGCGGGGTGCGCGCTCCCGGTCGGGGGTGTGGCCCACCCATGCGCGCAGCATCCGGGTGCGCCGTACGCCGGCCTCGGCCTGTTCCAGCAGCCGCCGGGTGCCGGGGGCGGGCAGCACCCGGTCCCGGCGCTGGTCGAGACAGGGCCCCAACTCGTCCACGATCCGGTCGAGTTCGGCGTGCAGGCGGGACCAGCGCTCGCGCAGGGGGCGGTCGACGAGGAGATCGGCGGCACGCGCGGTGCGCCCGCCCCGGCGGCGATGGGCGAGCAGCAGACGGGCGCCGTGCCGGGCGAGGCGGTCCAGCAGGCCGATCAGGGCGTCGGGTTCCGCGGCCTGGTCGACGCCGACCAGGACGGCGGCGAGGGGGACGCGCAGGGTGGCGAGCCGTTCGGGCCGGGGGTCGTCGCGGATGCCGAGGCGTTCGGCGATCCGGTCCATGACCTCGGCGGCCGTCAACCCCTTGACGTCCAGGGCGAGATCGTGGGCGCCGGCCGGGGGCACGGTCTCGGGCGGGTCGTGGCTGACGGCACTGGTGTTGCGGTGGGTGCGCAGCTCGCGGTCGGCGAGGGTGACGGCGCGCTCCAGCGTCCAGGCACGGTCGCCGCGGGCGGGGACGACGGTGACGAGCACCGGCCAGCCCTCGCCCCGGAACCAGGAGGCGAGTTCGGTGGCGAACGGCACGTCGAGCCGGCCGGCGGCGCTGCCGGGGCTTTTGGTACGCAGCCGCGGGTCGACGGCTTCGGCGCCGTCGGTCCAGGCGGCGACCTGCGGCAGATGGCTGATGATGGTCTCGGTGGGGCTCATGTAGCTGAAGGCGGAGCCCGGCCCGTCGTCCACGCTGAGGACGATGCCGATGACCTGGTCGGTGGCGTGGTCGACCACTCCCCCGCCGCTGAAGCCGGGCACGGCCAGCTCGCCGGGGGTCAGCGGGCGCAGCTGCACCTGGCTGTCCCGGCCGCGGGCGGCGACCAGGGTGGCGCCGTGCCAGCGGCCGCCGTCGTCGCCGTCCGGGAAGCCGTACATGCTGACGGGTCCGTGCGGTGCGGCGAGTCGGTAGAGCCGGGTGGTGTGCTCGGCGGGCAGCGGCGTGGCCAGGCGCATCAGGGCGAGGTCGCCGCTGCGGTCTCCGAAGGCGTCCTCGCGCTGCGGCACATACTCGTCCACGCCGACGGTGGCGGTCACGGCGTCCAGGCCGGGAACCCCGACGAGGCGCACGGTGCACTGGTGTCCCGGGCCGACGACGTGACCCGCCGTGAGCACCCGGTCGGGGGCGAGCAGCACCCCCGCGCCGAGCACCCTGCCGTCCGGTGCCTCGATGCGGGCGATCCAGGACGGTGTCCGTAAGCGCGATGTGACGGCTCGCTCCCCCGTGCGCGTCATGGACCCGAGGTTACTCCGCGTACCCGTCCGGTACTACTGGTGTGCACGGGGTCGTTGCGGAGGCACGGGCACCGGGGCGGGCGGGTGCGGCGAGGGACGGGCGCGCCGCCCGGC
This sequence comes from Streptomyces sp. NPDC031379, assembly GCF_055569615.1. Taxonomy (NCBI): domain Bacteria; kingdom Bacillati; phylum Actinomycetota; class Actinomycetes; order Kitasatosporales; family Streptomycetaceae; genus Streptomyces; species Streptomyces sp. NPDC031379. The sequence continues at coordinate 183,606 of NZ_JBVIIT010000014.1, read as the reverse complement.
GGGCCGCCGCTTCCGGCCCCGGCCCTCATCGCCCCTGCAGGGCCTCGAGCACCTGGGTGTCGGTGAGTTGCTCGAAGTCCTCGTACCACTGGCCGACGGCGGCGAACCGGGCCGGACGGTGCGGGCACAGGACGGTGTCGGCGTCGGCGGCGAGCAGGGCGAGGGAGTCGGGGGCGCCGACCGGCACGGCGAGGACGAGCCGCGCGGGGCGGCGGCGCCGGACGTGGCGCAGGGCCGCGCGGGCGGTGGCGCCGGTGGCCAGACCGTCGTCGACCACGATCACCGTACGGCCGGCCAGGTCGGGGAACGGGCGGTCGCCGCGGTAGCGCCTCTCGCGGCGGCGCAGTTCCCGCCGCTCGCGCTCCACCACCGGGGCGAGGGACTCCTCGGTGAGGCCGAGCCGGTCGAGGGTGTCCGCGTCGAAGAGGGGCGGGTCGTCGTCGGCGAGCGCGCCGACGGCGAACTCCTGGTGGTGCGGGTGGCCGATCTTGCGGACGACGAGCACGTCCAGCGGGGCGCCGAGGGCGCGGGCGATCGGCTCGGCGACGGCGATGCCGCCGCGCGGCAGGGCGAGTACGACGGGTTCGGCGAGGTCACCTCGGGCGGCGGCGTCGTGCAGCAGTCCGGCCAGTTCCCGTCCGGCCTCGGCGCGGTCCCGGAAGCGCATGGTCGCCCTCCTCCGCGGAGTCTCTCCTTCCATGGTGCTACGGCTTCCAGGTGCTACGGCGGTCCGCGGCGCGACGGCGGTGCGGTGCTGCGGGGATCCCCGTCCGGGGCTCGCACAAGTGCTCTATACACTGAGTGTATAGTCCCGGCATGCCTCTTTCGACCGACAAGATCCCGACGCTGAAGCACGCGTTCAACAAGATGCGCGAACCGCGCCGAAGGTTGCGTCCGGCCGCGCTCGCCTCGGCCGCGGTCTGCCTGGCGCTGACGCTGTCCGGCTGCGCCGAGGTGGACACGACCTCGCCGAGCACCGCACGCGCCCAGGCGGCGCACGGGGCGCCGGCGAAGCTCGGGACCGTCGACTGCCGCGAGGCCAAGTGCATCGCGCTCACCTTCGACGCCGGGCCCAGCGAGAACTCGCCGCGGCTGCTGGACATCCTCGAGGAGAAGAAGGTCCCGGCCACCTTCTTCCTGCTCGGCAAGCGGCACATCGAGAAGTACCCGGAGCTGGTCAAGCGGATGGCCGCCGAGGGCCACGAGGTGGCGAGCCACACCTGGGACCACAAGATCCTCACCCGGATATCGGACGCGCAGATACGCGAGGAGCTGAAGCGGCCCAACGACGCGATAGAGCGGCTCACCGGCCACAAGCCCACGCTGATGCGCCCGCCGCAGGGCCGTACGGACAGCAACGTGCACGAGATATCCAAGGAGCTGGGCCTGGCGGAGGTGCTGTGGAGCGTGACCGCCAAGGACTACACGACCGATGACTCCGCGCTCATCACCAAGCGTGTCCTCGACCAGGCCTCCCGGGACGGGATCATCCTGCTGCACGACATCTATCCCGGCACCGTGCCGGCCGTGCCCGGCATCATCGACGCCCTGAAGGCGCGCGGCTACGTGTTCGTGACGGTCCCTCAGCTGCTCGCGCCCGGCAAGGCCGAGCCGGGGAAGGTGTACCGGCCCTGACCGTCGGCGGACCGGGTGACGGCCCCCGCGCGAGGCGTTGGACAGCGTTGCGTCCCGGCGGCCGCGGAAGAGCGCGCCGGCTGCCGAGGACCGGGGGAGGACGACGGTGCCCGACGTGACGTGTCACGAGGTCGGCGAGGAACGGATCGTTCGCGCGCTGGAGGACATCCACGGCCGCGCGCACAGCCGTTGGCGGGCCCTGCGCTACGACGGCCTGTCCCTGACGGAACTCGAGGCGCTGGCCGGCGGGCTGCTCGACCACGTCGCCGCGCGGTCCCTCGAGGACCCCGCGCTCGCCGCCGGCAGCACGCGCGAGGCGCTGCGCACGGCGGCCGAATGCGCCCTCGGGACGCTGGCTCCCGGCTGCTTCCCGGGCGGTGACTTCGAGATCCCGCTGCCGCTCGTCGGCCAGACGCTGAGCAGCGAGGAACTTCGGTTTCCACCACGACCTGGACCGGGCGCCCACCGCACGGACCTGGCGGGACGCGTTCGCGCTGTGCGTGGCCGCCGGCACGGTCTGGGAGTGGGAGCGGGTCATCGGGCTGCTGCTGCACAACGACTACGCACCGGCGGTCCGGGACGGAGTGCCGTACTCGACGCTGGAGTCACGCTCCGAGGCGGCGGACCTCGCCGAGACGGACGCGCTGTGCGGACATCTCACCGAGGCGGCCGGGCATCTGCCCAAGCACTGGCCCAAGGTGCCGCTGCGCAAGCCGGACCTCGACGAACGCCTCTCGGCGATCCGGAGGTCGGGGTCCGTGGGCCGGCTGACCCCGGATCAGCAGCTGCTGCGAGTCCGTCTCGTGGACGACCGGCCGGCCTTCGAACGGGCCCTGGCAGAACGGCTCCGGCGGCACCGCGCGGACATGGCCGCGAAACCGCCGACCCGGCGCCCCGGAGCCTGCTGCCGGCCGGCACCGTCGCGCTCGCCGCGCCGGCGGTCCAGGTCCACGGCTGGGAGCTGGAGATCAGCTCCGGATATCTGCCCGAGGGACTGCTGCGGGCACCGGAGGGCGCGCCTCAGATGCCGGCCTGACCTGCTCCGGCCGTGACGCGCCGGATGCCCCCGGTGGAGCCCTCCGAGCCCACGGAAGAGCGCCCTGATCGCCCGTGAGGTGGATCCGGTGGTGGTGGACTTGCTTCGCGCCCTCGCCGTCGCGCCGCTCCGCCCTCGGCTGTCACCGGACCCGACGCCCCGTGGGCTCCCGGCCGGACGGACGGCCGGAGGACGCGCGGACGGGGTACGGCGGGCCGAACGCGCAGGTGACCGGCGCTCATTGCCTACGATCGTGCCGTGCCCACCTTCTCCTTCGAACGTACGGCCCCGCTCACCCTCGACGAGGCATGGCGCCGGCTCACCGAGTGGCCCCGCCACGCCGACGCGGTCCCGCTGACCCGGATCAGGGTGCTCACACCCCCGCCGACCCGGGAGGGCAGCCGCTTCGTGGCCCGTTCGGGCATCGGCCCGCTCACCTTCGACGACGTCATGGAGGTGACGGTCTGGCGCCCACCGGTGGACGACGAGCCCGGCCTGTGCCGCCTGGAGAAACGCGGCCGGATGATCCTCGGCTGGGCGGAGATCGAGGTCCGGCCGGGTCCCGGCGGCCGCAGCCGGGTGGTGTGGCGCGAGGAACTGCGCGTCCGCTTCCTGCCCCGCGCCTTCGACGGCGTCCTGGAACGCACGGCCCGCACGATGTTCGGCCGCGCGGCGAACCGGTTGCTCAGGCGGGCGTGAGCCGGGGCGGGCCGGGTTCCGGCGGCTCAGGCCACCGACCCGATCCGCCCCGCCGGAGGGGACGTCGTGTCGTGGTGGATCGGGGTGTGGGCTCCGGTCAGGGAGACCCCGCTGCCGCCCCGCCGGTTCGCGACGATCTCCGCGCCGATGGACAGGGCCGTCTCCTCGGGCGTACGGGCGCCGAGGTCGAGGCCGATCGGGGAGCGCAGGCGGGCCAGTTCCAGTTCGGTGACGCCGACCGCGCGCAGGCGTTCGTTGCGGTCGAGGTGGGTGCGGCGGGAGCCCATCGCGCCGATGTAGGCGACGGGCAGCCGCAGGGCCCGTTCCAGCAGCGGTACGTCGAACTTGGCGTCGTGGGTGAGGACGCACAGGACGGTACGGCCGTCGACCTCCGTGCGTTCCAGGTAGGTGTGGGGCCACTCGACGACGATCTCGTCGGCCTCGGGGAAACGGGCGCGCGTGGCGAACACCGGGCGGGCGTCGCACACCGTGACGTGGTAGCCGAGGAACGAGCCGACCCGGACGAGGGCCGACGCGAAGTCGATCGCGCCGAAGACGATCATCCGCGGGGCGGGCACGGAGGATTCGACGAGGACCGTGAGCGGGGTGCCGCAGCGCGAGCCCTGTTCGCCGATCTCCAGGGTGCCGGTGCGGCCCGCGTCCAGGAAGGCGCCGGCCTCGGCGGCGACCGTGCGGTCCAGTTCGGGGTGGGCGCCGAAGCCGCCCTCGCGGGAGCCGTCGGGGCGGACGAGGAGGGCCCGGCCCCGCAGCTCGGCCGGGCCGTCCACGATCCGCGCGACCGCCGCCGCCTCCCCTCGCACGGCGGCGGCCAGCGCGGCCGCGACCACCGGCCGGGCGGGACCGTCCGCCCGGACCGGTGTGACGAGGATGTCGATGATTCCGCCGCAGGTCAGGCCGACGGCGAAGGCATCCTCGTCGCTGTACCCGAAGCGCTCCAGGACGCTTCCGCCGTCCTCCAGCGCCTGCCGGCACAGCTCGTACACGGCGCCCTCCACGCACCCTCCGGAGACCGAGCCGACGGCCGTGCCGTCGGCGTCCACCGCGAGGGCGGCGCCGGGCTGGCGCGGGGCGCTGCCGCCGACGGCCACCACGGTGGCGACGGCGAAGTCACGGCCCTGCTCGACCCACCGGTTCAGCTCCTCGGCGATGTCCAGCATCTCTCGGTCTCCTAACGGGGTTGCGTACGAAGGGCGTTCGACGGGGTGGCTAGTGCACGCCCAGCCAGCCCTCGATCGGATGAAGGGCGAAGTAGACCAAGAAGATGACCGTCAGACCCCACATGAAGGCGCCGATCTCGCGGGCCTTGCCCTGGGCGGCCTTGATGGCCACGTAGGAGATGACGCCCGCGGCGACACCGGTGGTGATGGTGTACGTGAACGGCATCAGGACGACGGTCAGGAAGACCGGGATCGCGGTGGCGCGGTCGGCCCAGTCCACGTGCCGGGCGTTCATCAGCATCATGGCGCCGATGACGACCAGGGCGGCGGAGGCGACCTCCTGCGGGACGATCGCGGTGACCGGGGTGAAGAACAGGCAGGCCGCGAAGAACAGGCCGGTGACGACGGAGGCGAGACCGGTGCGGGCGCCTTCGCCGACGCCGGTGGCCGACTCGATGAACACCGTCTGGCCGGAGCCGCCCGCCACGCCGCCGATCGCGCCGCCGGCGCCGTCGATGAACAGCGCCTTGGACAGGCCCGGCATGCGGCCCTTGTCGTCGGCCAGGTCGGCCTCGGTGCCCACGCCGATGATGGTGGCCATCGCGTCGAAGAAGCCGGCCAGCACCAGGGTGAAGACGATCATGCCGACGGTCATGGCGCCGACCTCGCCCCAGCCGCCGAACTCGACGTCCCCGAAGAGCGAGAAGTCGGGCATCGAGACGGCGCTGCCGTGCAGCTCGGGGGCGCCGTTGGCCCACTGCTCGGGTTCGATGACACCGAGTCCGTTGAGGACGGCGGCGACGACGGTGCCGGAGACGATGCCGATGAGGATGGCGCCGGGGATGTTCCGGGCCTGCAGCATGAAGATGAGCAGCAGGGTGCCGGCGAAGAGCAGCACCGGCCAGCCGGCGAGTTCGCCGACGGGGCCGAGGGAGAGCGGGGTGGCCTTGCCCTGGTGGACGAAGCCGGACTTGTAGAAGCCGATGAGCGCGATGAACAGGCCGATGCCCATGGTGATGCCGTGCTTGAGCGCGAGCGGGATCGCGTTCATGATCATCTCGCGGAGGCCGGTGACGACCAGCAGCATGATGACGACGCCGTACATCACGCACATGCCCATGGCCTGCGGCCAGGTCATCTCGGGGGCGACCTGCGAGGACAGGACACCGGAGACGGAGAGGCCGGCGGCGAGCGCGAGCGGCACCTTGCCGACGAAGCCCATCAGCAGCGTGGTGAAGGCCGCGGCGAACGCGGTCGCCGTGATCAGTGCCTTCTGGCCGAGCGTGTCCCCCGCCGCGTCCTTGCCGGACAGGATGAGGGGGTTGAGCAGGAGGATGTACGCCATCGCCATGAAGGTGGTGATGCCGCCGCGGACCTCTCGCGAGACCGTGGATCCTCTTCTGGATATGTGGAAGTACCGGTCGAGCCAGGACCGCCCTGCCGGGACGCGGGTGCCTTCACCGGCGTCTTCGGCTGCGGTCCTCGGCTCCACTGACTGCTGGGTCATGGTGCCATCTCCCAAGGTTCACAGGGGCACCCGTGCTTCCTGACCGGACACGGGATTTGGGAATGGACGACCCGGGGGACGGCCCGAGACGAACGAATTTCCTGGTACTTCAAGGACCGCGAGCGGTGCGGAACTCAAAGGGGGGTTCCTCCGGGCGGCGCGGCGGAGTGTGTGACGTTCCCTCACGCCGCCCGGAGAGCTGGGGTGTTACGCGGTTCCCGTCAGGTGCTCGGGCCGCACCGGAGTGCGGTTGAGCTCCAGCCCGGTCGCGTTCCGGATCGCCGCGAGGACGGCCGGGGTGGACGACAGGGTCGGGGCCTCGCCGATGCCACGGAGCCCGTAGGGGGCGTGGTCGTCGGCGAGTTCGAGTACGTCGACCGGGATGGTCGGCGTGTCGAGAATCGTGGGGATCAGGTAGTCCGTGAAGGAGGGGTTCCTGACCTTGGCCGTCTTGGGGTCGACGATGATCTCCTCCATCACGGCCACGCCCAGGCCCTGGGTGGTACCGCCCTGGATCTGGCCGACGACGGAGAGCGGGTTGAGCGCCTTGCCGACGTCCTGGGCGCAGGCCAGTTCGATGACCTTGACCAAGCCGAGTTCGGTGTCGACCTCGACGACCGCGCGGTGGGCGGCGAAGGAGTACTGGACGTGTCCGTTGCCCTGACCGGTGCGCAGGTCGAAGGCCTCGGTCGGCCGGTGCCGCCACTCCGCCTCGATCTCCACGGTCTCGCCCTCGAGGACGTCGATCAGGTCGCCGAGGACCTCGCCGCCGTCGGTGACGACCTTGCCGCCCTCCAGCAGGAGTTCGGCGGTCGCCCAGGCCGGGTGGTAGGTGCCGAACTTGCGGCGCCCGATCTCCAGGACCTTCTCGCGGACGAGTTCGCAGGCGTTCTTCACGGCGCCGCCGGTGACGTAGGTCTGCCGGGAGGCCGAGGTCGAGCCGGCGGAACCGACCTGCGTGTCCGCCGGGTGGATCGTCACCTGGGTGACGCCCAGCTCGGTGCGGGCGATCTGCGCGTGGACGGTGACACCACCCTGGCCGACCTCCGCCATCGCGGTGTGCACGGTGGCGACGGGCTCGCCGCCCACGACCTCCATGCGCACCTTGGCGGTGGAGTAGTCGTCGAAGCCCTCGGAGAAGCCGACGTTCTTGATGCCGACCGCGTAGCCGACCCCGCGTACGACGCCCTCGCCGTGCGTGGTGTTGGACAGCCCGCCGGGCAGCTGGCGCACGTCGGCGCCCTCGCTGGACTCCCACTGGCGCTCGGGCGGCATGGGCATCGCCTTGATGCGGCGCAGGAGTTCGGCGACCGGGGCCGGGGAGTCGACCGGCTGCCCGGTCGGCATGATGGTCCCCTGCTCCATCGCGTTCAGCTGCCGGAACGCCACCGGGTCCATGTCCAGCTTCTTCGCCAGCTTGTCCATCTGCGCCTCGTAGGCGAAGCACGCCTGGACCGCGCCGAAGCCGCGCATGGCGCCGCAGGGCGGGTTGTTGGTGTAGAGGGCGATGGCCTCGATGTCGACGTCGTCGATGACGTACGGGCCGACCGACAGGGACGAGGCGTTGCCGACGACCGCCGGGGAGGCGGAGGCGTAGGCACCGCCGTCCAGCACGATCCTGCACTTCATGTGCGTGAGCTTGCCGTCCTGGGTGGCGCCGTGCTCGTAGTAGAGCTTCGCCGGGTGGCGGTGCACGTGCCCGAAGAAGGACTCGAACCGGTTGTAGACGATCTTCACCGGCTTGCCGGTGCGCAGTGCCAGCAGGCAGGCGTGGATCTGCATCGACAGGTCCTCGCGGCCGCCGAACGCGCCGCCGACGCCGGCCAGCGTCATGCGCACCTTCTCCTCGGGCAGGCCGAGGACGGGGGCGATCTGGCGCAGGTCGGAGTGGAGCCACTGGGTGGCGATGTAGAGGTGGACGCCGCCGTCCTCCTCCGGCACGGCGAGGCCGGACTCGGGGCCGAGGAAGGCCTGGTCCTGCATGCCGAAGGTGTACTCGCCCCTGACGATCACATCCGCCCTCTTGGCGGCCTCGTCGGCGTCGCCGCGGATGATCGGCTGGCGGTGCACGATGTTCGGGTGCGGGACGTGCCCGGCGTGGTGGTCGTCGCGGCCCTCGTGGACGAGGATCGCGTCCGGCGCGGTCGCGGAGGCCTCGTCGGTGATGACGGGCAGCTCCTTGTACTCCACCTTGATCTTGGCGGCGGCGCGGCGGGCCGTCTCCGGGTGGTCGGCGGCGACGATCGCGACCGGCTCGCCGTGGTGGCGCACCTTGCCGTGGGCGAGGACCGGGGTGTCCTGGATCTCCAGGCCGTAGTTCTTCACCTCGGTGGGCAGGTCGTCGTACGTCATGACGGCGTACACGCCCGGCGTGGCCAGGGCCTCGGAGGTGTCGATCGACACGATCTCGGCGTGGGCGACGGGAGAGCGCAGGATCTGGCCCCACAGCATGTCCTCGTGCCACATGTCGGACGAGTACGCGAACTCGCCGGTGACCTTCAGGGTGCCGTCCGGGCGGAGCGTGGACTCGCCGATGCCGCCCTTGGTCTGCGAGCCCTGCGTGATCTTCGTAGGAGCGCCGTTGGCCGGCATGTCAGACCCCCTCGGACTGGCGGGCGGCCGCCAGGCGGACCGCGTCCATGATCTTCTCGTAGCCCGTGCAGCGGCACAGGTTGCCCGACAGCGCCTCGCGGATGTCCGCGTCGCTCGGGTTCGGGTTGTTCTCCAGCATCTCGTCGGCCGCGACGAGCAGACCCGGGGTGCAGAAGCCGCACTGGACGGCGCCGGCGTCGATGAACGCCTGCTGGATCGGCGAGAGTTCGTCACCCTCGCCGGTCTGCGAGTCGGTGCCCTTGGCCTGCCATCCCTTGGCCTCGTCGAGCGAGGTGCCGCAGGCGCCGGTCGCGCAGCCGCCCTGGGCGCGCTGCTTGGCGAAGTCCGCGAGGCCCTCGACGGTCACCACCTCACGGCCCTCGACCTGGCCGGCCGCGACCAGGCAGGAACAGACCGGGACGCCGTCCAGGCGGACCGTGCAGGAGCCGCACTCGCCCTGCTCGCAGGCGTTCTTGGAGCCGGGCAGGCCGAGGCGCTCGCGCAGGACGTACAGCAGGGACTCGCCCTCCCAGACGTCGTCGGCCTCCTGCGGGCGTCCGTTGACGGTGAAGTTGACGCGCATCACGCAGCTCCCTCGGTGGTGCGGCGGGTGCCGCGGTACGACTCCCAGGTCCAGGTCAGCGTCCGGCGGGCCATCACGCCGACCGCGTGGCGGCGGTAGCTCGCGGTGCCCCGGACGTCGTCGATCGGGTTGCAGGCGCCCGAGCACAGCTCCGCGAACTGCTTGGCGACCGACGGGGTGATGATCTTTCCGTTGTCCCAGAAGCCGCCCTCCTCGAGGGCCGCGTTCAGGAACTCCTCAGCGGCCTTGGCGCGGACCGGGGTGGGGGCGGCCGAGCCGATGCCGGTGCGCACCGTCCGGGTCTCGGGGTGCAGGGCGAGACCGAAGGCGCACACGGCGATGACCATGGCGTTGCGGGTGCCGACCTTCGAGTACTGCTGCGGGCCGTCCGCCTTCTTGACGTGGACGGCGCGGATCAGCTCGTCGGGCTGGAGCGCGTTGCGCTTGACGCCGGTGTAGAACGCGTCGATCGGGATCAGGCGGGTGCCCCGGGCCGCCGACGCCACCTCGACCTCGGCGCCGGCGGCGAGGAGGGCGGGGTGGGCGTCACCGGCGGGCGAGGCCGTGCCGAGGTTGCCGCCGACGCCGCCGCGGTTGCGGATCTGCGGGGAGGCGACCGTGTGCGAGGCGAGCGCGAGGCCCGGCAGCTCGGCACGGAGATCCGACATGATCCTGGTGTACGGGACGGAGGCACCCAGCCGTACGCTCTCCTCGCCGACCTCCCATTCACAGAGGTCGCCGATGCGGTTGAGGTCGAGCAGATACTCGGGCCGGCGGTGGTCGAAGTTGATCTCGACCATCACGTCGGTGCCACCCGCAATCGGCACAGCGGTGGGGTGCTCGGCTTTCGCGGCGAGCGCCTCCTCCCAGCTGGCGGGGCGAAGGAAGTCCATGACCGGCTCTCTTCTTCGTCTCGTGAGTCGTGCAGATTGAGCCAATCCGTGTGCGGCGGGCCCGGCTCGTTCATGTGCTGTTAACGCGGAGTGGACTCAGTACACCGCCCCGTACTCCAGCGGTGTCAGTCACCGAAACCATGAAGGAGTTCGCTGGCCAGGACGAGCATCTTGTAGATTCGTATGAACGGAGGTCATCGGTAACCTCTCCGTTTTCCTGGGGAAACGCGGGAAACAGCACGGAGACCCCGGAGTACGCCCCTGTGCGACCGGTTCCGGGTGACTCCCCCGTCACCCTCCAAGATTCATCGTAGGTTTCGAGACAAAGAACGGCGGCGACGAGATGCGGCTGCGCGCACTGCTGGACACCGACGCGCTGGGCCTGCGGCTGCTCGGCGGCGAGGACGAGCTGGACCGCTCGGTACGCGGTGTCATGACCACCGACCTGCGCGACCCGAGCCGCTACCTCTCCGGCGGCGAGCTGGTGCTCACGGGGCTGGCCTGGCGCAGGGACGCCGACGACTCCGAGCCGTTCGTCCGCATCCTCGTGCAGGCCGGCGTGGCGGCTCTCGCGGCCGGTGAGGCCGAGCTGGGCGATGTGCCGGACGACCTGGTGCTGGCCTGCGCGCGGCACCGGCTGCCGCTGTTCGCGGTGCACGAGTCGGTGGCGTTCGCGACGATCACCGAGCATGTCGTGCGGCAGGTCTCCGGCGAGCGGGCCGGCGACCTGGCGGCCGTGGTGGACCGGCACCGCCGGATGATGACCTCGGGCCCGGCGGGCGGCGGCCCGGACGTGGTCCTGGACCTGCTCGGCTCCGACCTGGACCTGCGCGCCTGGGTGCTCTCCCCGACCGGCCGGCTGATCGCGGGCTCGAAGGTCGCGGGCCCGGTGCTGCCCGCCGAGATCTGCGCGAAGCTGGCCGCCGAGCACCTGGCCGCGACGCGCACCGGCCGGCGCGGCCCGCACCGTGTCCTGCTCGGCGGGGCGACGTACTCGCTCTTCCCGGTCCGCTCCTCCGGCCGCTCCTCGCAGGCTTCCCGGGACGTGCGCGAGACGGTCCTGTCGGACTGGCTGCTGGCCGTCGAGGCGGACGCCGGCGACTGGCCGGAGGAGCGGCTGGATCTCCTCCAGGGGGTCACGCAGCTGATCTCGGTCGAGCGGGACCGCCGGGACGCGGCCCGCACGGTGCGGCGCCGGCTCGCCCAGGAAGTGCTGGAGCTGGTCCAGACGGGCGCCGCGCCCGCCGAGATCGCGGCCCGTCTGAGGGTCGCCGCGCCGGTCCTGCTGCCCGGCCTGGGGGCGGCCCCGCACTGGCAGGTCGTCGTGGCGCGCGTGGAGTGGGAGGGCGAGGAGGTCGAGGGCGGCCCGGTCGCCCAGTCGCTCCTGGAGGAAGTGCTGGTCGACCCGCTGGCGACCGGACCGGAGCCCTCGGACCGGATCGCGGTCGCGCACACGGGCGACGAGGCGATCGCCCTGGTCCCGTTGCCCGCCGTCTCCGCCGAGCACGACGGTTCGGAGAGCGGTCTGCTGGCCGATTCCCTGCTGCAGTCGGTGCGGGAGCCGCTGTCGGCGGGCCTGGACGACGACGGGCGGCTCACCCTCGGCGTCAGCGCGGCCGTGCACTCCGCGGAGGGGCTGCGCGGCGCCCTGGAGGAGGCCCGGCACGCCCGCCGGGTCGCCGCGGCCCGCCCCGGCCGGGTCTGCGCGGCCGGCCACCAGGAACTGGCCTCGCACGTCCTGCTGCTCCCGTTCGTGCCCGACGACGTCCGCCGCGCCTTCACGGCGCGCCTCCTCGACCCCCTGAAGGACTACGACCGCCGTCACCGGGCCGAACTGATTCCGACCCTGGAGGCGTTCCTCGACTGCGACGGCTCCTGGACCCGCTGCGCCACCCGTCTCCACCTGCACGTCAACACGCTGCGCTACCGGGTGGGGCGGATCGAGCAGTTGACGGGACGGGACCTGTCGCGCCTGGAGGACAAGCTGGATTTCTTCCTGGCACTGCGCATGAGCTGAGGTCAGCGGGGGCGTGAGGCGGCCAAACCCGGTCACGCCCACACCCCGCCACTTTGTGAAATCTTTCACCCACCCTCTTGGCCCGGCCCCGCGATTGGTGCTGGAATGCCGCCACCACTCAACAGCTCGATGGCGTGCTCGGGGAGGGCAACGTGGCGCATCCCGCCATGTCTGGTAACGGAACGACCGCCGGTGACGATCCTCTCCAGACCGCGGTATGGCGGTTGCGCTCGCGGGCCTGCTGGGCCGACGCGGCGGCCCTGCTGCCGGGCGACACCCCGGCGACGGCGTTGCAGCGGGCCGTCCTGCTGGCCGAGCGGTGCCTGTACACCGAGCGGGGCTGGGAGGAGGCCGAGGACGCCCTGCGGACGGCGGAGGCGCTCGCGCACAGCGACGAGGAGCGGGGCGCGGCGGCCTGTGAACGCGGCCAACTCGCCTACGCGGCAACGCTGCACGGGGTGCGCGACCGGGCGGACGAGGCGCGGGCCGCGCTGGGCCGGGCGGCGGCGCTGATCCCTCCGGGGGCGTCCGGGCGGGCCCTGCTGGACTTCCGCCGGGGGCTGCTCGCCGAGAACCTGAGCCGCTCGCCGCAGGCTGCTCGCGCCGCCTACCGCCGGGCACACGCGGGGGCCGCCGCGCACGCCGACCCGCTGCTGCTGTCCTTCACCTGGCGTCATCTGGCCGGACTCGCCCTGCGTGACGGCGAGTTGACCGAGGCGCGGCACGGGTTCGCCGAATCCCTGCGGATCCGGGAGGAGTTGGGCTACCTGGTGGGTACGGCCCCGGCGCTGGCCTCCCTGGCCGACGCGGAGTCCGAACCGGAGGCGAGTCGCCTCCGCGAGGAGGCCCGGCGCCTGTTCCGGCTGCTGGGGGGCGTGCCGACGTGGCTGGCCCGCCAGTTGGCACCACCGGCGCCGGGGGCGGCCACGGCCTAGGGGTTTCGTTCGGATCAGCCGACCTGATCCGAACGAAACCCCCTGGTGACGCGGACGGACGGGCCGCCCTTCGCCTGCCGGCCCGGCGGAGGGCTACCGGCGGGCGGCTCGTCGAGCGCTCAGGGGCGTGTGGAAGCGCGCGACCGGCCACGAGGGACCCGCACCCGGGCGACGGCAGGGGCCCCTGCGGCGGCGACCCGGCCCCCGCACGGCCGCGTCACAGGGCGCCCGTTCAGCCGGCGCCGGCGAAGTGCTCGCCCACCAGCCCCCGCACCACGTCCACGTCCCGCGCGATCAGCGCCTCCAGCAGGGCCATGTGCTCCGCCGCGTCCGCGACCAGGTCGGCCCGCCCGTGCCGCACGGGGCCGCCGACCAGCGGCCACTGCGAGCGCCGGTGCAGGTCCTCGGCGATCCGGACCAGCTGCTCGTTGCCCGACAGGGACAGCAGCGCCCCGTGGAACGCGCGGTCGGACTCCGCGTACGTCGCCGGGCAGCCGGAGGCAGCCGCACGCACCGTCTCCTCGGCGAGCGGACGCAGCCCGGCCCACCGCTCGGCCGGCACGGTCCGGGCGAGCCGCAGCATGACCGGCACCTCGATGAGCGCCCGGACCTCGGCCAGCTCGCCCAGCTCGCGTGCTCCCCGCTCGACGACCCGGAAGCCGCGGTTGGGCACCACCTCGACGGCGCCCTCCAGCGCGAGCTGCTGCATGGCCTCCCGTACCGGCGTGGCCGAGACACCGAAGCGCTCGCCGAGGACCGGCGCCGAGTACACCTCGCCCGGCTTCAGCTCACCGGCCACCAGCGCGGTGCGCAACGCGTCCAGGATCTGCCCGCGCACCGAGGACCGCTGCACCGTGGGCCGCGGCCCGGGTAGGGGACGCTCGGCGTGCGTGTGCTCACCCCGCACGCCGTGCGTCGAGGTGTCCCGCTCGCGGACACCGTCCAGGGCGTCCGCCGCGCGCTGCTGGGCGGGCACCCGGGCCGGCACGCCCCGGCCCTCCGCGATCCCCGCCCCGGCGGAGCCCTGCACGCCCTGCTTCACGGGTCCTCCTGGCGGCATGTCGGTACTTGGGGTCATTAACGACGGCTTGTCGCTTGTCCGTCAAGCACCTTAGGCGTACCGGACAGTAGTTCAAACTCCACGAAGGGCGGGTAAGGTTAGCCTTACCTGCACAGTCCAGCCCGCGATCACGGATCGGTGGTCCCGCCATGCCCGCTGCGGCCTCGCCGTTCACCGCCGCCTACGAACGCCTCGGCGCGGCCTACCCCGGCCTCACCGTGACCGAGTCGGCCCCGGACGGACCCGCGCCCCGCGGCGGCGGCTGGGTCGCCGCCGCCGGGCTCGCGGCGGGCGACGCCGCGCTGGACGCCTTCCTGGCCTGGGACGAGGCCCAGGTGCTGCGGGACTACGGACGGCGGGCCCGCCCGGACGTCGTCGCCAGCTTCGGCCTGCACCGCTACGCCTGGCCCGCCTGCCTGCTGATCACCGTCCCGTGGTTCCTGCACCGCCGGGTGCCGCGGCTGCCCGTGACGCACGTCTCGTACGACCGCGCCGCCGGCCGCATGACCGTACGCCGCCCCGTCTCGTTCGCCTGCCTGCCGGGCGACCCGGCGGCCGCGCTGCCCGGCGCCGTCGTCGTACGGGACGAGGAGGCGCTGCGGGCGGAGGTGCGGGCGGCCGTCGCCGAGCACCTGGAGCCGGTGCTCGAGGCTTTCGGGCCGCGGATGCGGCGGCGCGGGCGGGCCCTGTGGGGCATGGCGACCGACGAGGTCGTGGAGGGGCTGTGGTACGTCGCCCATCTGCTCGGGGAGGACGAGGAACGGCGGGCCGTACGGGAACTGGAGCTGCTGCTGCCCGGCGCCACCAGGCCCTACGCCGGCTCCGCCGCGTTCCGGGTGCTGACCGGGCCGGACGGCGAGCCGCTGCCCACCCGGGACCGGGCCAGCTGCTGCATGTTCTACACCGTGCGCCCCGAGGACACCTGCGCCACCTGCCCGCGCACCTGTGACAGCGACCGGATCGCCAAACTCTCGTCCGCCGCCGCTTGAGGGGCCGTCAGGGCGGGAGCACCGGCGGGCGTCCACTAGGATCGGCGCGATCGGGCCGCCCGTCCGCGGACAGGACTCGGATCCGACGGACAGTTTGTTCACCACTTCCTCACCCGTCGCGGGAACTTTCCGAGGAACCACCCGTACGGGTAGTCTTATTCGAACTCAACTCCCGCCCCTCATGCGGCAGTTCGAGCAGAACGCCGCCCTGGGCATCCCCTTGCGCTTTCTTGGCGGCCTCTTGCCCCGAAACCCCCTGAGGGCCGTCGGGAGTGGGCCACTATGGCGGGCGTTACGCCCTATCCCAATGCAAGGGACCCCTGATGAGATTGACCGACATATCGCTGAACTGGCTGCTTCCGGGCGCCGTGCTGCTCCTGGGGATGCTGGCGGCGGTGGCGGTGCTCGCGCGCGGCAAGCGCTCCTCCGGGGAGAAAGCGAGCGCGGACGACTCGTGGGAGCGCAGCGAGGAGCGCCGCAGGCGCAAGGAGGCCATCTACGGCACCGCCTCCTATGTGCTGCTGTTCTGCTGTGCCGCGGTGGCGGCAGCCCTGTCCTTCCACGGCCTGGTCGGCTTCGGCGAGCAGAACCTCGGGCTGACCGACGGCTGGCAGTACCTGGTGCCGTTCGGGCTGGACGGTGCGGCGATGTTCTGCTCCGTGCTCGCGGTGCGCGAGGCCAGCCACGGTGACGCGGCCCTCGGCTCCCGGATACTCGTGTGGATGTTCGCCGCGGCGGCGGCCTGGTTCAACTGGGTGCACGCCCCCCGCGGAGCGGGTCACGCCGGTGCGCCGCAGTTCTTCTCCGGTATGTCGCTCTCGGCGGCCGTGCTGTTCGACCGTGCGCTGAAGCAGACCCGCCGGGCCGCGCTGCGTGAGCAGGGCCTGGTGCCGCGTCCGCTGCCGCAGATCCGGATCGTGCGCTGGGCGCGGGCCCCCCGCGAGACCTACCGGGCCTGGTCGCTGATGCTCCTGGAGGGCGTGCGCAGCCTCGACGAGGCGGTCGAGGAGGTCCGCGAGGACAAGCGGCAGAAGGACGAGACCCGCCAGCGGCGGCGCGACCAGCAGCGCGTGGAGCGCGCCCAGCTGAAGGCCATCAGCCGGGGCCACCGCGGCTTCATCGGCCGGGCCGACCGGCAGGTCGAGGTACAGGCGGTCGAGCGCGGGGCCGCTCCCGCAACCGCGGAGCCTGCCATATCCACCGCGGAGCAGCTGCCCGTACGCCCTCGGCCCTCCCTGCAGCCGGTCCGCGGCGGATCTGAACCGGTGACCGTCGACCTCACCGCGGAGGACGACACCATGGCCCTGCCGCGCCTGGACTCCCTCGAGCGCAAACTGAAGGACCTGGAGAAGCAGTTCGGCTGACCCTCCGGTGGCCCCGGAGGACGGGGCGACCGCCGGACCTCACGGGACGGGGGCGTGACGACACGGGTCACGCCCCCGTCCCGTTCCCGTCTCCACCGCTCGTCCCGCCGCCGGCCGGCCGGGCCGTCGCGCTCAGGCCGCCTCGGCGCCGAGTTCGAACCACACCGACTTGCCCACCCCGTGCGGCCGTACGCCCCAGGCGTCCGCCAGGGACTGCACCAGCATCAGGCCCCGGCCGTGGGTGTCGTCATCGGAGTCCGGGCCGCGTAGCTCGGGTCTGTGGGCCACGAAGTCCCTTACCTCCACCCGCAGTCCGCCGGGTTCCACGACGGCCGTCAGCACGGCGTCGTCGTCGGTGTGGACGATCGCGTTGGTGACCAGTTCGCTGGTGAGCAGTTCGGCTATCTCCGAGCGGCCCGGCTTGCCCCAGTGCCGCAGCAGTTCACGCAGCTCCCGGCGAGCCTCCGGCACCGCCCTGAGATCCGCCCGGCCCAGCCTGCGCCGGAGCCGGTGCGCGTGTTCCGTGATGGTGTCGGTCTCTTCCCCCGTTTTCGCCGAGGAGGCCCCGATGACCACGGGACCGCCCCCTCGCGCCTGCCTCTTCATGACCCCCGCCCGCACGCCGCCGGTCCCTGCCCCTCCTGGTCGAACACGTTCACGGGGGATGCTTGCCCAGCGGGCTCACAGGCAGTCATCGCGGATGCCCGATGACCGGCGGTTCGGCCACAGTGACAGGGCACCGCACCCCGTCGGGGAACCGGTGACCCCCCGCACCACGGACTCTCCGACCACCGCTGGGCGCCACTGACGCCCCGGGAAGACAGCGCAGCTGCGCCCGGCACGGGCGGTCGGCATACCGTCACGCGTCGTGAAACTGGCCGAAATCCGCTCCCCCGCGAGGGGCTCTAGGGGCGTGGCACGTTGCGGAGGTTGGAGCGGGCCATCTGGAGCATGCGGCCGACGCCGCCGTCCAGCACGATCTTCGAGGCGGACAGCGCGAACCCGGTGACCATGTCGGCGCTGATCTTCGGCGGGATGGACAGGGCGTTGGGATCGGTGACGATGTCCACCAGGGCCGGGCCCTTGTGCCGGAAGGCGTCCTTGAGGGCCCCGGCGAGCTGCTTGGGCTTCTCCACCCGCACCCCGTGGGCACCGCAGGCACGGGCGACCGCGGCGAAGTCGGGGTTGGTGTTCGTGGTGCCGTAGGAGGGCAGGCCCGCCACCAGCATCTCCAACTCGACCATGCTGAGGGAGGAGTTGTTGAACAGCACGACCTTGACGGGCAGGTCGTACTGCACGAGCGTCAGGAAGTCGCCCATCAGCATGGAGAACCCGCCGTCACCGGACATGGAGACCACCTGCCGGCGCCGGTCGGTGAACTGCGCACCGATCGCCATGGGCAGCGCGTTCGCCATCGAACCGTGGGAGAACGAACCGATGACCCGGCGGCGGCCGTTGGGCGAGATGTACCGGGCGGCCCACACATTGCACATGCCGGTGTCGACCGTGAACACGGCGTCGTCGGCGGCGACCTCGTCGAGGACGGCGGCCACGTACTCGGGGTGGATCGGGACGTGCTTGTCGACCTTGCGCGTGTACGCCTTGACCACGCCCTCCAGCGCGTCGGCGTGCTTCTTCAGCATCTTGTCGAGGAACCGCCGGCTGGTCTTCTCCTTCACCCGCGGGATCAGACAGCGCAGTGTCTCGCGGACGTCCCCCCACACGGCGAGGTCGAGCCGGGAGCGGCGGCCGAGCACCTCGGGCCGTACGTCGACCTGGGCGATCTTCACGTCGTCGGGCAGGAAGGCGTTGTACGGGAAGTCGGTGCCGAGCAGGATCAGCAGGTCGCACTCGTGGGTGGCCTCGTAGGCCGCGCCGTAGCCGAGCAGCCCGCTCATGCCGACGTCGTAGGGGTTGTCGTACTGGATCCACTCCTTGCCGCGCAGGGCGTGCCCCACGGGGGACTTGACCAGTTCCGCGAACCGCATGACCTCGGCGTGCGCGCCGGCCGTACCGCTGCCGCAGAACAGGGTGACCTTGTCGGCCTCGTCGATCATCCGCACGAGCTTGTCGATCTCGGTGTCACCGGGGCGGACGGTGGGCCGGGAGGTGACGAGGGCGCTCTGGGCGGCCTTCTCCGGGGCGGGTTCGGCGGCGATGTCGCCCGGCAGGGAGACCACGCTGACGCCGCTCTGGCCGACCGCGTGCTGGATGGCGGTCTGCAGCAGCCGGGGCATCTGCTTGGGGCTGGAGATCAGCTCGCTGTAGTGGCTGCACTCCTGGAAGAGCCGGTCGGGGTGGGTCTCCTGGAAGTAGCCGAGGCCGATCTCGCTGGAGGGGATCTGGGAGGCGAGGGCGAGCACGGGGGCCATGGAGCGGTGGGCGTCGTAGAGCCCGTTGATCAGGTGCAGGTTGCCCGGGCCGCAGGAGCCGGCGCAGGCCGCCAGCTTGCCGGTGATCTGGGCCTCGGCACCGGCCGCGAAGGCGGCGGTCTCCTCGTGGCGTACGTGGATCCAGTCGATGGCGGAGTTGCGGCGGACGGCGTCCACGACCGGGTTGAGGCTGTCGCCGACGACGCCGTACATACGGCGCACCCCGGCGCGTACGAGGATGTCGACGAACTGCTCGGCAACGTTCTGTTTGGCCATGGTCTCTCGTCTGCCCCTCAGATCTGCCCGAATCCCTCCGGCGGTCCCGGGCTCGGTGAATTCACCTTCCATGAATCCACAGGGGCAGCGGTTACGCCTCCCAAACGGCCGCCGCCGTACGGTCGTCGGCGTAGCCCTTCACCCGCACCTGGGCGTCGGCGAGGAACGCGGCGAGGCCGGGCGCGGCCCGGCCGGACCAGCGGCGGGCCAGGTAGGCGCAGAGGGCGGGCTCGCCGCGCAGCGGGTCGGCCAGGCCGGTGGTGCACATCACCAGCGCATCACCCGGGCGGGCTACCGAGGCGCGGAAACGGAACGGTTCACGGGGCGGCTTCGGCGCCGGTTCGTAGGGGCTCGGCGGTGTCGGGATGCCGAGGTCCAGGGTGAGCCGGTCGCCCTCGAGGGTCTCCGCCGGGGGCGAGCCGAAGCCGACGACCGGCGCGCCGGTGGTCCCGGCGGGTGGCACATCGGGCTCGATGTCCTGCCATGCGCCGTCCCGCAGCCGGAACAGGCCGCCGTCACCGACGCCGAAGAACACGCGCGTACGGCAGTCCGGGTCGGCGGGCAGCAGCAGACAGCGCAGGCTCGCCGTGTACTCCTCCGGGTCGGCGCCCTGCTCGGCGGCGCTCGCCCGGAGCCTGCCGAGGCTGCGGTCGGTCAGGCGGTGCAGGCCGGACTTGAGGTCGCCGCGCCGGGCCGCCCGGATGTCCCGCACCAGCCGCTGATGGCTGCTGCCCACGGCTCGCCCGATCCACCGGCACGCCTCGGTCGCCACCAGGTGCGCCCCCGGTGTGGCCCGCGCGCCGGTCGCCATCGCGACGAGGACGAGCGCCTGCTCCCCGCTGCCGAACCGGGCGGTGAGCAGCGCGTCCCGGCGCGGCTCGCCCCGGTACCGCGCGGAGTCCCCGCGCAGCGACACCGCTCGCAGGGTGCAGGCCCCGTACCGGGCGCCGTCCAGCACGGTGTCGGAGACCAGTTCCCCGAGCCCGTCGGGATCTGCGGCCGGGAGCGCGGTGGGCTCGGGGTCGTAGGTCGGGGGTCCGGAGCCCACGTAGTCGATGGAGGCGGGGGGCGGCTCCGGGGAGCGGGAACGGGCGGAGCCGGTGGGCTCGGGCGAGGAAGGCTCGCCCGACGCGACGGGCTCCGTGCGCGCGGGCCGCTCGGCGGGGGCCGGGGCCGGTGGCGGCTCGGGAGGCGCGGCCGGCGGCGGCTCGTGCGCCGGGGCCCGGGGCGGCTGTGCGAGTCCCGTGGTCCGGCGCGGATCGGCGGGGGCTGCGGGCACGGCCCGTCCGGCCGGCGGACCGGGAGCCGGGGCCGGAGCGGTGCGTTGCGCGGGAACCGCCGGTTCCGGGGGCCCCGGTCTCACCTCACCACCACCGCCGTCGTCGCCGTCGTAGCCGTCGCCGTCGCCGTCGTAGCCGTCGCCGTCGCCGTCGTAACCCTCGTCGTCCGGCTCGCCGGGTCCCGTGTCGTGACGCCCCGGCGCCTCACCCGGTCCTCCCGCCACCGTGTTCTTCGCCGAGGCGAAGCGGTCGTCCAGGGAATCCGGCGCGGCCGTGGGACCCGTGTCCGTGGTGGAGTCGTCGTACAGCTGCCCCCACCAGTCGTCCTCATGACGGGCGGGCCTTCCCCCCTGCTGGCTCATGCCGGTAATTGTCCACCGCACGGGCCGTAGGAAAACGGGGCATCAGGAAAATCCGGCGCGCCCGCCCCCCTCGAACGGCGTGTCGGGTGAACGAGTGAACATCCGTACGAGAGGCGGTGGATGGCCGCCGGGCGGCCCCACCCCCCACGGGAGGACCGCCCGGCGACGTGTGAAGCGACCCGGCACCGGTTCGAACGGCCGGATCTTGGCTTGGTTTCCTGGGAGACGCGGCTGGGGGCCTTGAGCACGGCGGCGCGTCCTGCGGTGCTGCCACCTTGGCAGAGTGACCGCCGGTACGGCGATGATGTCCTGCGGCGGGTTTGCGCCGTGGCCGGTTTCCGCCACGGTGCACCGTTTTCGCGGGCCGATGCAAGGGGAGGGACGCAGGTCGATGCTGGCGGCGATAGGGCTGGACGAGACGCACGAGGCGGCATACCGGGTGCTGGTGTCCATGGGCGCCGCCGAGGTGGCCGATCTGGCCCGGCGCCTGACGCTGGCCGAGCAGGACACCGAGCGGGCGCTGCGCCGGCTGGAGCGGCAGGGGCTCGCCGCCCGGTCCTCGGCGCGGCCGGGCCGCTGGGTGGCGGCCCCGCCCGGGGTGGCGCTGGGCGCGCTGCTCACCCAGCAGCGGCACGAGCTGGAGAAGGCGGAGCTGACGGCGGCGCTGCTCGCGGAGGAGTACCGGGCGACGGCGGCCGAACCGGCGGTGCACGACCTGGTGGAGGTGGTGACCGGCGCCCCGGCGGTGGCCCAGCGCTTCCTTCAGTTGCAGCTGGGGGCCGCCGAGGAGGTGTGCGCGCTGGTCACCGGCAAGCCGATGGTCGTCTCCGGGATGGAGAACGACGCGGAGGAGCAGGCCGCCGGGCGCGGGGTGCGCTACCGGGTGGTGGTCGAGCGGGCGGTGCTGGACCTGCCGCACGGGCTGACCGAGCTGACGGCGGCGCTCGGCCGGGACGAACAGGTACGTGTGGTGGACCGGGTGCCGACGAAACTGGTGGTGGCCGACCGCTCGCTCGCGATGGTGCCGCTGACCGCGCGGAGCGCGGAGCCGGCCGCGCTGGTGGTGCATGCCAGCGGGCTGCTGGAGCTGCTGGCCGGGCTGTTCGAGTCGGTGTGGCGGGAGGCGCTGCCGCTGCGCCTGGGCGCCTCCGCGCCGGCCGAGGAGCAGCCGGACGCCCCCGACACCACTGATCTGGAGGTGCTGTCGCTGCTGCTCGCCGGGCTGACCGACGCGAGCGTGGCCAAACAGCTCGACCTGGGCCTGCGGACCGTGCAGCGCCGGGTGAAGCGGCTGATGGAGCTGGCCGGGGCGACGACCCGGCTGCAACTGGGCTGGCACGCCCACGACCGGGGCTGGGTGGCCCGGGACGCACCCCGCTGACCGCCGCTGCGCTGCGCCGAACCTGTTGACCTGCCGTTTCTTCCGGTGTCCGGCACTCTGGGCAGATGGGAGCGTGGGAACTCCTGCTGGTCGGCGTGGTGATCGCGCTCGGCCTGTGCGGAGTGCTGGTGCCCGGCGTACCGGGGTCGTGGCTGGTGTGGGCCGCGGTGCTGTGGTGGGCGCTGAAGGACCCTCGGCCGGTGGCCTGGAGCGTGCTGGTGGGGGCCACCGCGGTGCTGTTGCTGTCCCTGGTGGTGCGCTGGGCGCTCCCCCCGCGCCGCCTGCGGCAGAGCGGCGCCACACCCCGGATGGGGGTGTACGCGGGCGCCGGGGCGTTCCTCGGCTTCGTCCTGGTGCCGGTGGTGGGCGCGCTGCCGGGCTTCCTGGCCGGGATCTACCTGTACGAGCGGCTGCGGCTGGGCGGGCACGGCGAGGCCATGGCCGGGCTGCGCACGGCGATGCGGGCGGGCGGCTCCAGCGTGCTGACGGAACTCTTCGCGTGCCTGCTGATCGCGGGGGCGTGGCTGGGGGCGGTGGTGTGGGCGTGAGCGGCGCCTGACCGGCGACCGGGCCGTGGGCGGGACCGGGGGGCTCACCGGTGCCGAAGCGGGGAGACGGGTGTCGGGGTCGGCCGGCCGGGACGGGTCGAAGGGCGCCCGGAGTCCGCGTGCCGGGTGGAGGCCGCCCACGGTTCGCGTGCCAGGACCAGGCGCACGGCGTCGGCGACGGCCGTCATGCCCGCGTCGTTGAAGTGCAGGTGGTCACCGGGGTCGTAGCCCGGCAGGATGCGGGTGGGGTCGGCCGGGTCGCGTACGGCGGCGTCGGCGTCGGCCACCGCGTCGAAGGCGCCGTCCCCGCGGATGAAGGCGTTCACCCGCTGCCGTACGGCCTCGCCGGTGTCCGTGTAGGCGGGATAGCCCCGGTACGGGGTGAGGGTCACGCCGACGACCCGGATGCCGCGGGCGTGGGCGCGGGCGACGAGGGTGCGGTACGCGTCGGCGTAGGCGGCGGCATCGCTCGCCTGCGGGGTGCCCTTGATGTCGTTGATGCCCTCGAAGACGACCACGGCACGCACCCCCGCCCGGTCCAGGGCGTCGGCGTCCAGGCGGGCGAGGGCGCTGGGACCGCTGCCGTCGCGCAGCAGACGGTTGCCGGAGATCCCGGCGTTGAGCACGCCCAGCCGTCCGGCGCGCAGCCGCTCGGCGAGCCGGTCGGGCCAGCGGTGGTTGGCGTCGGGGGTGGAACCGTTGCCGTCGGTGAGGGAGTCGCCGAACGCCACGACGCTGCCCCGGGCGTCCCCGCGGACGTCGACGCCGGTGACGTAGTACCAGCGGCTGATCGTCTTCGTGTACGCGGCGCCGTTCTCGTCGGCGGCCCGTCCCTCGCCGGCGGGGGCCACGTAGCTGGTCTGCAGGGCGGTGTGGTGGTAGGTGGCGGGCCCGCTGTCGCCGGGTGTGTACACGGTGACGAGGAGGTCGGCGGCGGCCGGCACGGTCAGCGGCACCGGGTCGGAGACCGTGTCCTGGCCCGGTGGGACGGTGACGGTGGGGGCGCCGTGGAAGGTGACGGCGCGCAGGGTGCCGGGCGCGGCGTCCGGCCCGGCCGCCCGGCGCAGGGCGACGGTGACCTCGCCGAGGTACAGGGGCGCGGTGCCGAGGCGGTTGCCGAGCCGGATCCGCACCGCGCTGCCGCCGACGCTGAGGTGGACGACGTTGCGGACGGCGGCGCCGGGCAGTGCGGGCGCGGTTCCCGAGGGCGCGGTCTCCCAACTGCCCGTCCAGCGCGCGGACGCCGGCTCGGCCACCGCCGTCGCCGTCGTACCCGGCAGCGTCGCCAGCAGCAGGACCCCGAGGGCCCGTCGGACCTTGGCCATGTGTGCGCCGCCCTTCCCCGTGGTTCGTCGGAGGCGACCGTGCCACACGGGCGGGCCGCGCCGACGGAACATCGACGCCGGTCCACCCGCTCGGCGCAACCGGGGATTGGGGCGGCGGCCGTAGGCCCCACACCACTTGGGGCGTATCCGAGCGAGGAGGGGATCCGCGTCCGTCCGCACCGGGTGTACGGCCAGGGGCTGGAGGAGTCCTAGGTGAGCACGCCCTCCAGGGTCAGCAGCCGGACCTTGCGCTCGAGTCCGCCCGCGTAACCCGTCATCGAGCCGTCCGCGCCGATGACCCGGTGGCAAGGGCGCACGATGAGCAGCGGGTTGGCGCCGATCGCCCCGCCGACGGCGCGGACGGCCGCGCGGGAGGCGCCGATGCGCGCGGCGATCTCGCCGTAGGTGGCGGTGGCGCCGTAGGGCACCTCGTCCAGCGCGGCCCACACCCGCTGCCGGAAGTCGGTGCCGTCGGCGCGCAACGGCAGCCGGAATTCCCTGAGTTCGCCGGTGAAGTAGGCGGCGAGCTGCTCGCCGGCCACCCGGAACGGGCCCGGATCGTGCCGCCAGTCGGCCTGGACGGCCCGCCCGCCCTTCTGCCCGGGTACGGACACCGAGGTGAGTGTCCCGTCCGCGTCGGCGGTGAGCAGCAGCGGCCCGACCGGCGCGTCCAGGCGGGTGAAGTACACGCTCGTCATCGGTTCGACTCCTCCGCCACGCGCAGGTGCTGGACGGCGTAGGACCGCCACGGCCGCCATGCGTCGGGTGCCTCCGCACCGGGCGGGGCCACGTCCGGGTCGCCGAGCGCGCGCACGCGGAGGGTCGCGACGGTGGCCGGGTCCATGCCGGGCAG
This sequence comes from Streptomyces sp. NPDC031379, assembly GCF_055569615.1. Taxonomy (NCBI): domain Bacteria; kingdom Bacillati; phylum Actinomycetota; class Actinomycetes; order Kitasatosporales; family Streptomycetaceae; genus Streptomyces; species Streptomyces sp. NPDC031379. The sequence continues at coordinate 158,721 of NZ_JBVIIT010000014.1, read as the reverse complement.
GGCCAGCAGCGCCTGCTGGGCGTCGTCCCGGTCGGCGCCCGGATCCAGCCGTACGGTGCCGTCGGCGAGGGCGGCGGCGAGCGCGCCCAGCGGGCCGTCGGGCTCGGCCTCGGCGAGGACGGCCGGCTCGGGGAAGAGGTGGGTCAGGCTGCCGCAGGGCGCGTCGAGCGCCTTGCCGTACCGGCGCACCAGCTCCCGGGCGCCCTGGATGCCGGTCAGGGCGCGTACGGCGGGTTCCAGCGGGTCGACGGCGCCGGGCGAGCGCAGACCGGGCCGGGCGGCGACCAGCGGGGCGAGCCGTGGGTCGGTGCCGAGCCGCTCGTCGACGGCGTACGGGTCGGCGTCGAGGTCGAACAGGCGCCGCAGCCGCTGCACCGCGGTGGTGAGGTCCCGGGGGTCGGTGAGGTGCAGCCGCGCGTCCAGCCAGCCGCCCGGATGGGTGCCGCCGCCCGCCTTCGGTGCCCGGGTGCGCTCGGCGACGGCGACGAGCGCGGTGCCGTACGGCAGCCGCAGGGTGCGCCGGTAGGTGCGGCCGCCCGCGGTGCCGGTCACTTCCTCGACGCCCGGCACCGCCTCCCGCGCCAGCTGGTCGAAGACGGCGGCCGCCTGGTACGGGCCCCGGTACGCCAGCCGCAGGGGGATGCCCGCGCCCGGGGTGGCCCGGCGGGCGTCCCGGCCCCGTGGGGCGGCGGCGCGGACCTCGGTCGGCGTCGTGTCGTACACCTCCCGGACGGTGTCGTTGAACTGCCGCACGCTGGCGAATCCGGACGCGAAGGCGATCTCGGTGACCGGCAGGTCGGTGGTCTGCAGCAGTACCCGCGCGGTGTGCGCCCGCTGGGCCCGGGCGAGTGCCACGGGCCCGGCGCCCAGCTCGCCGGTGAGCTGCCGCTGCACCTGCCGGGCGCTGTAGCCGAGCCGCGCGGCGAGCCCGGCGACGCCCTCGCGGTCCACGACACCGTCGGCGATCAGGCGCATGGCCCGGCCGACGACGTCCGCGCGGACGTTCCACTCCGCCGAGCCGGGCACGGCGTCCGGCCGGCACCGGCGGCAGGCCCGGAAGCCGGAGCCCTGCGCGGCGGCGGCCGTCGGGAAGAACCGCACGTTGTGCCGCTTGGGCGTCACCGCCGGGCAGCTCGGCCGGCAGTAGATCCCGGTGGTCTCGACGGCGAAGAAGAACGCCCCGTCGAACCGCCCGTCCCGGCTGCGCACCGCCTCGTACCTGCTGTCTTCGTCCATCACGCTTCCAGTGTCGGACGCGGCGGCGGAAACGGGCCAGCGGAAATCGGACGTGGCGTTCCGTGGGCGGCGGCCACCCGAGCCGCCGCCCACGGTGCCCTCAGTGCCAACGCCCCCGCTTGGCCTCCATCGCCGCCTTGCCCTCCGCTCCCTTCCGCTTCCAGTCCCGCCGAAGCTCCGCGCGGGCCCTGGCATCGGTCTTGGCCACGATCCACTGGTTCTCCCGCATCAGCTTGCGGTAGCTCTCCAGCCGCCGTACCGGAAGCTCCCCGCTCTCGACGGCGGAGCACACCGCGCAGCCCGGCTCGGTCTCGTGGGCGCAGTCGTGGAAGCGGCACCGTGCGGCCAGTTCCTCGATCTCGGCGAAGACCGCCCCGACGCCGGTCTCGGCGTCGAAGAGGCCGACGCCCCGCAGTCCCGGGGTGTCGATGAGGACGCCGCCGGAGGGGAGGGCGAGCAGGTTGCGGGTGGTCGTGGTGTGCCGGCCCTTGCCGTCGACGTCCCGCGCGGCGCGGACGTCCATGACGTCGTCGCCGACGAGGGCGTTGGCCAGGGTCGACTTGCCCGCGCCGGACTGCCCGAGGAGCACGGACGTACCGGAGCCGACCAGCTCGACGAGGGTGTCGAGCCCCTCGCCGTGCAGGGCGCTGACGGTGAGCACGGGCACGCCGGGCGCGCTCGTCTCCACGTCCTGGACGAGGTGGGCCAGGGTGACCGGGTCCGGCACGAGGTCGGCCTTGGTGAGGACGACGACGGGCTGGGCACCGGACTCCCAGGCGAGGGCGAGGAAGCGTTCGACGCGTCCGAGGTCGAGTTCCACCGCGAGGGACACGGCGACGACGGCGTGGTCGACGTTGGCGGCGAGGATCTGCCCCTCGGACCGCTTGGAGGAGGTGGAGCGGACGAAGGCGGTGCGGCGCGGCAGATAGCCGCGCACGTAGCGGGGGTTGCCGCCGGGTTCGACGGCGACCCAGTCGCCGGTGCACACGACCCGCATCGGGTCGTGCGGGGTGACGAAGGCGGTGTCGGCGCGGAGGATTCCGTCCGCGGTGACGACATCGCACTGGCCGCGGTCGACCCGGACGACCCGGCCGGGCAGCAGCCCTTCGGCCGCGTAGGGGGTGAACGCTTCGGCCCAGGCGTCGTCCCAGCCGTAGGGGGACAGCGCGGAGGACACAGCAGAGGTGGAAGTCAAGGGAGACCCTTCACAAGGGTGGCCCCGGGCAGGCGCGGTCGGCGCGGTCGGATCAGCCGGTGGCCACGGAGGTGGACTTGAGGAGTTCCTGGATGAGGGCAGCGCCCAGCACAGTGACAGCCATCGGTCGACACCTCCTCGTTCTCTCTCGCGTCCGCACACACCACCTCGGCGTGCTCGCCAACTGTAGCTCTTCGGCGGGGGTTTGCGTCAAAGCATTTTCCACCGGCCGTGTGGTGCCGTACGGCCGGCTCATCCGGTCGCGCAGGGTGTCCCGTTGAGCGTGAAGTCGTAGGGCGTCCGGTTCTGGTCCTGCCGGGCGCCGATGAAGCCGAAGGACAGGGTGCCGTGGGCGGCGACGGACGTGTTGTAGTCGGCGGCGGTGGCGGTGACGCGGGAGCCGTTCTGGTCGACGGTGGCGTCCCACATCTGGCCGACCTGCTGGCCGTCGCGGAAGCTCCAGGCGAGCCGCCAGCCGGTGAGGGCCTGGTCGGTGGTGACGGTGACGGTGACCTGGAAGCCTTCGGACCACTGGCTGACCAGGTCGTAGGCGACCCGGCAGGCGGCCGCCTCGGTGGTGGCGGGGGCGTCGGTGCGGCCGGGGCGGTGGGTGGCGGAGGAGGTGCCCTGGGGTTCGGGGTCGGGTTCGCTCCGCTCGGGCGTCGGCCGTGTGCCGGTCGCGGACGGGGTGGGGGCGGGCGTGCGGCGGTCCGGGGCCGGGCCGCGGGAGGAGCGGGAGACGCCGGGGTCGGCGACGGGCCGGCGGCCGTCGTGGGCGACGGCGGTGTGGTCGCCGGAGCCGTCGAAGGGCATCAGTGACACGCCGAGCGCCAGCGCCGACAGCAGGACGGCCGCGCCGAGCAGGCCGCGCCGCAGCACCCGGGCACGGCCGCCGTCCTCCTTCGGGTCGCCGGGCTCGGGGGCGGCGGCGCCGGGGCGGCCCGCGCCGAGGCGGACCTCGGCGGCGCGGCGGCGGCGCTCCAGGTAGGCGAGGCCGCCCCAGCCGATGACTCCGCCGGCCAGCGCGGCGGGCAGTCCGCCGCCGTGCAGGCGCAGGCAGGCCGCGGCCTCGGCGCACTGCACACAGGTCGCGAGGTGCCGAGAGAGGTCGTCGGGAGTGTCGGCGGCGGACGAGCGGGTGACCGCGTCCAGCAGCCGGGCGTAGCTGCGGCACTCCGCGTCCATGGGGGTGTCCAGGTGGGCGCGGTGGCAGCGCTCCCGGAACAGGGTGCGGACCTGGTCGAGTTCGTCGGCGACGGTGGCCGGGTCCAGGCCCAGCCGGCGGGCGACGGTGGGCAGGGGCAGCGCCTCCACCTCGGCCAGCCACAGCAGCGAGGCGTCGGCCTCCTGCATGTCCCTCAGGCCGCGCAGCGCGACCGGACGCTCCAGCGGGGGGCCCGCGAACCGGGCCGCCTTGCCGGAGTTGAGCCACAGCCGCAGGTCGGGGTCGAGCCGGTGGCCCCGGCCGTCGGCCTCCCAGGTCGCCGCGGTGTCGCGTACGGCGGTGAGCAGCGCCGGTATCGTCGGCAGCCGCGCGGTGCGGCGGCCGGCGCCGCGCACATGGGTGCTCGCGGCGGCGCGGACCTCGCGCATGCCGAGCGTGAACGCCTCGGACGCCAGTTGATGGGCCGTCAGGGACCCGCTGGTGCACAGGTCCGCGTAGGAGAGCACCGCGTCCCAGCCCTCCGAGAACAGCGCGGCCTCGGTGGCGTCCTGGGGGGTCGGCAGGTCGGGCATGGGACTCCTGCATCCACGTGCGAGGTCAACTCACCAAAGGGAAAAGGGAGTTGTACGGAACCTCGCGGCAGGGCACCGAGCCTTTCACGTCCTCGACACAACTGACAAGCGGCCTGTTCACATCCGGTCACCGACCGTGGCCGGGAGGATGCGCCTGGCGATGAGCCCACGACTCCGGCATGTGGTACGGATGCCGGCGCCGTTCGGCTCATCGCCTCGGCGACCTCTTGCGCGGGATCACACCTCGGCCGGTGCCACCGCCGGTTCGCCCACCGTTTCGTCCGCGGGCAGGCTGTCCATGAAGGAGCTGACGGAGAACACCGCGCGGCCGGGCCCGGGCGGGCCGTAGCCGGGAGGCGAGGACAGCCCGAAGTCGTCCATCGTGGCCCGGTAGGCCTCCAGCAGCCGGATGTGGTACTCCAGCGGCGCGCCCTGCGGGTTGGCCTTGCCGAGCGGGGTCGTGGGCTCCGGGCACCAGGTGGTGAAGCGGGGCGTGATGCCGTGCGACATGAAGAAGCGCAGGCCCTCGGTGGTGGAGGCGATGGCCTCGTCCACCGTGGTGAAGCCGAACGGCTCCGCCATCTCCACACCGGCCACGAAGTTGGGGATCACGTTGCGCGCGCCGAACACCTCGGCGGAGTCCAGGATGCGCTTGTGCCACTCGTCCCGGCCGACGTACCGCTCCTTGCCCGGGCAGTACAGCTCGAACAGCCGCCGGTCCCACACCTCGAAGTTGGGGTGGTAGATCTGCACGCCGTAGTCCTTGAAGCGCTGCACGTCCGGCTTCGGCAGCGCCTGCGCCACCACCTTGCCGATCCAGCGGCCCGGGAAGCGCTCCTCGATGGCCTTGGCGTAGCGGCCGTAGAAGTCGGCCTCGTCCCGCCCGCCGACCGTCTTGGTGATGGCGCCGCCGGTGAGGGTGTAGGCGGTGGACGCCTTCTGGGTGTCGTACCGGTCGATGATCTCGAGGGCCTCGAGGACCTCCTCGACGTCCTTCACCCCGGTGTACGGCCGCCCGGCCGCCTTGTGCTGGCGCCAGTTGTGGTTGATGTCGCAGTACTGGCACTCCTCCTTGGCGCCGAAGTACTGGCAGACCCGGAAGACGGTCAGGTAGATCAGGTAGCCCCACTGGATGGTGGGGGCCACCTCCATCACGGACTTCCCGTTGGAGAGGGTGTGCCGGTAGTACTCGGGCATCGGCGGCACGCCGACGTCGGCGATCCGCTTCCCGTCGAGGTACAGCCCGAGCAGCCCCTCGTCGTCGGCGGCGACCCGGTAGGGCGAGGCGGGGTTCACCCGTACGGAGACCACCGTACGGCGCAGGTCGTACGGGCCGCCGGTGAGGATGATCTCCTCCGGGGGCCGGCGCAGCGCCGCCTCGCCCAGCTCGGGCAGGGTGCCGTGGTCGAAGGAGAAGATGAAGTACGACTTCGGCTTGACCTCTCCGCTCTCGTTGTCGCTGAGGGCGGATGGGTCGAAGGCGACACCACCCCGGAGCAGGTCCTCCTTGAAGACGGCCTCCCGCGGCACATGCGGGAACCGCTCCATCAGATCCTCGACCAGCGCGGTGCGACTGCCCATCCGTATGTCTCCTCCCGGCTCAGGCGTTCGCCCCTCACCGTATGCCCCCGCCTCCCGGTCAGCCGTGCCGGGTCCCCGCACGGCGCGCGATGTGTTCCGGCAGGGCGGTCCCGGCAGCCAGCGCCGGGTCCGGCTCCGGCGCGCCCCAGGTCCGGGTCAGCGGCAGAACGCCGGCCCAGAGGCCGAGGTCCGCGTCGGGTCCGTCGCCGTCCTCCGGGGCGCCGGTGCGGATCTTGACGGAGGCCTCGTGGAGCGAGAGGGCGAGGAGGGTGGTGGCGGCCAGCTCCTTGCGGTTCGGGCGGCGGGCGTACGACCACTGCCCCGGCGCGGAGTGCTCGGTGAGCCGGCGCAGGCCCTCCAGCTTCTCCGCCGGGTCGGTGACCTTGCGGGCCGTGCCGTGGATCATGGCGCTGCGGTAGTTCACACCGTGCTCGAACACGGACCGGGCGAGCACGAGTCCGTCCACGTGCGTGACGGTCACGCAGACGGGGGTGTCGCCGGCGAGGCTGCGGCCGGCCACCGATCCGTGCAGGTACAGCCACCGCTCGTCCCGCCCGTACACCGTGGGCACGACCACCGGCCGCCCGTCGACCACCACGCCCAGATGGCAGACGAATCCCGCGTCGAGGATCGCCTCCAGGTCCGCCCGGCGCAGGCTGCCCTGCTCGCGCAGGCGGCGGTGGCGGGTGCGGTCGGTGACCGGGAGGGCGGCGGGGAGCGGTTCGTCGGCCATGATCAGGAGAGTAACGATATCGTCGGGACATGGCCAGATCGATTGCGGATTCACGCGTGAAATGGCAATCGAACCACGAAATCAGCAGTGGCCTCAGGGGCGGCCGCAGGACCTGGACGGCCCCGCCGGCGTTCGTGTCGGTGGCGGCGAAGACCGCCGTGAACCGCCGTCCGCTCGCGAGGAACTCCTGGGTGCGGGTGAAGCCGGAGAGGCACCGGCCGCTGGTGGACAGAACCGGAGACCGGCCCAGGTAGGCGATGCGGCCCGGCGGCCGGCGGACAGCAGGCGGGCGGTCAGGGCGGAGACGCCGCCCGCGTCGTCGTGGTCCACCACCGTGGCGGGCACCCCCGGCCCGAGCGGCGGCCGGCCGACCGGACCAGGCGGGGGCCGGCCCGGTCCGGGGCGTGCGCGGAGTGGGTCGTACGGCGCGGCCGCCGCGCCAGGGTGCTCAGGGCGATGCGCGAACCGGGCCACGTGGCCGACGCGCACGCCCGCGCCCTGGGCGGCGCCACCTGGCCACCGGGCAGGTGCCGCCCAGCACCCGGGAGACGGTCGGCGCCGGGACGCCGGCGCGGGCGGCGACGTCCCGGACGGCGTTGGTGCCCGGTCCCCCTGCGGACCGCGCCCTCTTCACGCCGTCCGCTCCAGACCGGCCTGGTCGACGATGTGCAGAAGACCGGCGCCGGACGACAGGCGCTCGGCCTCCTCGACCACCGTGCGGCCCAGCCGGGCCACCTCGTTGCCCTGGGAGCCGGCCAGGTGCGGGGTGACGAACGCGTTGGGCAGGTCGAACAGCGGGGAGCCGGCGGGCAGCGGTTCGGGGTCGGTGACGTCCAGGACGGCGCTGAGGCGCCCGGTGCGCAGTTCCCCGATCAGCGCCTCGTGGTCGACGAGGGCCCCGCGCGCGGTGTTGATGAGCACCGATCCGTCGGGCATCAGGGCGAGTTCGCGGGCGCCGACGAGGTGCAGGGTCTCGGGCGTCTGCGGGGCGTGCAGCGTGACGATGTCGGAGGTGCGCAGCAACGCGTCCAGCCCCAGCAGGCGCACGCCGAGCCGCGCGGCTTCCGGGGCGTCGACGTAGGGGTCGGCGAGCGTGACGGTGAGATCGTACGGGCGGAGCAGTTCGATCAGGCGACGGCCGATGCGGGAGGCGCCGACGATGCCCACGCGCCGGCCGTGGTTGCCGATGCCGGGGAGGACGTCGCCGTAGGGGAAGGCGCGTCGGGTGCGCAGCCGGTCGCGGAAGGCGAAGACGTCCTTGCCGGCGAGCAGGATCATCGCGAGCGTGTACTCCGCCACGGGCAGGGCGTTGGCGGCGGCGGCCGAGGAGACGACGATGCCGCGCTCCCACACCTCGGGGGTGGTGAATCCCTTGACCGAGCCGGCCGCGTGCAGCACGGCGCGCAACTCGGGTGCCGCGTCCAGGACGGCCGCGTCCAGGCGGGGGCAGCCCCAGCCGGTGATCAGCACCTCGGTGCGGGCCAGGATCTCCCGCACCCGCGGCTCCGTGAAATCCTGCGCCACCAGAGTGGGATCGATTTCTACGCACGCGCGCAGACGGGCGAGGAGTGCCGGCGGGAAGACGTGCGGCATGTTCTGGGCCGTCATGGCGAACAGTGCCTGAGGACGCTCGGGCAAGGACATGACCTTCCGGCTCGGCGACGCCTGGATAGCAACCGCTCTCCACGCTAGGTCGCGGCGAATGAGAGGGTCAATGGACACGCACTCTCCGGGAGGGACGTCAGCATGACGGACACGGTGACCAACTGGGCCCGCACCATCACGTACACCGCGAAGGAGCACCACCGTCCGCGGACCCTCGACGCGCTGCGGACCCTGGTGGCCGGTGGCACGAAGGTGCGGGTCCTGGGCAGCGGTCACTCCTTCAACGGCATCGCCGACCCCGGCCCGGACGGCATCCTCCTGTCGACAGCCGGCCTGCCACCGGTGATCGAGGTCGACACCGCCTCGCGTACCGTCCGGGTGTCGGGCGGCGTCCGCTACGCCGAACTCGCCCGCGCGGTCCACGCGCACGGCCTCGCCCTGCACAACATGGCCTCACTGCCGCACATCTCGGTGGCCGGTTCGGTGGCGACCGGCACGCACGGCTCGGGCGTCGGCAACGGACCGCTGGCGTCGGCCGTCCGGGAGGTGGAGCTGGTCGTCGCGGACGGTTCGACGGTGACGATCACCCGGGGCGACGCGGGTTTCGACGGCGCGGTGACCTCGCTGGGCGCGCTGGGCGTCGTCACCGCGCTCACCCTCGACCTGGAGCCCGCGTACGAGGCGGAGCAGCATGTGTTCACCGAACTGCCCCTGGAGGGACTGGATTTCGGCGCCGTCGCGGCGGCCGGGTACAGCGTGAGCCTGTTCACGGACTGGCGGCGGCCGGGCTTCCGGCAGGTGTGGGTCAAGCGGCGCACCGACCAGCCGGCCGTGGACTTCCCCTGGGCCGCGCCGGCGACGGAGCCGGTGCATCCGGTGCCGGGCATGCCCGCGGCCAACTGCACCGAGCAGCTCGGGGTGCCGGGGCCGTGGCACGAGCGGCTGCCGCACTTCCGGGCGGAGTTCACGCCGAGCAGCGGGGAGGAGATCCAGTCGGAGTACCTGCTGCCGCGGTCGACGGCCGGCGCGGCACTGTCCGCGATCGACGGCATCCGGCGGACGGTCGCCGCCGTCCTGCAGACCTGCGAGGTGCGTACGGTCGCCGCCGATGCGCAGTGGCTCAGCCCGGCCCATGGACGTGACTCGGTCGCGCTGCACTTCACCTGGGTGCGGGACGCGACGGCGGTCCTTCCGGTGGTGCGCCGGCTGGAGGAGGCACTGGACCCCTTCGACCCGCGTCCGCACTGGGGGAAGGTCTACGAGATGCCGTCGACGGCGGTCCGCCGCCGTTACGCCCGCCTCGCCGACTTCCGGTCCCTGGCCCGCGCCCTGGACCCCACCGGCACGTTCACCAACACCTTCGTGCGGGATCTCCTCGACGGCTGACGGACGCCTGACCGCGCGCCACTTCGTTCAGCCCCTTTCCTAACCCCTTGTCGAAAGTCTGTCCCAGCCCATAGCCTGACGCCCGCGCCGGTGCCGATGTCGTCCGACCCGGCCTGAACGGGAGGGGCAGCCGCGTGAAGCGCACATCACGTGACATCCGCACCGCGAACCGCTACGAGGTGCTGCGCCAGATCATCGCCGAGTCTCCCACGTCCCGGCAGGAGCTGGCGGCCGCCACCGGGCTGAGCCTGGCCACGGTCGCCACGCTCGTCGGCGAGCTGCTGGATCTGCGCATGATCACCGAGGTCGGCTTCGAGGACTCCGCCGGCGGCAGGCCCCGGGGACTGGTCGCCGTCGACGCGGCGGGGGGCGCGCTGATCGGTGTCGACATCGCGGAGACGTACGTCCATGTCGAGCTGTTCGACCTGGCGCTGAACGTGCTGGCCCGCGCCGACGAGGACATGCGGCCCGGCGAGAGCCGCCCGGAGCAGGTGGTCGGTCATGTCGCCGCCGCCGTCGGCTCGGTGGTCGCCCAGGCCGGGGTCGAGGCGGCCCGGGTGCTCGGCGTCGGCGTGAGCGTACCGGGCCAGGTGGACCGGGACACCGGGATCGCCGAGTACGCGCCCAACTGGGACTGGCACGACGTCCCGTTGCTCGACCTGCTCGCCGAACACATCGCCTACCCGCTGTACTTGGACAATCCGCTGCGCGCCTGCGCGGTGGCCGAGCTGTGGTTCGGGGCCGCGCGGGGCCGCGGGGACGCCGTGGTGGTCAACCTCGGGACCGGTGTCGGCGCCGGGCTGGCCCTCGGCGGCGGACTGCACCGGGGAGTGAGCAACAGCGCCGGTGAATGGGGGCACACCACGCTCGTGCTGGACGGGCGGCTCTGCCACTGCGGCAACCACGGCTGCGTGGAGACGTACGTCGGGGCGCCCGGCATCATGCAGAACCTGCGCGAACTGAGCCCGCGCTCCCCCCTGCTGCATCCCGAGGACCAGACGGCCACCATCGACGCGCTGGCCCGCGCGGTCGCCGCGAGCGACCCGGTCGCGGTCAAGGTCGTCCGGGACACGGCCCGTTACCTCGGTGCCGGTATCTCCGACCTCATCAATCTCCTCAACCCCGAAGTGGTCGTGCTCAGCAGCTGGGTCGCCTCCCGGCTGGGCGAACCGCTGCTGGAGGAGGTCCGCCGGGCCGTCGCCCGGCACGCCCTGCGCCGGCCGCTGGCCGCGACCGAGATCGTCCTGTCCCCGATCCCCACCGACCCGGTGTCCCTCGGCGCGGCCACGTTCGCGCTGGAGGGGGCGCTGCAGTCCGCCCCGCACAGGGAACGGACGCGCCCGGGCACCACCCAGCGCACCATCCCCGCAAGGAGCCGTACCGCACCGCCTTCATGACGACGGAAGGGATGCACGCGTCTCACCCCGGCACCGTTCAGCACCGCACCGTTCACCCCCGCACCGCGAGATCCGTCCTGCTGACAGCCGCGGCCGCGCCGGCGCTTCGCCTGGACCTGAGCGCAACGGGCAGATCGTGAACGAGGCGCCCGGCTGGTGCCTGGACGTCAGCGGACAGGCGGCGGCCGACGGCGGCAGGGTGACCGCCTGTTCGTGACCCCGAACGAGGCACAACGCTTCGAACAGACTTCGTCCAACCCCTTGCCGAAGCATTAGCCGAAGGTTAACGTCCCGCACCGCACCTCCTTTCGAGCCATCGAGCCACCGGGCCATCCGGCCATCGGGCGCAGAGCCGCGGCCGCACTCGACAGACAAGGACGTCAGCCATGTCGGCACAGAGCAGCAACTGGGACCGCCGATCGATACTCCGGGCCGCAGCGGGCCTGGCCACCGCCGGCACGCTCGCCGCCTGCGGCGGCAACAACGGCCGCGGGGGCGGCTCCGGTTCGGGCAAGCAGCTCGTCCAGTACTTCCACGCGTACGGCGAGGCCGGGACCGAGCAGGCGATCAAGCGCTACGCGACGGCGTACTCGAAGGCGGACGTGACCACGCAGTGGATCACCGGCTCGAACTTCGAGAGCAAGCTGTTCGCGTCACTGCTGACCGAGCAGGCGCCCGACCTGTTCGAGTTCCACCCGCAGATCCAGCTCGTCCGGAGCGGCCAGGTGGCGGACCTGACCGACATCGTCGAGCCGGTCAAGGCCGACTTCAACCAGGCCGACATCAAGTCGCACACGGTCGACGGCAAGATCTACGGCGTCCGGATGATCGACGACCCGCAGTTCTTCTTCTACCGCAAGTCGATGCTCGAGAAGGCGGACATCGCCCCGCCGACCACCCTGGACGAGCTGATCGAGGCGGCCGCCAAGCTCACCACGAGCAAGGTCAAGGGCCTCTTCCTCGGCAACGACCTGCACGCGGTGATCAACCCGCTGATCTGGTCGGCCGGCGCCGACACCCTGGACGCCAAGAACCGGATCGCCTACCACACGGACGGTGTGGTCGAGGGGCTGAAGAAGATGCGCAGGCTGTTCACCAGCGGGCATCTGCTGCTGGACGCCCCGGCCGACTTCTGGGACCCCTCCGCGCTCAACCAGGGGCTGTGCGCGATCCAGTTCTGCGGCATGTGGGCCATGCCGCAGTTCCAGCAGACGCTCGGCGACGACCTCGGCATCATGCCGTTCCCGAAGGTCACCGATGCGGGCAAGCCGTCCGTCTACAACGGCGGCTGGTCGGTGTTCGTCAACGCCAAGGGCCGGAACGTCGACGCGGCCAGGGAATACGTGAAGTGGCTGTGGATCGGCCAGAAGAAGTACCAGGAGGACTGGGCGACCTCCTACGGCTTCCACATCCCGCCGCGGACGTCCATCGCGCAGTCGGCGAGCAAACTGAAGTCGGGCCTGCCGGCGCAGGGTGTGCGGCTCTTCGACCAGTACGGGCACTTCGACAACATCGGCTGGACCCAGGCGATGATCACCGCGACGGAGAACGTCTTCGCCGACTGCGTCCGCAAGGGCGGTGACCCGGAGGCCGCGCTCGACCGGTGCGACAAGACGGTGAACGCCGAGCTGAAGAAGCTGTTCGGATAGGCCGCCGGACGGATCACGACATGTCGACGACCGCCACGCGTGGCCGCACCGGCCCCACCCCCGCCCAGTCCGCCAAGTCCCGTCCCCGGCGCGGCCCGAGGCACAGCCGCACCCTCAACTTCTGGCTCTTCACCAGCCCGTTCCTCATCGGGCTGATCGTCTTCGTCTACGTCCCGATCGGCTGGAGTCTCTACCTCAGCTTCTTCGAGGCCCGCTTCACCGTCACACCCAGCGACTTCGTCGGGCTGGACAACTACCGGCAGATCCTGTCCGACAGCCACTTCACCGGTTCCCTCCTCACCTTCACCGTCTTCGCCGCCTTCATCGTGCCCACCACGTGGGCGCTCTCCCTGGGCCTGGCGCTGCTGGTGAACCGGCTGCGGTTCATGCGCGCGTTCTACCGGTCGGTGTTCTTCCTGCCGACCGCCTGCTCCTACGTCGCCGCCTCGCTGATCTGGAAGATGTCCCTCTTCAACGGCGTGCGCTTCGGCCTGGCGAACACCGTCATCGGCTGGTTCGGCGCGGACAACGTCGCCTGGCTCGCCGACCCCGACCCGCCCTGGTACTGGCTGGTCATCATCACCGCCCGCCTGTGGCTGCAGTCCGGCTTCTACATGATCCTCTTCCTGGCCGCGCTGCAGAACATCCCGCGCGAGCTGTACGAGGCCTCCGCCATCGACGGCGCCAAGCCGGGCTGGCAGACCTTCCGCCACATCACGCTGCCGCAGCTGCGGGCCACCTCCACGGCCGTCGTCCTGCTGCTGCTCGTGGCCGCCTACCAGGCCTTCGACGAGTTCTTCAACCTGCTGACCAAGACGACGTGGGGCCGTCCCCCGCTCGTCGAGCTGTACTACACCGCCCTCGGCCAGGACCAGAACTACGGCAAGGGCAGCGCGGGCGCGGTGGTGCTGACCGTGCTGATCTGTGTCGTCACCCTGTTCCAGGGCAAGATCATGGGCTTCGGAAGGGGGGAGGAGTCCAAGTGACCGCGACCGCACCCGAGGTGAGGAAGCCCTCCAGGCGCGGCGGGGTGATGAGCAGCACCGGTCTGTACATCGCGACCGGCGTCGCCGCCCTGCTCTTCCTCGTCCCCTTCTATCTGCTGATCCGCAACGCCCTGTCCACGGATTTGGAGATCACCGGCGAGAACTGGAAGTTCTTCCCCACCGACATCCAGTGGGGCAACATCACCGAGCCGTTCGACGATGCGACGGTCGACTTCGGCCGGTCGATGTGGAACTCCCTGGTCGTCGGCGTCCTGCACACGGTCGGCACGCTGTTCGTCTGCTCCCTCGCCGGGTACGCCCTCGCCCGTATCCCGTACCGGCACGCCGACAAGATCTTCTACGCCGTGCTGGTCACCCTGATGGTGCCGGCCGCCGTCACCTTCGTGCCCAGCTTCGTGCTGGTGTCGTCGCTCGGCTGGGTGGACAGCTACCGGGGTCTGATCGTCCCGGGGCTCTTCAGCGGTTTCACGTGCTTCCTGTTCCGGCAGTACTTCCTCGGGTTCCCGAAGGAACTGGAGGAGGCGGCGCGCGTGGACGGGCTCGGACACTGGGGCGCGTACTGGCGTGTCGTGGTACCGAACTCGCTGAACTTCTTCGCGGCGATCGCCACGATCACCTTCATCAACGGCTGGAACGCCTTCCTGTGGCCGCTGGTCATCGGCCAGGACCCGAGCGCCTGGACGGTCCAGGTCGCGCTGTCGTCGTACATGACCAACCAGACCGTCAACTACCACCTGATCTTCATGGCGACCGCCATTTCCATCCTGCCTCTGCTGTTCGTCTTCCTCTTCCTCCAGCGCTGGCTGGTGCAGGGGATCGCGCAGACCGGCATCAAGGGCTGAGCTGGAGGAGACCGATGTCTTTCCGCACCACCACGGAGTACGTCGAGGACGTCTCGCCGGGCGACGGCGCGCTGCCGCCCCGCGCCTGGTACGCGTCCTCGGACGCCATGTCCCTTTCCCTCGGCGGCGACTGGCGCTTCAGACTGTCGGACACGGCCGACGCCGAGGACGACTCCTTCGCCCAGGAGGGGTACGACGCCGGTGACTGGGCGGAGATCGTGGTCCCCGGCCACTGGGTCCTCCAGGGTCACGGCTCCCCCGTGTACACCAACCATCTCTACCCGTTCCCGGTCGACCCGCCGCGCGTCCCGACCGAGAACCCGACCGGCGACCACCTGCGCCTCTTCGACCTGCCTCAGGACTGGCCGGAACTGTCCGACGGCGGCGCCGTCCTGCGCTTCGACGGGGTGGAGTCCTGCGCCCGGATCTGGCTGAACGGCACGGACCTCGGCGAGTTCAAGGGGTCGCGGCTGCCCCACGAGTTCGCGGTCGGCCATCTGCTGAAGACCGCGGGCAATGTGCTGGCGGTCCGGGTGCACCAGTGGTCGGCCGGCTCCTATCTGGAGGACCAGGACCAGTGGTGGCTGCCGGGTATCTTCCGTGACGTCACCCTGCTGCACCGCCCGGCCGGCAGCGCCCTGGACTTCTTCGTGCACGCCTCCTACGACCACCGTGACGGCAGCGGCACCCTGCGCGTCGCGTCCGACGTGGACGGCCGGGTCCTCGTCCCGGACCTCGGCATCGACGTGGCGACCGGCGAAGCGGTGACCGTGCCGGCCGAGCCGTGGTCGGCGGAGACGCCGAGGCTGTACGACGGCGTACTGGCCACCGAGGGCGAGCGGGTGCCGCTGCGCATCGGCTTCCGTACGGTGGAGCTACGGAACGGCCTGATCGAGGTCAACGGCAGGGCCGTGCTCTTCAGGGGCGTCAACCGGCACGAGTGGCACCCCGAGCGGGGCCGCGCGCTGGACCTGGAGACCATGCGCGAGGACGTGCTGCTGATGAAGCGGCACAACATCAACGCGGTCCGCACCTCCCACTACCCGCCGCACCCGGCCTTCCTCGACCTGTGCGACGAGTACGGCCTGTGGGTGATCGACGAGTGCGACCTGGAGACGCACGGCTTCACCGAACAGGGCTGGCGGGACAACCCCGTGGACGACGAGCGCTGGACCCCGGCGCTGCTCGACCGTGCGGCCCGCATGGTCGAGCGGGACAAGAACCATCCCTCGGTCGTCATCTGGTCGCTCGGCAACGAGGCGGGCACCGGCCGCGGCCTGACCGCCATGGCCGACTGGATCCGTCACCGCGACACCTCCCGGCTGGTCCACTACGAGGGGGACCTCGACTGCCGGGACACGGACGTCTACTCACGGATGTACGCCGACCACGCCGAGGTCGAGCGGATCGGCCGGGGCCTGGACGGCGGGCCCCACAGGCGCCGCGCGCTGCCCTTCCTGCTGTGCGAGTACGCCCACGCCATGGGCAACGGCCCCGGCGGACTCGCCGACTACCAGAGGCTGTTCGAGGCGCACGACCGGCTGCAGGGCGGCTTCGTCTGGGAGTGGATCGACCACGGCATCGCCCATCCGGAGCTGGGCTACGCCTACGGCGGTGACTTCGGCGAGGAGCTGCACGACGGCAACTTCGTCTGCGACGGCCTGCTCTTCCCGGACCGGCAGCCCTCGCCCGGCCTCGTCGAGTACAAGAAGGTGATCGAGCCGGTCGCCCTCACCGGTGACGGCACGGACGGCACGGTCCGTGTCACCAGCAAGTACGACTTCGCCGACCTGTCGGCGCTGGCGTTCTCGTGGTCGTACCAGGTCGACGGGGAGACGCTGGAGTCCGGCAGCCTGTCGGTGCCCGCGCTGGCGCCCGGCGAGTCGGCCGACGTCAAGCTGCCCGATCCGCCGCCCGGGGCGCCGGCCGGCGAGGCCCACTGGACGGTCCGGGCGGAGCTGGCGGCCGACACCCCGTGGGCGCCCAGGGGCCACGTCGTGGCCTGGGGCCAGATCCCGGTGTCGGCACGCCGGGTGCCGTACGTCGCCGCGACCGCCCGGACCGTGCGCGGCGACGGGGTGATCACGCTCGGTCCCGGCACCTTCGACGCCCGCACCGGCGCCCTGCGGACGGTCGGCGACGTGCCCGTCTCCGGTCTGCGTCTGGACGTGTGGCGGGCCACCACCGACAACGACGACGGCGCCGCCTGGCAGACCGACGTCCGCTACGGCCCGCTGTGGCGCAAGCTCGGCCTGCACCGCATGCGGCACCGCCTGGACGCGGTGGAGGCCGGCGAGGACGCGCTGACGGTGCGGACCCGGGTGGCGCCCGCCGCCCGGGAGGTGGGGCTCTGCACGGTGTACCGCTGGGTGTCGGACGGCGAGCGTCTGCGGCTCACCGTGTCCGTCGGCCCGGAAGGCGACTGGAGGGTGCCGTTGCCGCGGCTCGGCATCCGCTTCGGGTTGTCCGCGGCCGACCGTGTGCGGTGGTTCGGCGGCGGGCCGGGCGAGGGGTATCCGGACACCAGGGCGGCCTGTGCGGTCGGCCGCTGGCAGTCGACCGTGGAGGGTATGCAGACCCCCTACGTCCGCCCCCAGGAGAACGGCGCGCGCATCGACGTCCGCTGGGCGGAGCTGGGCGGCCTGCGCATCGAGGGCGACCCCGCGTTCTACCTCACCGCCCGCCGCTGGACCACCGAGCACCTGGACGCCGCCGCCCACCGCACCGACCTGGTGCCCGGCGAGACGGTCTGGGTCCATCTCGACCACGGCCAGCACGGCATCGGTTCCCAGTCCTGCGGCCCCGGCCCGCTGCCCCGCCACCACCTGCGGGCCGAGCCGGCGGAGTTCTCCTTCGTCTTCTCCACCCTTCACGAGGAGAGGTGATCTGCCTTCCGCAGAGGCCTGATACCCCTAGCTGATAACCTAGGGACCCTAGGAAGGACACCCGGGAAGGACGTCCCCATGGCCCGAGCCGGCCTGAGCGCCGACCGTGTCGTCGCGGCAGCCGCCGAACTCGCCGACGAGGCGGGCTTCGACCACGTCACCCTGTCCGCGCTGGCCCGCCGCTTCGGCGTGAAGGACGCGAGCCTGTACTCGCACGTCCGGGGTCTGGAGGACCTGCGCACCCGGCTCGCGCTGTACGCGGGCGGCGAGCTGATCGACCGGATCGCCGTGGCCGTGGCCGGCCGCGCGGGCAAGGAGGCGCTGACCGCCTTCGCCGGCGCCTACCGTGCCTACGCTCTGGAGCACCCCGGCCGGTACGCGGCCACCCAGATCCGCATCGACCAGTCCCTGATCGCCGGCACCCCCGCACTGCGCCGCACCGCCGAGATCACCTACGGCATGCTGCACGGCTACGGCCTCGACGAACCCGACCTGACGGACGCCGTACGCCTGCTGCGCAGCACCTTCCACGGCTACTGCGCGCTGGAGTCCAGCGGCGGCTTCGGCGCGGACCGGGACGTACAGGCGTCCTGGGACAAGGCCGTCGACGCCCTCCACCTGGCCCTCGAACACTGGCCGCGCGAGAGCGGGAAGAAGACGCGAGAGCGGAAGAGGACATGAGAGCGATGACGGACCCACTCCCCCACGCCCACGACGTCACGGGCAGCGGTCCCGTGCTGCTGCTCGTCCCGGGCGGCGCCGGGCACCCGATGGGGCTCGGCCCGCTGACCGAGCGGCTGGCCGCGTGCTTCACCGTGGTGACGTACGACCCGCTCGGACTCGCCCACGGCCGCCTGGGCCGGCGCGTCGCCGACCAGCGGGTGGCGGACTGGAGCGAGGGGGCGCACCGGGTACTGGAGACGGTGCTGCCCGCCGGCGAGTCCGCGTACGTGTTCGGGACCAGCTCCGGTGGCATCGCGGTCCTGGACCTGCTCGCCCGGCACCCGCGTCGGCTGGCGCACGTGGTCGCGCACGAACCGCCGTGCGTGACGCTGCTACCGGACGGCGAGGAGCGGCGGGCGGAGCTGATCGGGCAGCTGGACGGTCCCGGACGGCCGCCCGCCGAGGGCGGGCAGGCGACGGCGATGGGCGTCTTCCTGGCCCACGTGCTGCGCCCCTTCACCGCGCACACGCCCGCCTTCACCGCTCCCCCGGGCCGGCTCACGCTCGCCGCCGGCACCGACTCGCGCGGTCAGGTCCTGCACCGCACGGCGGAGTTCCTCGCCGAGCGGCTGGGCGGGGCGTTCGCCGAGTTCCCGGGAGGGCATCTCGGCACGCTGGATCACCCGGTGGAGTTCGCCGACCTGCTCGCCGACACGTTCCTCTCCAGCGCGCGGACCTCGGCGTAGGTGGGGGTCGTACCGGCCGGGGCGTGTCCGGCGGCGATGTCGGCCACCGCGTCCAGCGCCGCGCCGAGCGCCCGCCGGTAGAGCAGCGAGCCGAGGCTCACCCGGCGGACCCCGAGGTCGGCGAGGTGGGGGACGGTGGGGCCGGCGGGCGCGTAGAGGACGTTGAGGGGGACACCGAGGCGGTGGACGAGGGACGCGATGCGCCGCGGGTCGGTCAGCCCCGGCACGAACACCCCGTCGGCGCCGGCCTCCTGATAGGCGTCGAGCCGCCGCAGGGTGTCCCGCTCGTCCCCGTCGCCCGACCAGTACGTGTCGGTACGGGCGTTGACGAACAGCCCGGGTACGGCGGCCTTGACGGCGCTGATCTTCGCCGCGTGCCGGCCGCTCGGTCCGAGGCCGTCCTCCAGGTTGACGCCGACCACGCCGACGGCCCACAACTCGGCGGCCAGTTCCGCCACGTCGTCCGGGTCGTCGCTGAAGCCGTCCTCGGCGTCGACCGACAGGAGGTACGGCTCCGAGCCGAGGGTCAGGGCGAGGTGCAGGGTGTGCTCGCGGGTCGCCGCCGCCCCGTCGGGCAGGCCGACGGCCGCCGCGACGGCGAGGCTGGTCGTGGCGATCGCGGGGAAGCCGCGGGCGGCGAGAGCGGCGGCCGAGGCGTGGTCCCAGGCGTTGGGCAGCAGCAGCGGCTCGCCCGGACGGTGGTGGAGGCCGGCGAAGGACGTCGGGGTGGGCTCTGCGGTCATACGGCCACGCTAGCCTCCGGACGTTTCGGCGCCGGCCGAACCATGGGCCGGCGCCGGGCAGCGCGCGCCCGGACCACCGGCGCCTCGCCCCGTCCACGGCGGCGGCCGCCCCGGCCGGGCCTGCGCGCCCGCCCCTTGCGCCACCGGGCTCACAGGAGCGTCGCCGACCACGACGGACCCGTGGACCGCCCCTGTGACCGTGCGAACCGGAACGTGGCCGACGTGCCGGACGCCCAGCGGACCCGCACCTCGAAGCCCTCCCGCACCTGGACGGACACCAGGTCCGGCAGAGGCCGGGGGGCCGGCTCGCCGGTCAGCCGGGCGAGCGCCACGAACAGAGCGGCCTCGCCCTCCCCGGTGTCCCCGGCCAGCTCCTCCGACAGGCCCGAGACCGGGAGGAGTTCGGCCCTGAGCCCTTCGCCTGCCGCCCATCCCGTGATCCGCACCGGCGTTCCGGGAGCGGCGCCCGCCACCAGGTGGGCCCGTACCTCCGCCGCGCCCTCGGCGAGCACGACGCTGGTCACGGTGATCCCGTCGCGCACCGTGTGCCGGGAGGCGACCCATCCCTCGCCCGTGCCGAGCGGCTCGATGCCGGTGCGGCTCGGATCCGCGTCGACGAGCACGCTGTTGTCGTACGACGGTGCCGGTACGGTCGCGGTCGAATAGGCGAGCCGGGTGTAGTAGGGGTCGTAGCGGGTGTCCTCGCTGCCGTGGTTGTGCAGCCGGACCAGGCCGTCCGAACGGGTGGACTGCAGCAGCCAGTTGGGGGCGGGCAGGGAGCGCACCCCGTCGGCGCGCTCGACCGGGCCGGGCTCCTCCGGTGCCGTCCACACCTCGTGGTCCGGCGGCAGCAGCAGGCCGAGGAAACCCTTGCTCGCCCAGTACGGGGAGGCCGGGCCCGAGTAGCTCTGCACGAGCGACTCGTCGGGGCCGAGCCAGCCGAGCGGCAGCAGGCCCCGCTCGTCGACCGCGCCGCCGTCGAGGAAGTACCGCAGCGCGCCGGAGGCCAGGCGCCGGGTACCGCCCGGTGGCAGCGGGGTGTGCCCGGTCAGCGCGCCGAGCCAGAGCGGGGCCGTGGTCGCGAAGCGGTAGGTCAGGGAACGGCCCTGGTGCAGGGGGGCACCGTCGCCACCGAACAGGTGGGCGTAGTCCTCGAGATGCCGTGACAACCGGCGACCGTACAGGGAGAGCAGGTCGCCGTCGCCGGCCAGCCATGCGTGCAGGACGGTGTACAGGTGCATGGCCCAGCCGTTGTAGTAGTCGAACTTGCGGCCGTCGCCGTCGGTGTACCAGCCGTCGCCGAGGTACCAGCCCTCGATCCGTTCCAGGCCCCGGTCGATCGCCTTGCGCGCCGTCTCCGTCCGGTGGCCGATGTCCTGGAGGAAGCCGCCGACGGTGACCGGGAACAGCTCCCAGTTGCACGGCCACGCCTCGGCGGTGAGCGCGTCCGCCAGCCAGTCGGCGGTCCGTCGGCGCACGGAGTCGTCCAGGCGGTCCCACAGCAGCGGCCGGGTCAGCCGGAGGGCGAGCGCGATCGAGGCGGCCTCGACGAGCGGCTGGCTGCGGTCCGTGACGGCCGGCCAGACCCCGCCGGGCCCGGCCGCGAGACCGTCGGCGTACCGGCCGAGCACGGTCTCGTCCCCGCGGAATGCGGCCAGCAGAAGTGTGCGGGCGTATCCCTCCAGGCCGTCGGAGAGGTGACCGGCGTGGCTCACATGGTCGCCGGGGAGGTGGTAGAGGGCGTGGTCGGGGGTGGCGTACGGCGCCACGGCGGCGAGCAGGGCGTCGGCGGCGGCCTCCCAGTGGGCGCGGGTGTAGCCGGTGTACGGGCTCGACGCGCGGTCCTCGGCGGGCAGTTCGATCACGGCGGTGGCGTTCCTTCCTCGCGGGACCTGGGGCGCCCCGGTTCCGGTCGGGGCGCCCCAGGGTTTCATCCCACCCGCACCTTGCCCTCGGGCACCAGATGACGGGCGAGCAGTTCGTCGCGTACCAGGCCCGCGTAGACGGTGGCGCCGTACACGGAGGTGTGCGTGTTGTCCCGCTTCTCGTTGTAGAGGTAGAGCGCCTTGGAGCCCTCGACGCCGAGCGACTCCACCAGCGCCTTGGTCCGCGCCGTGAGATCGATGAGCGGGACCCGCTCGGCGGCGGCGACGGAGCGGATGACCGCGGGGTGGTCGACGCCGAGGCCGTTGACGAGCAGCGCGGTGTTGTTGTTCAGGGTGCCGTCGGCGTTGAACCAGCGACGGACGACGGGGGTGACGAGCACCGGCTCGCCGCCCCTGTCCCGCACGCCCGCCACGAGCGTCTCCAGGTTGGCCCGGTAGGTCGCCTCGTCGGTGGTCTTGTCGTTGTGGGCGAGTTGGACGAGGACGAGGTCTCCGGGGCCGATCCGCGGCTGCACGGCGGCCCACAGCCGCGGGTCCTGCAAGTAGGTGACCGTGCTCTCCCCGGAGTCGGCGTGGTTGGCGACGGACAGGCCCTTGCGCAGGTACCGCGGGAGCTGCTGGCCCCAGCCGGAGTAGGGGTCGGCGGGCTGGTCGCAGACGGTGGAGTCGCCGATGAGGATGATCTGCCGGGCGTGCCGGGCGGGGGTGACGCGGATGCCCGCGAGGGCGGGCGCGGTACCGCCGAGGGCGAGGTCCAGGCCGGGGCTCCCGTCCGGGCCGGTCGGCTCCCCCTCGGGAGTGCGGACGTTCACGGTGAGACTGCGGGTGACCTGCTCGCCCGCCGCGACGGCGGTCTCGGGGAGCAGGGAGCGGCGGGTCTCCCCGGTGACGCTCGTGCTGGACGCGGTCGCCGCGCCGAGGCGGACGGTCACGTCGTAGGTGCCCGGCGGGACGTCGAAGTGGCAGGCGGCGGCGGTGCATGCGGCGATGCCGGGCGGCCGGCCGGCGTCCGCCCGGGCCGGTGTCGCGGTCAGTACGGCGCCCAGGGCTGCCACCACCGGCAGGGCGGCTTCGACACGTCTCATGCGCGGCTCCTCCATCGGTCGGACCTCGGCCGACCCGAGACCGTACCCGTTTCGACAAGCGCTTTCTAGAGGTTGGCGGTGTTTCGTGGAAATGCCGCCCCAGAAAGGACGAAAGCCCTTTCGCGAATCCGGTTCGACTGCCACCCTGCCAGCACCCGCACTCCCCCCACTGCGCAGGAGGCACCCGCATGTCCGCATTCCCCGGCAGAGAGGTCGGACGCCGTACCTTCGTGCTCGGCACCGCTGCCGCCGCCGGTGCTGCCGCCCTCTCCGGTCCGCTCGCCGGCTCCGCGTCCGCCGCGGGCTTCGGCTGGAGCGACGACGGCTCCCACTACGTCGTCGACACCGGCGCGGGCCTCGTCTTCAAGGTCGACAAGGCCAACGGCGATCTGACCTCGCTGGTCCACAAGGGCACCGAGTACCAGGGCTACGGCGGCAAGAACTCGCACATCGAGTCCGGTCTCGGCAGCTCCACGGTCGGCATCAGGCAGTCCGGTTCGACGATCCTGATCTCCGTCGCGTACGGCACGCTCCGGCACCACTACGCGGCCCGCAGCGGTGAGAACAACATCTACCTGTGGACCGAGAAGGCGGACGACTCGGTCTCGGCGACCCGCTACATCCTGCGTGTCAAAGCGGGGAAGTTCCTCGACGACGCGCCCGACTCCTACACCTACGCGCCCACGACCGTCGAGGCCTCGGACGTCTTCGGGAAGTCCGACGGCCAGACCCGCTCGAAGCACTATTCCAGGCTCCGGGTCATGGACTACGACTACGTCGGCTGGTCCACCGGCGGCGTCGGTCTGTGGATCGTGCGCAGCAACCACGAGAAGGCCTCCGGCGGCCCCTTCTACCGCTCGCTGCTCCGCCACCAGAGCGCGGACGGCGGCGGCCTGTACGAGATCCTGTACTACGGCGAGAACCAGACCGAGGCCCAGCGCTTCGGCCTCCAGGGCCCGTACGTCATCGCGTTCACGGACGGCGGGGCCCCCTCCTCGGCGCTGTTCCCGGGCACCCTCACCACCTCCTGGGCGGACTCGCTCGGCATCCCCGGGTACGTGCCGGCGAGCGGGCGCGGAAAGGTGGCGGGGGTCGGGATCTCCGGGCGCGACACGGCGCACCCGTACACGGTCGGACTGGCCAACGCCGCCGCGCAGTACTGGGGTTCGGCGCGTTCCTCGGACGGCCACTTCTCGATCGGCGGCGTGCTGCCGGGGGCGTACACACTGACCGTCTTCAAGGGCGAGCTGGCCGTGTACACCACGTCCGTGTCGGTGTCCGTGGGCGGGACGACCACCCTCAACACCCTCACGATCCCGTCGTCGAACGACCCCGGCAACGCGACCGCCATCTGGCGGATCGGCGACTGGAACGGCAGCCCGAGCGGCTTCAAGAACGCGGACCTGATGACGTACGCGCATCCGTCCGACGTCCGGGCCGCCTCCTGGACCGGCAACGTGGTGATCGGCAGCGGCAGCGAGACCTCCGCCTTCCCCTGCTACATCTGGAAGGACGTCAACAGCGGTCTGCTGGTGTACTTCAGGCTCACCGCGGCCCAGGCCGCCACCGCGCACACCCTGCGGATCGGGGTGACGACGGCGTACGCCAACGGCAGGCCGCAGATCGCCGTCAACGACACCTGGACGTCCGCCGTCCCCTCCCCGCCCAGCCAGCCGAGCACCCGGTCCCTGACCGTGGGCTCGTACCGGGGCAACAACCACACGTTCACGTACAACGTCCCGGCCGCCGCCTGGAAGACGGACACCAGCCAGTACAACGTGCTGAGGATCGACGTGGTGAGCGGTTCGGGGACGACGTCCTATCTCAGTGCGGGGACGGCGATCGACGCGATCGATCTGCTGGCCTAGGGGCCGCCCGTCAGGTCATGTCCCGCGCGTCCACTGCTGGTTGGCCCCTCCGTTGCAGGTGTAGGTGATGATCGCGGCGGAGTCGGCGGTGGACGCGCCGTTCACGTCCAGGCACTCGCCGGTCGCGCGGGACCTGACGGTGACGTAGGAGCCGGTGGTGGTCAGCGACCACTGCTGGCCGGTCGCGGAGGAGCCGCAGTTCTCCTGCGTGACGGTGGTCGCGTTCTCCTGCACGCACAGGGAGCTGTGGCGCACCATCACCTGGTAGTAGCCGCTCGCGAGGGGCCTGAACCAGAACCTCTGGTTGTCGCCGCCGTTGCAGTCGTACTGCTTGAGCTGCGCACCCGGCCACTGGGAGCGGCTGGTCACGTCGGCGCACCTGCCGGAGTGCCGGGCGATCAGGGTGTGGTAGGTGGCACTGGTGCCGGTGACCGTGCCGGCGGCCGTGTCGACGGTGATCTCCGGGGACCAGGACAGGGACAGCGAGGTGGAGCCGGGGAAGGTCAGCGGAAGCCAGACGTACCGCGAGTCGTTGACCGTCCCGCCGAAGGAGTTGCCCCAGCGGTCGCCCAGGTAGAGGTAGGAGGTGCCGGAACCGTTCTGTACGGGGAGGACGTACGCGGTCTGCGAGCCGTACCCCGTCGAGTCGCCGGTGTTCGCCATCGGCGTCCAGGGGCCGGCCAGGCTGGTGGCGGTGGCGTACTGCTGCTGGTTGGGGCTCCAGCCGGTGGCGCCCGACGTCAGCATGAAGTAGACGCCGCCCCGCTTGAACAGGGCCGGTGCCTCGCGGTGTCCGCCGGGCCAGGGGTTGGCGACCAGGCGGTCGATGCCGGTGTAGTCGGCGGTGAGCCGGTAGATGTGCAGGTCGTAGTTCTCGTTTGCGGCCGAGACCAGGTACGCCGTGCCGTCGGAGTCGACGTAGGTGGTCAGGTCGCGGGACATGTACTGCCCGAGGGGGCGGAAGCTGCCCCGGTAGCTGTAGGCGCCGTCGACGGTGTCGGAGACGGCGACGGCGGCGCGGGCCTCGCTGTAGTCGGTGCCGTTCTCCTTGTGCATCCACATCACGAACATGCCGGTGGCCGCGTTGTAGACGACCTTCGGGCGCTCGATGTAGGCGGTGGACAGCTCGGCGGCGGAGGACCGGGACAGGACGTGGGCGCGGAACTCCCAGTTCTTCAGGTCGGTGGAGCGGTAGGCGTCCACGTACCGGAAGGTGTTGTCGCCGTCGCGGTCCTCGCCGAACCAGTAGTAGTAGGCGCCGACTTTGACGACCCCGCCGCCGTGGGCGTGCACGGGGTCGCCCGACGTGTCCGTGAACTGCGTGCCGTTGGTGATCGTCTGCGGTGCCGCCTGGGCGGGTCCGGCCGTCGCGAGGGCTGCGGCGAGGGCGCAGCACAGCGCCAGGAGCAGGGCGTACGCGCGTCTCACCTCATCCTCCCTGCGTCGTGGTGTCGGCGACGGGGACGCCGAAGTCCGGGGTGCCGTCGGCCTTCCAGCCGAGCTTCTGGATGCGGGTGTGCCGGTTGGGGTCGTGCAGCGGGTCGCCGGTGATCTCCTTGTACTGGCGGGCGTGGTAGACGAGGACGTCGCTGCGGCCGTCCTCGGCGACGGTGAAGCAGTTGTGGCCCGGGCCGTACTGTTTCGTGGTGTCGTCACTGGTGAACACCGGGACCGGTGACTTGGACCAGCTCCGCGCGTCCATCAGGTCGCTGCCGGCGCCGGCGGTGAGCAGGCCGACGCAGTAGTGGTGGTCCGTCGCGCTGGCGGAGTAGGTGAGGAAGACGCGACCGTTGCGCTGGAGGACGTACGGGCCCTCGTTGACCTTGTATCCGACGCACTCCCAGTCGAACTCCGGTGTGGAGAGCCGGACTTGCGGCCCGGTCAGCGTCCAGGGGTCGGCCATCCGGGAGATCCACAGCGCGGTGTTGTTGTCCATGCCGGGTTCGTGCTGGGCCCAGACGAGGTAGCGGGTCCCGCGGTGCTTGAAGGTGGTGGCGTCCAGGGAGAAGGTCTCCCAGGCGGTCTTGATCCGGCCCTTCTCCACCCAGGTCCCGCGGAAGGGGTCGGGGCTTGCGTTCTCCAGCACCCAGATGCGGATCGCCCACACGTCCTCGGCGGGCGCGGAGGCGAAGTAGATGTACCACTTGCCGCCGACCCGGTGCAGCTCCGGCGCCCATATGTGGGCGCCCATCGGGCCGGTGGCGTGCGCCCGCCAGATCACGGACTCGGCGGCGGTGGACAGGCCGTTCAGCGTGCGGGAGCGGCGCAGGATGATGCGGTCGTACTCGGGGACGGTGGCCGTGAAGTAGTAGTGGCCGTCGGTGTGGCGGGTGATGTGGGGGTCGGCACGCTGGACGACGAGGGGGTTCACCAGGGGAGCCGCCTCGCGGGACGCGGAGGGGGAGGCGAAGGCGGGGGTCGCGGAGGCGGCCGCCAGGGCACCGGCGGCCGCGGCGCCCTTCAGCAGCAGGCGGCGGGTGGGAGTCGGGGGGAGGTCGTGGTCGCGGCTCATGCGGACTGCCTCTCGGTGGGGAGAGCGAAACGTTCGACTGGCCGAACGTCATCTGCAATTCCGAACGCCGAAAAGGTACGGGCGACCCTTCCGGAGGTCAACGGATTCGACGGGACACGCGGTAAGCGTTTTCTGCTCCGGTCGGCGACGTCCCGGTCGGTGAACCGTGCGCCTATGGGCCGGACGCGACGTGCGCCCATGAGGCGGACGCGACTGCCCGTCGTCCGCGCGTTCGACTAGCGTCGTGACATGACCAGCACCACCTCCCCCGGCCTCGCCGAAGCCCTCGCCGCCACCACGGTCGTGCTCGACGGCGGCATGTCCAACCAGCTCGAGTCGGCCGGGCACGACCTGAGCGACGAGCTGTGGTCGGCGCGGTTGCTCGCCGAACGGCCCGAGGCCGTCACCGAGGCGCACCTCGCCTACTTCACCGCGGGCGCGGACGTGGCGATCACCGCCAGCTACCAGGCCACCTTCGAGGGCTTCGGCAGGCGCGGGATCGGCCGCGAGGACGCCGCCCGGCTGCTGGCGTCGAGCGTGGAACGGGCCCGTGCGGCGGCCCGGCGGGCGCGGGACGCCGGAGCGACGCGGCCGCTGTGGGTGGCGGCCTCGGTCGGCCCGTACGGGGCGATGCTCGCGGACGGGTCCGAGTACCGGGGGCGGTACGGGCTGAGCGTCGGGGAGCTGGAGCGGTTCCACCGGCCGCGGCTGGAGGTGCTGGCCGCCGCCGGCCCCGATGCGCTGGCCCTGGAGACCGTGCCGGACGCCGATGAGGCGGCCGCGCTGGTGCGGGCCGTGCGGGGGCTGGCGGTACCGGCCTGGCTCTCGTACACGATCGACGGGCGGCGTACGCGCGCCGGGCAGCCACTGGAGGAGGCCTTCGCGCTCGCCGCCGAAGCCGACGAGATCATCGCGGTGGGCGTGAACTGCTGCGCCCCCGAGGACGTGGAGCACGCCGTCGAGACCGCGGCCCGGGTCACCGGAAAGCCGGTGGTCGTCTACCCCAACAGCGGTGAGGCCTGGGACGCCGAGGCCCGGGCCTGGAAGGGCCGCACCACGTTCGACGCCGATCGGGTGCGGGCGTGGCGGGACGCCGGAGCACGGCTGATAGGCGGGTGCTGCCGGGTGGGGCCGGAGGCGATCGGGGCGATCGCGCGGGCCCTGGCGGACTGAGCCCGCCGCCCGACGCCCTCATCGCCTTGTACGCTCGCCAAGTCGGCGGCGAGGAAGGCGAGTTGAGCCCCGACCCGGCTCCTTCATGCAGCCCCCCACCTGGGGGACACCGACGCGCCGAGGTGGCCCGGGGAAGCGCCGGTCGGCGTGCGAGCGGATCGTGACCTCCATCCGGTGACCCGCCCGCCCGCCGGTACCGCCGGCCGTGGGGCGCGGCCGTGGGGCGCGGCCGTGGGGCGCGGCCGTCAAATGCAGCCGGAACCCGGGCACCGGTCCCCTACCCGTTCCGGGCGCCGGCCTTCCGACGGGAATCCGGCCTTCCGACGGGAATCCGGCCTTCCGGCGGGGAACCGGTTGCCGTCATGTCGCCGCCGTTCCCGTGAGCGGGAAGGAGCCGGACGCGTGACCGGGAGGAGCGGGGACGCCGGGCGCGGCACCGTCCGGGACGTCGGCGCGCGGGCCGGGGCGTCCGCGCGGACCGTAGCCCGGGTGCCGGGTGGGGCCCGGTGAGCGCCGCGACCCCTACCCGGGCTCCGCGGGCGGTGTGGGAGATGGACCCGCGTGGCCCACGCACGGGCAAAGGAGATCGCCGGAGCCGGCACGCCGACGAGGGCGTTCGTCCTCGCGGACATCACGGGCCCGTCGTACGCGCACCTGGCGCGCGGGGCCGCCCGCGAGGCCGCCCGGCCCGGGCACCTGTGTGCCGTCCCGGGCCGACGGCATCCACCTGACCGGCGATCGCGGACGGGTGGTGGGCGGCCGCGGGCGTCAGCGGCGCCGGGCTCCGACCGACCGCCGCAGGCGCCGTACCGCCGCCGCCAGTTCGGCGCCCGGGGCGCGGATCTCGGCGGCGGTCGCCGGTTCCGGTATCACGGCGGGAGCCGACCAGAGGGCCACCTCGGCATCGCGTGGGCCATGGGCGACCTCCGGCACGCCGTCACCGAAGATCCGCACGGGATGGGAGGCGTCCCAGGCCTGCCAGCCGGGGTTCCCGGTCGTCGCGAACCGCACCCAGGCCGTGTGCATCGCGTCGCACAGCTGCTGCGGGCCGCCCTCGCCCGCCAGCTTCTTCGACTCGGGCACGTCACCGGTGTCGAAGACGAACCCCAGTTCCAGGGCGTGACAGGCGCCGAGGGCGGGGAGGTTGGAGGGCCAGGCGAACTCGTAGAGGTAGGAGGTGCCGGGGCGGGCGTCGGCGAGGCGGTGCAGCGGGATGCGCAGCAGGTGGTCGGTGACCATCTGCCCGACGGTCTCGGCGGCGCCGGCGTCGGGGTGGAGGGCACGGTAGCCGCGGGGTACCTCGTGACCGACGTGGCAGCGGGCCATGGCCCCGGCCAGGGCGACGGGACCGAGCCGGTCGACGCGCTCGAGCAGCCCGCCGGGCACCAGCCACAACCGGTATTCGTCCCGGGTCCAGCCCATGAGCAGGTCGACGCCCGGTGCGGCGGCGCCGTCGAGCAGCGCCTCGAGCGGGTCGCGGGGTACGAGGTCGCCGTCGACGACGATGCCGAAGGCCGGACCGCCCAGCACGGGGCTGCCGAGCCGGCCGACCTCGGCCTGGGTGCGCAGCAGCAGGTCGCGGTCGACGGCGGCGAAGGCCTCGGCGGTGGCGGGGATCTTCAGGCGGGTGGCCATGCGGCGGACCACGCGGCGCACCTTGTCGCGGTCCACGGCTTCCGGTGGGCCGCTCTGCAGGACCGCCCGCCGGATCAGGCCCTGCGTCTGGGGTGCGGCGAGCAGGGTGCCGGCGCTGATCGCGCCGGCCGACTGGCCGCACAGGGTGATCCGGTCCGGGTCGCCGCCGAAGGCGCGAATGGTCTCGTGCACCCAGCGCAGTGCGGCGAGCTGATCACGCAGGCCGGGGTTGGGGGGCGCGTCGGGGAACAGTCCGTAGCCCTCCACTCCCAGCCGGTAGTTGACCGAGACGCAGACGACACCGTCCCGGGCGAAGGTTCTGCCGTCGTACACCGGCACGGCGGAGGAACCCCTGGTCAGCGCGCCGCCGTGCAGAAAGACCAGGACGGGGAGCCGGGCGGCGGGGCCCGGCTCGGGGGTCCAGACGTTGAGGTTGAGGCAGTCGTCGCCGGGGATCTCCGGGTCCGACAGGTAGTGGGCGAACGCCTCGGAGTACGGCGGTTTCGGAGCGGTCGGCCCGAAGGCGACCGCGTCGCGCACCCCGTTCCAGGGCTCGGGCGGCTCGGGCGGCCGGAATCGCCGGGGGCCGAAGGGCGGGGCGGCGTAGGGGATGCCCCGGAACACCGCGATGCCCTGCTCGTACCGGCCGCGTACGGCCCCGTGGGGCGTTCCGACCACGGGGCCCGTCGGGTCTGCCGTCATCACCACCAGCCCTTCGCCGCGCTCGTGCACCGCTCATCCCAGAGCACCACATCACCCGGATGTATTCCCGTGCACGGACTCGGCGACAGGCCGTTCGGCGCAGGAACGCCGTCCCGGTGGGGAGTTTCGAAAGCCGTGCCTGCCGGCATCCGGTGATTTCCCCGTCTTCACGCCGCGTTGTCGCGCACCTATCGTAGGAAGCGCTTTCTGCATGATCGGCGCACAGACCGCGGAAGCAGCGTCGGTCGCAACTTTCGATGGCCCGGGGGCGGGCCGGAGAGGTGGTTCCCCATGGTCCGTGCGGGGGGTGCGAGCGTGGCGGCCGGGCCGACGCTGGCCGTGGTGGCCCGGGAGGCGGGGGTGTCGGTGCCCACCGCGTCGAAGGTGGTCAACGGCCGCGAGGACGTGGCGCCGGAGACCCGCCGGCGCGTCACCGAGGCGCTGGACCGGCTCGGTTACGTCCGCCGTCCCCGTTTCGACGCGGCGAGGACACCGGGCCTGGTCGACCTGGTGGTGCACTCCCTGGAGAGTTCCCGGTCGGGCGCGGTGCTGCAGGGCGTGGAGGCGGCGGCGTACGAGGCGGGCCTGGAGGTGGTGGTCTCGGCCGGGCCGACCCGCACCCGGGGCGGCCGGCCGGAGCACGGCTGGCTGGACAAGTTCACCGCACGCGGCTCCTCGGGGGTGCTGTTCCATCTGGCGGAGCTGTCGGCGTCGCAGTACGCCTGGCTCAACCACCAGCGCATCCCGTACGTGCTCATCAACCCGGCGCACGAGCCGCCCGCCGGAGTGGTGTCGGTCGGGGCCGCCGACTGGCAGGGCGGGGTGAGCGCGACCGAGCACCTGCTGGGGCTCGGCCATGAGCGGATCGCGGTGATCGCCGGGCACCGGCGCACGATGTCCGGCGGCGCCCGGGTGGCCGGCTACCGCTCGGCGCTCGCCTCGGCCAGGGTGCGGCACCGCGCCGAGTACGTGCGGCACGCGGGCTTCGACGAGACGACCGCCCGGCTGCGCATGCACGAGCTGCTGGACCTGCCCGAGCCGCCGACCGCGGTGTTCGTGTGCTCGGACCGGATGGCGCTCGGGGTCTACGCGGCGCTTTCGGAACGGAAGTTGAAGGTACCGGACGACATCAGCGTGGTGAGTTTCGACGATCTGCCCGAGGCCCGCTGGGTCGCCCCGGCGCTGACCACCGTCCGCCAGCCGCTCGCGGAGATGGCGGCCACGGCGCTGCGGTCGCTGGTGCGGCTGATGCACGGGGAGCGCCCGGAGGGCACGCGGACGGAGCTGTCGACCCGGCTGGTGCACCGGGCGAGCACCGCAGCACCGCCCGCGCTCCGGCCAACTGCGTGACGCCGCCCGCCCGTTCGGGCGCATGGCGGTGACCCTCCCCCGCCGAGGTCGTTCGTCCGGGCATGAAGCACACCACGCGTACCGCGGCGGCCCTGGCCGGGGCCGCAGTCGCTTTGGTCACCGCCTACGGCACGGCCCACGCCGCCTGTCACACCCTCGCCCCCGGACAACCCACCGCCACCGTGGCCGCGCCCGGCGACGAGCACGACCCGAAGGAGGACGTCGAGGTCGACGAGAACGGCCGCCCCGACCTCAAAGAGGACTGAGCACGCCAACGGCCGGGCACCTCCCGCACGGGGTGCCCGGCCGTCGTCGTATGCGGTTGTCTCCGCGTCGGGAGGCTGTCGCGCGATGCTCCGCGCGGCCGTCGCCGTCAGTCCTCGTCGCCGTCGCCGCCCGCTGCGAAGAGGGCCTCGACCACGTCCACGGCACTGCCGTCGTGGTCACTGCCGGCGGTGCCGCTGCCGGTCTGGAGGTTGCCGGTGCGGTCGATCTCGACGATCGCGTCGTTCTCCGAGTTGTCGGTGCCGGTCCGCGAGTTGTCGATCACGGTCAGCAGGCTCCCGGACGCGGCCGCGGGTACGGCGCCGACGCCGAGCAGAGCGGCGGCGACCGCCGTCGCCGTCCCGAGCCGGGGCCAGGCACTCGTCACACGCCCACGCCCTCGGGGCTGAGCCGCTCCGGGGCGATGTTGCGCTCCAGCAGGGTGGTGGACGCCTGCACGCCGACCCCGCTCGCGGGGTCCACCTCCGGCAGCCGTCCGTCGGCGGCCTTCAGGCCGGAGAGCGCGGAGTCCATCGCCTCGTGCGCGGCGAACAGGCACGGGGTGCTGTAGATCGCCACGTCGACGCCGAGGTCGGACAGTTCACCGAGGGACAGGCGGGGCGACTTGCCGCCGGCGATCTGGTTGAACAGCAGCGGCTTGCCGCCGACGACCTCGCGGATGCGCTGGATCCACTCGACACTGCGCACTCCGTCGACCAGGACCACGTCGGCGTCGGTGGCGGCCAACTGCTCGGCGCGGTGCAGGATGTCGTGCTCGTCGGTGGCGTCCGTGCGGGCGACGACGACCAGGTCCTTGCGGGTCTGAAGGACCTTGTGCAGCTTCTCCAGGTACTCCTCCAGCGGCAGGACCTGCTTGCCGTCGGCGTGTCCGCAGCGGCGGGGCCGCTTCTGGTCCTCCAGGATCACACCGGAGGCACCGATGCGTTCGAGTCCCTCGACGACGTGACAGGCGACCTCGGGATCGACGTAGCCGTCGTCGATGTCGACCAGCAGATGGTGGTGCGGGAACGCGCCACGCAGCCGCTGGACGAAGGCCACCATGTCGGGCCAGGCGATGAATCCGATGTCCGGCAGCCCGTAGTACGAGGCCGCGAACCCGAAGCCCGAGACGAACATCCCGTCGTAGTGCTTGGCCGCGATCGATGCCGAGTACATGTCGTACACGCCGATCAGCGGTGTGGTCCCGGGCCCGGCGATGCGTTCGCGCAGCTTCTTACCGTAGGTCAAGGTCCGGCTCCTTTTGTGGGTGGGTGACGCGGGGGCGGGATAGGCCGCCGCGTCTCGACGCCCTTTACCAAGACAAGAGCATCCCTAGATGATCACGTGACCTTTCGTGAAGGCAGCCTTTACTCACCCCAATGGCGGAACCGGTTCACCGCAGAAACGTCACGCGTCGAGCCGCGCCGCCCAGGCGAGACCGCCGTCGAGGTGGGCCAGGAAGGCCGCGTCCCGGTAGGCGTCGGCGGCGTGTCCGAGGGCCGTGTAGAACATGCGTCCGCCTTCGGCACCCTGCTCGCGGCACCAGGCCAGCGGATGATCGGCACCCATCCCGCCGCCCTCGTACGACGCCTCGTCGGCGCGCAGCAGCACCCGGGCCCGGCCCCGGGGACTGGCGTCGAAGTCGTACCACTCGTCTGTGACGTCCCAGACCGCCGGCAGACGCCGCGTCGCGGGATGGCCGGGGTCCTCGACGACGGCCCGGCCCGGCTGGAACGGAGGATGCCGTACGAAACGGGCGCCGAGGAGTTCGCCGTAGTACGGCCAGCCGTACTCGGTGCAGGCGGCCGCGTGCACCCCGGCGAAGCCGCCGCCCGCTTCGACGTACTCGGCGAGCCGCCCGCGTCCGGCCCGGGTCAGCACGTCCCCGCTGGTGGAGAGGAAGACGACGGCCGCGTAGCCGCCCAGCGGCCGTTCGAGGTCCCTGGGATCCTCGGTGTGCTCGACGGCGAACCGGCCGAGCGCGCGGACGGCGGCGACGGCGACCGGGATGGATGCGTGACGGTAGTCCGTGGTGCGGGTGTAGACGAGCAGTCGCGCGGCCATGCGGCGACCCTAGCCGGGCGGGCGCCCGCCCCGGGACGTGCCGAAGCGGCCCGGCGCGGAGGGTGAGGACCGTGCCGAACCCGCTTGCCGCGTACGGCGGATGACCGTAGCCTCCCCCGCGATGAACGCCATCCCGCCGCTCCTGGACCATCTCGTCCTCGCCACGCCCGACCTGGCCGCGACCGTCGCCGAGTTCGAGCGGCGGACCGGGGTGACGCCCGCCCCCGGCGGAGTGCACCTCGGGTTCGGCACGCGCAACCACCTGGTGGGGCTGGGCGGCCGGAGCTATCTGGAGATCCTCGGCCCCGACCCGGAGCAGGCCGGACCCGCCGGGCCGCGGCCCTTCGGCGTCGACCGGCTGACCGGTCCGCGCACCCTGACCTGGGCGATCAGCCCACCCGACCTGGACGGAGCGATCACCACGGCCCGCGCGCGGGGCTACGATCCGGGTCCCGCGCAGCCGATGAGCCGCCGCACCCCGGACGGCACCGTGCTGCGGTGGCGACTGACCGACGGCGGCGGCGCGCACCCCTCCGGACTCGTCCCGTTCCTGATCGACTGGGGCGAGTCCCCGCACCCGGCCGGCTCGGGCCTGCCCGTCACCCCGCTGCTGGAGGTGACGGCCACGCTGCCGGAGCCGGAGGAGGTCCGCGCGCCGCTGGCCGCCCTGGGTACGGGGCTGTCGCTCACGGCAGGACCGGCCGCACTCTCCTTCACCGTGGACACCCCGAACGGGCCGGTCACCTTCCGCTGAGTCCGGGAAGGACCGGGCCCCGGAACAGGGCGTTCTGTGCCCGTCGCTCACTCCGCCCGGAACCGGGCCGGTGCGCGCCCGTAGTGTCCGATTCCTTCAAGACCGGCCGACCGGCACCTGCCTACGGTGACCGCATGACCGCACGATTCACCGTGATCGGCGTGGTGGCCTCGAATCTCGCCGCCTCGCTCGCCTTCTACCGTCGCCTCGGCCTGGCCTTCCCCGCCGGGGCCGAGGAACTACCGCACGTCGAGGCCGAGTTGCCCGGCGGGCTGATCCTCGCGCTGGACACCGAGGAGACCATCCGCTCCTTCCACTCGGGGTGGCGGCCGCCCGCCGGTACAGGCCGGGTCTCGCTCGCCTTCCGGTGCGACTCGCCCGCCGATGTCGACGCCCTCTACGAGGACCTGGTGGGCGCCGGACACCACGGGGAGCTGAAGCCGTGGGACGCCTTCTGGGGGCAGCGGTACGCCACCGTGCACGACCCCGACGGCAACGGCGTCGACCTGTTCTCCCCGCTATCCGCCCCCGCCGAGTAGCTCCCCCAGCGGACGGCCCGCCCACTCCCGTACCTCACGCGCGAAGTGCGGCTGGTCCGCATACCCGGCACGGACCGCCGTCTCGGCGTACGGCACCCCGGAGCGGGCCAGCGCCAGAGCCCGGCGCAGGCGCAAAATGCGAGCGAGCGTCTTGGGCCCGTAGCCGAAGGCGCCGAGGCTGCGGCGGTGCAACTGGCGTGCGGTGATGCCGAGTTCGGCGGCCGTCACGGACACCGGGCGGCCCTCGTCCAGGCACTCCACCAGCCGGTGCAGGAGCGGATCGGGGGCTGCCGCCCATGCGGCCCGGTCCAGGGCGATGTCCTCAAGAGCCGTGGCCGGATCGGGCGCGGCCTCGACGTGGTCGCGCAGGCGCCGGACCCGGGCGGCGGGCCACAGGTCCGCCAACTCCACCCGGCGGTCGCGCAGTTCGTGCGCCGGCACACCGAGCAGGGCGGGCGCCGTACCGGGGAAGAAACGAATGCCTGCCCAGGACCGGGCCGGGCCCTCGGGGACGTAGGGGCGGGTGTCCGGGCCGGCGACCAGCAGCCGACCCTCGCTCCACAGCAGGTCCATGCAGCCGTCGGGCAGCACGGGCTCCGCCCCGGCCCCGGTCGGCGTGTTCGTCCACACGACCGCGCCGGTCAGCCGCGACGCCCGCTCCGCGTACACAGCTGCCAGCCTACGTCGTACGCGGTGCCGCCCCATGTCCAGCCCGTCTGCGGAACCACCTCCCCGCCGGTGCCGGTGCGCCCTCGCGGGCACCCGCGCCGTCCCCGGCGCTCGGCCCTGCCGGGTCCCGGGCGGGACAGGGACCGCGATCCCGGTCGGGGTGGGTCGGTCATGTGGGTCGCGTGGCTCATGGAGGTCAGGCACGGGAGTGGTCCCTTTCCGGCCCGTGGGGAGCGCGGGCGGGTCCGCCGCTCCTTCCGGCCGCTGGTGCGGGCGCCCCGAACAGGGGCAGACCGTGGCGGGTGCGGAAGCGGCGGGCGTAGGCGGCGCTGACCGCGGCGGCCAGGGCGAGCAGGAGGAGGGACTGGACGCGGCCTAGCAGAAGCACCGTGTCGGTGGGCAGCGTGGCGGCGGCGAGCGCACCCAGACCGCCGTCGAGCAGTTGCCCGGTGCCCCAGACCACGGTGAGGAGACGCAGCCCCCGGCGGAACTCGGGGTGGTCCTGCCAGATCCTGGCGCGTGCCTGCGCAGCCTGCCCGCGGTGCAGTCGCTGTCCCAGCTGGAAGGCCAGCGGTCTGCGGGTGAAGCCGGTGCCGAGCACCCAGCCGCCGACCACGAGGGCCAGGGCCACGTCCTTGAACAGCAGCAGGCGTGGGCCGCCGCTGAGCAGGGACGCCAGCGCGGCGGCGGCCAGCAGGACCGTGAAGAACTGGTCCACGCCGTCGATCCTGCGATGCCGCACCGCACCGGTCAGCAGCCGCAGGGCCGGTGGCGCGCCGCTCAGCAGCAGCGCCGGTCCCTGGCCGGCACCGAGTGCCCGGGCCGCGTAGTAGACGACGAGGGGCAGGAGGATGTCGACGGCGAGCGGGAGCAGGGCGTACACCGTGCCGCCCGTGACACCCGTGCCGCCCGCGTTGTCCGCGCCGCTCGTAGTGGCCGCGCCGCCCGCACCGCCCCTGGCGGTCGTACCGGCCTCACCGCTCGAGCCGCCCGCCCGCGCGGCCGGTCCCGGCCGCCGCCCGTGGCCCGCCGCGTCCGTCCTGCTCGCCGCGTCCGTGATGCCCGCCATGTCCTCCGCCTCCTCGCTCGGTGCCAGAGCCGAACCGGGCGGCGCGTCGCACGGCTGCGCCCGGCTGTCCTGCCGCGGCCGGACGGCGCCGGCCTGCGGAAAAAAGGTAGACGCGGGGCGAGATCCGGCGGATCGGAGCACGGGTGGAGAGGAGGGTGGAAACCGGGTGTCATCACCACGCCTGGTTCTCCACCGCTGAACTGCACCCCAAGGTGGAGACCGGCCAGGCCACAGGAAGGCCCGCCACCCGAGCCCTGTCCCTTCGGCGCCCCGTGAGGAGCCGTCGCCCGAGGAGCCGCCGCCCGAGGTGCCGTCGGCGCGACGAGGGGGCGCCTCGCTCGGTGCCGTCGGCGCGACGCACGGGGGCCTTACTCGGTGCCGTCAGGTCCGGCGCCCGCCGCTGCCCGCCCGGTGTTCCTGTGGGCTCACGCCGTAAACGCGCTTGAAGGCCGTCGAGAGGGCGAACGCGCTGCCGTAGCCGACCTGGCGGGCGAGGGCCTCGAGGGTGAGGTCGGTGTCGCGCAGGCGATCGGCGGCGAGGGCGAGCCGCCAGGCGGTCAGATACGTCATCGGGGGCTCGCCCACGAGGTCGGTGAACCGGCGGGCGAGGGCCGCGCGGGACACACCGGCCGTGGCGGCGAGCGCGGCGACCGTCCACGGATGCGCCGGGTCGTTCTGCAGCAGGCGCAGCGCGCGGCCCACCACCGGGTCGGCCAGGGCCCGGTACCACGCGGGCGCCGCCGCCTCCGGGCGGGAGAACCATGCCCGCAGGGCACTGATCAGGAGAAGGTCCAGGAGGCGGTCCAGGACCACTTCCTGGCCCGGCTCGTCGCGGACGATCTCCTGCGTCAGCAGCGGGGTGAGCGGGCAGGACCACACCTCGGCGGGCAGGGTCAGCAGCGGCGGCAGGGCGTCGAGCAGGCGGCCGCTGATCTCCCCGCCCATCAGATAGGTGCCGATCAGCATCACCGTGCCCGCGTCGGGCCGGTCGCCCCAGGTGCGCACCCCGAGGTCCATGGAGCCGTTCAGGGAGCTGCCGTCGGGGTAGCGGCACTCGCCGCCGGGCAGGATCAGCGCCTGCGGGGCGGTGTCCAGGGCGTCGGCGCAGGTGTACGGCTCGGGGCCGCGCGCGATCGCCAGGTCGCCCGGCCCCAGCCGCACCGGCTCGTCGTCGGCGTCCGGGGTGATCCAGCAGCTGCCGCGTGCCATGACCATCACCGTCAGCGGAGCCTCGTCCCGCACGCGCACGGCCCACGGCGGGTCGAAACACGCCCGGATCATGAAGGCGCCACGCGCGCGGGGACCGTCCAGCAGGCCTGCAAGGGGGTCCCCCCGCGTGAGCATGTGCGAGCGTGCGGGGGCGTCCATGGGGGCAGCGTAGACGCCTCTCCGGGGCGGCGTGGACGCACGCTTATGGAGATGAGCCGCTCGGCGATGTTCCCG
The DNA here is from genome assembly GCF_055569615.1 of Streptomyces sp. NPDC031379. Taxonomy (NCBI): domain Bacteria; kingdom Bacillati; phylum Actinomycetota; class Actinomycetes; order Kitasatosporales; family Streptomycetaceae; genus Streptomyces; species Streptomyces sp. NPDC031379. Next base: position 120,303 of record NZ_JBVIIT010000014.1, on the reverse strand, counting down.
TGCTCCGCGCGGCAGTTGACTGACGGACATGACGCAGAACGCACAGAACACGCAGGGCACAGGGGTGTCGACGGTGGTGGTGACCGGCGCCTCCGGTCGTTCGGGGAGCAGGGTCGCGGCGGCCGCGCGGGCGGCCGGACTGACGGTGCGTGCCGCCACGCGCGCGCGTGGCTTCGACTGGCGGGACAGGTCGACCTGGGAAGAGGTGCTGCGCGGCGCCGACGCGGCCTACCTGGTATACCCCTCGGACGTGGGCGCGCCGGACGCGCCGGAGGCGGTCGGGCTGCTCGCCCGGGAGGCGGTGGCGCTCGGGGTGCGGCGGCTGGTGCTGCTGTCGGCCCGGGGCGAGGAGCAGGCCCGGCCGACGGAGGAGGCGCTCGCGGAGTCGCGGGCGGACTGGACGGTCGTACGGGCCGCCTGGTTCGCGCAGAACTTCAGTGAGGGTCCGCTGGTCGAGGAGTTGCGGGAGAGCGGGGAACTGGTCTTCCCGGGCGGCGCGGTGCGGGAGCCGTTCGTCGACCTGCGGGACGTCGCGGACGTGGTGACGGCCGTGCTCACCGCGGGCGAACGGTACGGGGACCGGTACGCGCGGCGGACGCTGGAGGTGTCCGGGCCGCGGCTGCTGAGTTTCGGGGAGGCCGTCGCGGAGATCGCGGCGGCGACGGGGCGCGAGCTGGCGTACCAGGCGGTGGCGCCCCGGGAGTACGGGGAGCGGCTGGCCGGGTTCGGGGTGCCCCCCGAGGAGGTGGAGTACCTGGTCGAGCTGTTCGCGTCCCTGCTCGACGGGCGCAACGCCCACCTCTCGGACGGCGTGCGGCAGGTGCTCGGCCGTGCGCCGCGCGACTTCGGGGACTTCGCCCGGGAGGCCGCGACGGCCGGGACGTGGAAGAGCTGACGCTCCCGGCCCCGCCTCACCACCGAAAAGCCGACGTGAGGCCCGCACCCGGCCGCCCCACCCCGTACCCGCTCACTTCTCCGGGTGTGTCGGGTCGCCGGGGGCGGAGCCGGAACCGGGGCCGGGGCCGGTGGACCTGTGGGCGTGGTGCGGGTTTCTCGCGTGGGTGCGCAGGCGGGCCGTCACGTCCTCCGGGGGCAGGAAGCGGGACCAGCGCTCGGGGAACTCGGAGGGCATGTCGGGGTCGTCGGGGTCGGACTCGCGGGCGGCCGCGGCACGGGCGACGTACTCGGCCACCTGCGCCTCGCGGACGCGCTCGTTCGCCTCGCGGGCGGCGGCCGTGGCGGCGGCGGGCCAGACCCGGTCGATCGCCGCGTTCACCGCCGCGCCGACCAGCACGGCGAAGGCGGACACACCGATCCACAGCAGCACGGCGACGGCGGCGGCGAGGGAGCCGTAGATGGTGGCGCCCTCGATGGTGTGGGTGAGGTAGATGCGCAGCAGGAAGCTGCCGAGCACCCACATGGCGAGGGCCACCAGGGCGCCGGGGACGTCCTCGATCCACGGGGAGCGGACCGGCACCGACACGTGGTACAGGGTCGTCAGGAAGGCGATGGACAGAACGATCACGACCGGCCAGTACAGGACCTGGACGACCGTCGCCGACCAGGGCACGATCCGCACCACCGCGTCCGGCCCCGCCACCATCAGCGGCAGCGCGACCGAGCCGATCAGCAGCGCCACGATGAACAGCAGGAAGGCCATGATGCGGGTCTTGACGATGCCCCTGACACCGTCGAGGCCGTACATGACCGTGATGGTGTCGATGAAGACGTTCACCGCGCGCGAGCCCGACCACAGGGCGAACAGGAAGCCTATGGAGATGATGTCCGGCCGGCCGCCCTTGAGCACGTCGTGCAGGATCGGCTGGGCGATCTCCTTCACGCCCTTGTCGGACAGCACCGTGCGGGAGGCCTCGAGGAGGTTGTTCTCCAGGCTGTGGATGGTGTCGGCGCCGGTCCAGTCGTCGACGTAGCCGAGCAGGCCGATGAGGCTCAGCAGCAGCGGCGGCACCGACAGCAGCGTGAAGAACGCCGCCTCGGCCGCCAGGCCCAGGATGCGGTACTCCATGCAGGAGTTGACGGTGTCCTTGAGCAACAGCCAGGCGGTCCTGCGCTTGGAGACGTTTCGGTAGAGGGCTCTGGCCCGGTGGAGCCGGCCGGCGGGCCGCTCGGGGGGTTCACTTGCTGGCTGCACGTCCTAACGGTATCCGCCGTGCCGGGCCGCCCTCACCTTCCGGGGCGATCACCGGTCCGGCCCGTCGGCGAATCCGGCGCTGTGCCACTCTGGAGGCCATCACCGCCGCCTTCCCGGGTAGGTTCGCAGTCATGGCAGGCACCTCCACCCACACCGTGACGAACCAGCCGCCCCCGCTGGTCGGACACGACGTCTTCACGGCCGACCGGAGCCTCGTCGAGGCGGTCGAGCGGTACACCGACCCGGACGTGCTGGACGAGGTTCACGCCGAGCTGTCCGCGCTCGGCCGGGCCGCCGGCTCCGCCCAGCTGCAGGAGTGGGCGGTGCAGGCGAACGAGCACCCGCCCCGGCTGCGCACCCACGACCGGTACGGCCACCGGATCGACGAGGTCGACTTCCACCCGGCCTGGCACCGGCTGCTCGGCAAGGGCGTCTCGGCGGGCCTGACCGGTGCCTGGACCCGGCCGGCCGGGCATGTGCGCCGGGCGGCCGGGTTCCTGGTCTGGACCCAGGTCGAGGCGGGCAACTGCTGCCCGCTGTCGATGACCCACGCGGCGGTGCCCGCGCTGCGCGCCGACCCCGGGCTGGCGGCCGAGTGGGAGCCGCGGCTGACGTCCACGGTCTACGACCGGGAGCTGCGGCCCGCGGGGCAGAAGCCCGGGGCGATCTTCGGCATGGGCATGACCGAGAAGCAGGGCGGCAGCGACGTACGCGCGAACACCACCGAGGCGCGGCCGCTCGCCGAGGCGGGCACGTACGTGCTGACCGGGCACAAGTGGTTCTGCTCGGCGCCGATGTCGGACGCCTTCCTGGTGCTCGCGCAGGCTCCGGGCGGGCTCACCTGCTTCCTGGTGCCGCGGGTGCTGGCGGACGGCACCCGCAACGTCTTCCGCATCCAGCGGCTGAAGGACAAGCTGGGCAATCGGTCCAACGCCTCCGCCGAGGTCGAGTTCGACGGCACCTGGTCGCGTCGGGTCGGCGAGGAGGGCCGGGGGGTGCGGACCATCATCGGGATGGTCGCCGCGACCCGGCTGGACTGCGCGCTCGGCTCGGCGGGGCTGATGCGGCAGGCGGTGACGCAGGCGATCCACCACAGCAGCCACCGCGAGGCGTTCGGCGGCAAGCTGATCGACAAGCCGCTGATGCGCAATGTGCTCGCCGATCTCGCGCTGGAGTCCGAGGCCGCGACCGCGCTCGCGCTGCGGCTCGCCGCCGCCTACGACGACGGTGGCGAGCAGGAACGCGCGTTCCTGCGGCTCGCGGTGCCGGCCGCGAAGTACTGGATCACCAAGCGGTGTGCGCCGGTGGCCGTCGAGGCGGCCGAGTGCCTGGGCGGCAACGGGTACGTCGAGGAGTCGGGCCTGCCCCGGCTGGTGCGCGAGTCACCGCTGAACTCCGTCTGGGAGGGCGCCGGGAACGTCCAGGCGCTGGACGTGCTCAGGGCGCTGCAGCGCGAGCCGGGGGCGCTGGACGCCTGCCTCACCGAGATCGGGCGGGCGCACGGCGCCGACCACCGCCTGGACCGGGCGGTGAAGGACCTGTTCACCGAACTCGCCGACCTGGACGGCATCGAGGGCCGGGCCCGGCGCCTGGTGGAGCGGCTCGCACTGGCGCTCCAGGGTTCACTCCTGGTGCGCCACGCGCCGCCGGAGGTCGCCGACGCGTTCTGCGCCTCCCGCCTGGGCGGCGACCACGGCGCCTCCTTCGGCACGCTCCCGGCGGGCCTGGATCTGGCATCGGTGGTGGAGCGGGCTCGCCCGAGCCGCTGAACACGGGCCGCGTCGCGCGTCCCGGAGGGCGCGGGGACCTGGGCGACCAGCCACGACGGGCCGGCGGACGCACACGCGCCCGGTGCCGTTCCCCCGAGGCGGCGGCCGCGGTCCGGAGGGGGTGGTGCTGCGCCGACACGGCACCACCCCCGCCTCGTGGGCCTGTTGCGGCCCGCGGACGCGCAAAGCGTCACGGTCAAGTCTCAGCCACCCCACGGCGGTCCACCAGGGTTGCAAGGGGTTGCAACTTGCGGGGGCACGTGCGCGGAGTGTGTGCCTCCGGCCTGCCCGGAACGGCAGTATGAGAGGCACAGTCGGACCGGAAACCGCCGCCCGGACGGCTTGACAGTTGTGTTCGATGCCTTTTCCGGGAGGACCCCAGTGGTGAACCCGCCGATGAACGTGGCGCGTCTGGCCGCCGTGGACGCGGCGCAGGCGGCGCGGGTGCTGAGCGAGGTGCGCGAGGCCACACTTGCCGGAGAACGTGCGCCGATCGCGCCCCGGCCGGTGATCGAGCAGTCGTGGGGACGGATGAGGCGCAGCGGGGTCGACCCCGACCACGACTTCCGGTCGGGCCTGCTGTCCTGCGACGAAGTTCGGCGCCGGCGTGAGGAGTCACCGCTGCGGCACGTCCTGCCGGTGCTGCGCGAGGGGCTGCTTTCGGTCGCGGACGTCGCCCAGCACATCATGGTCGTCGCGGACGCCGAGGGGCGTGTGCTGTGGCGGGAGGGGTCGAGGCCGGTGCTGCGCAAGGCCGACGACCTCGGTTTCCTGCTCGGCGCGGACTGGCGCGAAGACGTCGTCGGCACCAACGGGGTGGGCACTCCGGCTGTCGTACGACGGCCCGTGCAGGTCTTCGCCGGCGAGCACTTCGTGCGCTCGCACACCTCCTGGACCTGCACCGGCGCCCCGATCACCGACCCCAGGGACGGGAAGCTGATCGGCGTCGTGGATGTCAGCGGCCCGCTGGAGACGATGCATCCGGCGACCCTGGCCTGGGTGGACGCGGTGGCCAAGCTGGCCGAGGCGCGGCTGCGGGAGCGGCATCTGGCCTCGCTGGAGCGGCTGCGGGCGGTCGCGGCGCCCGTGCTGGCCCGGCTGGACGGGCGCGCGCTGGTGGTGGACCGGGACGGCTGGGCGGCCGCGGTGAGCGGGATGCCGTACGTGCGGCAGGTCGGGCTGCCCAAGTCGCTGTCGCCGGGCCGCCGGTGGCTGCCCGTGCTCGGCTCGTGCGCGGTGGAGCCGCTGGCCGGGGGCTGGCTGCTGCGGGCCGAGGACGGACCGCTCACCGGCGCCGCGACCCGGATCGTGCTGGACCTCCTCCGCCCGGCCCGCTGTGCGCTGACGGTGGAGACCTCGGCGGGCTCGTGGTCCCGGGAACTGAGCCCGCGGCACGCCGAGTTGCTGTTCCTGCTCGCCGAACACCGGTCCGGGCACGGGGCGGCGCGTCTCGCCGAGGACCTGTTCGGCGATCCGTCCAGGACTGTGACCGTACGGGCGGAGATGTGTCGTGTCAGGCGGTACCTCGGGGAACTTCTGCGCCACCGGCCCTATCGTTTCTGTGAGGACGCGGAGATCGAGGTGCTGTTGCCCGTCGACCCGCGTGACCTGCTGCCCGGGTCGACGGCACCGGCGGTGGCCCGCAGACGGACGGCCCCGGCGGGCGACCGGCCGGAGCGTCCGTGAGTGCCGGACCGCCGCCCCATGAGCGTGCCTTCCGCATATTTACGGCATCTTCGCCCTGCGCGGCCCTTTGCTGCCGTAGCATCCCTACGGGCCTCCCCACCTGCTCCTCGGTCAACGTACGGATCATCAGGCGCAGTTGGCCCGCTCGGGAGGAGACATGAAGCATCGCGGCAGACACCGCCGACGCAGACGGGGCGCGGCGCTGCGCGCGTTCCTGACCGGGACCGCGCTGGCGCTCACCGCGGCCGCCACCCTGATCAGCGTGTCCCAGGCGGACGTCACCGGGGGCCCGGGCGCGCTCAAGCCGCTCTCCTCCCCGGCGGACACCGGCCCGCTCCGGCTCCAGGAGCACCTGGTCCCGGCCCGCACCCTGGACCGGCTCTCCGCCTCGATGGGCCGCCCGGTCGGTGTCGGGGCCGTACTCGAGAGCACCGACCGCGGCATGCGCGCGGGCTCCGACTGCTCCGCCGGCGACCGCGCGTCCCTGCCCGTCGCCCCCGCCGCCACCCGGGCCTACTGCTGGGACCCGGCCGACGCCGCGTCCACCGCCTGGCGGCCGGCCTCGGTGACCACGTCCGGCGACGCCGACGACGACGGCGTCTGGGGCAGGCACCGGGTCGTCCTCGCCGGCTGGACCCACAGCACCACCGCCGGCCGCCCCGCCGAGCGCGGCCTCGCCCGGGTCGCCTTCGTCGACGCCGACGACCCCGACCGCCTCGCCTACCGCTGGGTGCTGCTGGTGGTACCGGTCCACGGCGGCCGGGACTACCGGGGTCTGACCTCCGGTGTCTCCGGCATGGTCTGGTACCGGAACAAGCTGCTGGTCACCGCCTCCACCGGCAGCGCCGACGCGCTCTACGTCTACGACCTCGACCGCATCCAGCGCACCACGGTCGACGGGCCCGCGATCGGCCGGGTGCCCGGCGGCTGGTCCGCCGACGGCTACCGGTACGTGATGCCCGCGGTCGGCTCCTACCGCTTCGCCTCCGGCCGTTGTGCGGCCTCCGGGCCGCCCTGTCCCGGTGCCCTCGCCCTCGACCGGGGCACCGCGCCCGACAGCCTGGCCGCGGCGGAGTGGACCGCGCCCGGCAGCGACCGGAAGGCCCGGCTGTGGCGGTACGCGTTCGACAGCGACCCGGCGCGCGAAGGACTGCTCGCCACGGGCCCCACGGGGCGGGCGGACGCGGTGGAGGCGTACCGGACCCGGGCGGCCGGAATCCGCGGGGTCTTGTCGTACCGGTGGGCCGGCACGGAAGAACCGTCCTGGTATGTGGGACACCTGCCCGCCTCTCGGGACGGCCACGGCGGTCTGTGGCGGCAGGACGGCAAGGGGGCGCGGGCCGCCCGGTGCGGCGCCGACTCCTCGCACCGCTGCTGGGCACAGGCGGCGGGCTCCCTCTCCTACTGGCCGGAGACGGGCGAGGTGTGGTCGCTGTCGGACCGCATGCTCTTCTCCCTGCCCCTGGCCGCCCTCGACCGGTCACTGGAGTGAGCCCCGCGTGACCTGGTCGATCGACAGAGCGGCCGACGGGATGATTCCCTGGCCCGCATGAGCAGCGTCCCTGTCACCACCTGGTCCCTGGAGCAGACGTCACCGGCCGACCTCCTGGCCGCCGCCGCGCCCGAGGGCGACGTCCGGATCGTCCGCGCCGAGGTCCCCTCCCCCGAGTTCAGCCGCTTCCTGTACGCCTCGGTCGGCGGCGACATCCAGTGGACCGACCGGCTCGGCTGGACGTACGCCCAGTGGCGGGAGCATGGGGACCGGCCCGGCGTGGAGACGTGGGTGGCCTACGACCGGGGCACCCCGGCCGGCTATGTCGAGCTGGACCCGCAGGACGAGGGCGTGGTCGAGATCGTCTACTTCGGCCTGATCCCCGCTTTCCGCGGCCGGCGCATCGGCGGACATCTGCTGTCGTACGGCACGGCCCGCGCCTGGGATCTGGCCGAGCGCTGGCCGGGGCGTACGCCGACCAAGCGGGTGTGGCTGCACACGTGCAGCAAGGACGGCGAGCACGCGATGGGCAACTACCAGCGGCGTGGGTTCCAGCTGTTCGACACCAAGGTGGAGCTGGAGCCCGACGCGGCGACTCCCGGGCCGTGGCCCGGCGCATACCCCGCCTGACCTGCCGGGACAAGCCTCCCTGCGGCACATGTGAGCGACGACACCCTTGTTCCACATTTCGGGACAAGGGTGTCCGCATGATGGACGAAGCTGGACTCTGTCCAGATCGCCGTGACACGCTTCCGCCATGTCTGGAACTGGAATTGCCTTGGTGAGTCGGCGGCACGTCGACCTCGGCCGCATGTCCAGCGCCATCTGTCCGGCGAGCTGACGCACCAGCACCGCCGATCTCCTCGCACCTGATTCCGCCTGCGCAATGACGCGCCACCATGCCCGCGCGCGCATGCATGCGCAGGTCAGAGCCGCTTTCCGCCTGTCCCGAAGGACGTAGAACCATGGCCGCCACCCCACAGAACCCAGCCGCCTCCGCGCCCCGCCGCAAGGTGAGCCGTCACCGTGGCGAGGGTCAGTGGGCAGCGGGACACTTCACCCCGCTCAACGGCAACGAGCAGTTCAAGAAGGACGACGACGGTCTCAACGTGCGGACACGCATTGAGACGATCTACTCCAAGCGCGGCTTCGACTCGATCGACCCGAACGACCTGCGCGGCCGGATGCGCTGGTGGGGCCTGTACACCCAGCGCAAGCCCGGGATCGACGGCGGCAAGACCGCGATCCTGGAGCCGGAGGAGCTGGACGACGAGTACTTCATGCTGCGGGTGCGGATCGACGGCGGTGCGCTCACGACGCGGCAGTTGCGGGTGATCGGCGAGGTCTCGCAGGAGTTCGCGCGCGGTACCGCGGACATCACCGACCGGCAGAACGTCCAGTACCACTGGATCCGGATCGAGGACGTGCCCGCGATCTGGGACCGGCTGGAGAGTGTGGGCCTGTCCACGGTCACCGCGTGCGGCGACACCCCGCGTGTGATGATCGGCTCGCCGGTCGCCGGCATCGCCGAGGACGAGATCATCGACGCCACGCCGGCGCTGGAGGAGATGAAGCGCCGCGTCCTGAACAACCCGGCGTACTCGAACCTCCCCCGCAAGTTCAAGACGGCCATCTCGGGTTCGCCGCTGCTGGACGTCGTGCACGAGATCAACGACGTCGCGTTCGTCGGTGTCCGGCACCCCGAGCACGGTCCGGGCTTCGACGTGTGGGTCGGCGGCGGTCTGTCCACCAACCCCAAGCTCGGCGTGCGGCTCGGCACCTGGGTCCCGATCGACGAGGTCCCGGACGTCTACGAGGGCGTCATCTCGATCTTCCGCGACTACGGCTACCGCCGCCTGCGCAACCGGGCCCGGCTGAAGTTCCTCGTCGCCGACTGGGGCGCGGAGAAGTTCCGGCAGGTGCTGGAGGACGAGTACCTGAACCGCAAGCTGGTCGACGGGCCCGCCCCCGAGCAGCCGGTCCGGCAGTGGCGCGACCACATCGGTGTCCACCGGCAGAAGGACGGCCGGTTCTACGTCGGGTTCGCCCCGCGGGTCGGCCGGGTCGACGGCGCCACGCTGACGAAGATCGCCGACCTCGCGGAGGCGCACGGCTCGGGCCGGGTCCGCACCACCGTCGAGCAGAAGATGATCGTCCTCGATGTCGAGGAGGGGCAGGTCGACTCGCTGGTCGAGGGCTTGGAGGCGCTGGACCTCACCGCCCGCCCGTCCTCCTTCCGGCGCGGCACCATGGCCTGCACCGGCATCGAGTTCTGCAAGCTCGCCATCGTCGAGACCAAGCAGCGCGGTTCGCAGCTGATCGACGAGCTGGAGCGCCGGCTGCCGGACTTCGACCAGCCGATCACCATCAACCTCAACGGCTGCCCGAACGCCTGCGCCCGTATCCAGGTGGCGGACATCGGTCTCAAGGGCCAGCTGGTCCTCAACGACCAGGGCGAGCAGGTCGAGGGCTACCAGGTGCACCTCGGCGGTGCGCTCGGCCTGGAGGCGGGCTTCGGCCGCAAGGTGCGGGGCCTGAAGGTGACCGCGGACGAGCTGCCCGACTACGTCGAGCGGGTCCTGAAGCGTTACCAGGCCGAGCGCGCGGACGGCGAGCGGTTCGCCACCTGGGCGGCGCGGGCCGACGAGGAGGCCCTGTCATGACGGAGCGTGCCGCGCCCTTCCACTGCCCCTACTGCGGTGACGAGGACCTGCGTCCGAGCGAGGAGGGCCACGGCGCCTGGGAATGCGGGGCGTGCAACCGCGCATTCCGGCTGAAGTTCCTGGGGCTGCTCGCCCGGGGTCTGCGACAAGCCGACAACGGAGGGGACGACCGGATATGACGACCGCTCAGGAAGAGCGTACGAACGAGGAGTTGCGGCAGCTCGCCGAGCAGGCGGGCCGCGACCTCGAGGACGCCTCCGCCCTGGAGATCCTCCAGTGGGCGGTGGACACCTTCGGCAAGGGGTTCTGCGTCACCTCCTCCATGGAGGACGCCGTGGTCGCCCATCTCGCCTCCCGCGTGCTCAAGGGCGTCGACGTGGTCTTCCTCGACACCGGCTACCACTTCCCGGAGACCATCGGCACCCGGGACGCCGTGGAGGCCGTGATGGACGTCAACGTCATCACCCTCACGCCGCGGCAGACGGTCGCCGAGCAGGACGCCCAGTACGGGCCGAAGCTGCACGACCGCGATCCCGACCTGTGCTGCAAGCTGCGCAAGGTCCAGCCCCTGGAAGAGGGCCTGAAGGGTTATCAGGCGTGGGCGACGGGCCTGCGCCGCGACGAGTCCCCGACCCGGGCGAACACCCCGGTCGTCGGCTGGGACGAGAAGCGGCGGAAGGTCAAGATCTCCCCGATCGCCCGCTGGACCCAGGACGACGTGGACGCGTACATCGCCGAACACGGTGTGCTCACCAACCCGTTGCTGATGGACGGCTACGCCTCCGTCGGCTGCGCCCCGTGCACCCGGAGGGTCCTGGAGGGCGAGGACGCGCGTGCCGGCCGCTGGGCGGGCCGCGCCAAGACCGAGTGCGGGCTGCACGGATGACGAACGATCAGATTCAGGAGAACCACGTGACGACCGGAGCCACCGTCTGGCTCACGGGTCTGCCGAGCGCCGGCAAGACCACCATCGCGTACGAGCTGGCCGGCCTGCTCCGCGCCGAGGGCCACCGGGTCGAGGTGCTCGACGGCGACGAGATCCGCGAGTTCATCTCGGCGGGCCTCGGCTTTTCCCGCGAGGACCGGCACACCAACGTGCAGCGCATCGGCTTCGTCGCCGAACTGCTCGCCCGCAACGGCGTCAAGGCGCTGGTGCCGGTGATCGCGCCGTTCACGGACAGTCGGGACGCGGTGCGCAAGCGGCACGAGGAGAACGGGACTCCGTACCTGGAGATCCACGTGGCGACCCCGGTCGAGGTGTGCAGCGAACGCGATGTGAAGGGCCTGTACGCGAAGCAGGCCGCGGGTGAGTTGTCCGGGCTCACCGGGGTCGACGACCCGTACGAGGAGCCCGAGACGCCTGATCTGCGGATCGAGTCGCAGCACCAGACGGTGCGGGAGTCCGCCGCGTCCGTGCACGCGCTGCTGAGCGAGAGGGGACTGGCATGACCACGATCGCCAAGGTCGAGGACGGCACGGACAGCCCGTACGCGCTCTCCCACCTGGACGCGCTGGAGTCCGAGGCGGTGCACATCTTCCGCGAGGTGGCGGGCGAGTTCGAGAACCCGGTGATCCTGTTCTCCGGTGGCAAGGACTCCATCGTCATGCTGCACCTCGCGCTGAAGGCCTTCGCCCCGGCCGCGGTCCCCTTCTCTCTGCTCCATGTGGACACGGGACACAACTTCCCCGAGGTCCTGGAGTACCGGGACCGTGTGGTGGCCGCACATGGGCTGCGCCTCCATGTGGCCTCCGTCCAGGACTACATCGACCGCGGTGTGCTGAAGGAGCGTCCCGACGGCACCCGCAACCCGCTCCAGACACTCCCGCTGACGGAGAAGATCCAGAGCGAGAAGTTCGACGCGGTCTTCGGCGGCGGACGCCGCGACGAGGAGAAGGCCCGCGCCAAGGAACGCGTCTTCTCCCTGCGCGACGAGTTCTCCCAGTGGGACCCGCGCCGCCAGCGCCCCGAGCTGTGGAACCTGTACAACGGCCGCCACGCCCCGGGTGAGCACGTCCGCGTCTTCCCGCTGTCCAACTGGACCGAGCTGGACGTCTGGCAGTACATCACCCGCGAGGGCATCGAGCTGCCGGAGATCTACTTCGCGCACGAGCGTGAGGTGTTCCGGCGGAGCGGCATGTGGCTGACCGCCGGCGAGTGGGGCGGCCCGAAGGACGGCGAGACCGTCGAGAAGCGGCTGGTCCGCTACCGGACCGTCGGTGACATGTCCTGCACGGGCGCGGTCGACTCCGACGCGACCACGCTGGACGCCGTGATCGCCGAGATCGCCGCCTCCCGGCTGACCGAGCGCGGCGCCACCCGCGCCGACGACAAGCTCTCCGAGGCCGCGATGGAAGACCGCAAGCGCGAGGGGTACTTCTAAGCATGAGCACGACCACGACCGAGGCGCTCTCGGCCACCACCCTGCTGCGGTTCGCCACCGCCGGCTCCGTCGACGACGGCAAGTCCACCCTCGTCGGGCGGCTGCTGCACGACTCCAAGTCGGTCCTCGCCGACCAGTTGGAGGCCGTGGAGCGCGCTTCGGCGAGCCGCGGGCAGGAGGGCCCGGACCTCGCGCTGCTCACCGACGGCCTGCGCGCCGAGCGCGAGCAGGGCATCACCATCGACGTGGCCTACCGCTACTTCGCCACGCCCCGCCGCCGGTTCATCCTGGCCGACACCCCGGGTCATGTGCAGTACACCCGGAACATGGTCACGGGCGCGTCCACGGCCGAGCTGACGGTGATCCTGGTGGACGCCCGCAACGGCGTGGTCGAGCAGACCCGCCGGCACGCGGCCATCGCCGCCCTGCTGCGCGTCCCGCACGCCGTCCTCGCCGTCAACAAGATGGACCTCGTCGGGTACGAGGAGAAGGTGTTCGCCGCGATCGCCGAGGAGTTCACGGCGTACGCGACCGATCTGGGCGTCCCCGAGGTCACCGCGATCCCGATCTCGGCGCTGGCCGGTGACAACGTGGTGGAGCCGTCCGCGAACATGGACTGGTACGGCGGCCCGACCGTGCTGGAGCACCTGGAGACCGTGCCGGTCAGCCACGACCTGGCGCACTGCCACGCCCGGCTGCCCGTGCAGTACGTGATCCGGCCGCAGACCGCCGAGCACCCGGACTACCGGGGCTACGCGGGCCAGATCGCGGCCGGCACCTTCCGGGTCGGCGAGGCGGTCACGGTCCTGCCGTCCGGCCGGACCACGACGATCTCCGGCATCGACCTGCTGGGCGAGCCGGTCGACGTGGCGTGGACGACGCAGTCGGTGACGATCCTGCTGGAGGACGACATCGACGTCTCGCGCGGCGACCTGATCGTGCCGACGAAGGACGCGCCGGCCACCACGCAGGACGTGGAGGCGACCGTCTGCCACGTCGCCGACGCCCCGCTCACCGTCGGCCACCGGGTGCTGCTCAAGCACGGCACCCGCACGGTCAAGGCCATCGTCAAGGACATCCCCTCCCGGCTCACGCTCGACGACCTCTCCCTGCACCCGCACCCGGGACAGCTGGTCGCCAACGACATCGGCCGCGTGAAGATCCGTACCGCCGAGCCGCTGCCGGTCGACGCCTACGCCGACTCGCGCCGCACGGGCTCCTTCATCCTGATCGATCCGAACGACGGCACCACGCTCACCGCGGGCATGGTCGGCGAGTCGTTCGCGTCCCCCGAGCCCGTCAAGGACGAGGCCGAGGACGACGGGTGGGACTTCTGAGCATGAACTCCACCGACTACTACTCCACGTTCGCGAAGGAGGGCGGCCGCATCGGCAGCGGCGCCCTCGGCAGCGGGCAGGGCGGAGTGGCGCGATGTGTGCGGTGACGTACGCGCACCGCTTGCGCGCCCTGTCCCCCCACCCGCCGTCCCGGAAGCGACGAAGACCCTTTGCCGAACTCCCGGCCACGACCTGAGAGACCGTGACCGCCGGGCCAACGAGAGGAACGCCTCCCGTGCCTGCCAACAGCTCCACACTCCTTCGCCGCGGCATAGCCGTGGTCGCCGCTCTTCCCTTGCTCACCCTGGCCGCCTGCGGTTACGGGTCCGAGTCCAAGGACGACAACACGGCCAAGATCGCCGCCGGGGCCGAGAAGATCGACGGACTCGACTCCGTCAAGATCGGGTACTTCGGCAACCTGACCCACGCCACCGCGCTGGTCGGCAACCAGAAGGGCTTCTTCCAGAAGGAGCTGGGCGCCACCAAGGCGTCGTACGCGACCTTCAACGCCGGCCCCTCCGAGATCGAGGCGCTCAACTCCGGCTCCATCGACATCGGCTGGATCGGCCCCTCCCCCGCGATCAACGGCTACACGAAGTCCGACGGCAAGAGCCTGAAGATCATCGGTGGTTCGGCGTCGGGCGGTGTGAAGCTCGTGGTGAACCCGGACAAGGTCAAGTCCCTCAAGGACGTCAAGGGCAAGAAGATCGCCACCCCGCAGCTGGGCAACACGCAGGACGTGGCGTTCCTCAACTGGATCGCCGACCAGGGCTGGAAGGTCGACGCGCAGAGCGGCAAGGGTGACGTGACGGTCGTCCGCACCGACAACAAGATCACCCCGGATGCCTACAAGGCCGGTTCCGTCGACGGTGCCTGGGTGCCGGAGCCGACCGCGTCCAAGCTGGTCGCCGCGGGCGGCAAGGTGCTGCTGGACGAGGCGACGCTGTGGCCCGACAAGAAGTTCGTGATCACGAACATCATCGTGCGCCAGGGTTTCCTCAAGGACCACCCGAAGGCGGTCGAGGCCGTCCTGAAGGCCTCGGTCGAGACCAACAAGTGGATCAACGCCCACCCGGACGAGGCTAAGGCCGCCGCGAACAAGCAGCTGGAGTCCGACTCCGGCAAGGCGCTGCCGGCCGACGTCCTGGACCCGGCGTGGAAGTCGGTCCAGTTCACCGACGACCCGCTGGCGTCCACCCTCAACACCGAGGCGGAGCACGCGGTCAAGGCCGGTCTGCTGGAGAAGCCGAACCTGAAGGGGATCTACGACCTCACGATCCTCAACAAGGTCCTCAAGGCCGAGGGCAAGAGCGCGGTCGACGACGCCGGTCTCGGCAGCAGCTGACACCAGACCCGATGACTTCCCAGGAGGTGACGACCATGGCCACGACTCTCGCCAAGGCCGCCGAGTCGGTCGAGTACGCGGCACGCCTTGAGCATGTCTCGAAGTCCTTCGCGACGCCGGGCGGGCAGCAGCTCGTCCTGGACGACATCAGCATCGATGTCGCGCCGGGTGAGTTCGTCACCCTCCTGGGGGCATCGGGGTGCGGCAAGTCCACCCTGCTGAACCTGGTGGCCGGCCTCGACCGGCCGACGGCCGGCTCCATCGCCACGGACGGCCGGCCGGCCCTGATGTTCCAGGAGCACGCCCTCTTCCCGTGGCTGACCGCGGGCAAGAACATCGAACTCGCCCTGAAGCTAAGGGGTGTTGCCAAGCCCGAGCGGCGCACCAGGGCCGAGGAGCTGCTCGAACTCGTCCGGCTGAAGGGCGCGTACGGCAAGCGCGTCCACGAGCTGTCGGGCGGCATGCGCCAACGTGTGGCGATGGCCCGCGCGCTGGCGCAGGAGAGCCAGATCCTGCTGATGGACGAGCCGTTCGCGGCTCTGGACGCCATCACGCGGGACGTGCTGCACGACGAGCTGACCCGCATCTGGGCGGAGACGGGTCTGTCGGTCCTGTTCGTCACGCACAACGTGCGCGAGGCCGTACGGCTCGCGCAGCGGGTCATCCTGCTGTCCTCCCGTCCCGGCCGCATCGCGCGCGAGTGGACGGTCGACATTCCGCAGCCGCGCCGCATCGAGGACGCGCCCGTGGCCGAACTGTCCCTTGAGATCACCGATGTACTGCGTGGGGAGATCCGCCGTCATGGCCAGCACTGAGATGACACCGGTCCAGGACTCCGGGAGCGTCGAGGCGGGCCTGGACGCACTGGAGACCACGGCCGCCGGCCGGCCGACCCTCCGGCAGACCTTCGTCAACAAGATCCTGCCGCCGATCATCGCGATCGCGGTGGTCCTGGTGATCTGGGCCCTGCTCTACCCGGTCGTCGACAACCCGAGCAAGCTGCCCTCGCCGGCGGCGGTGGGCAGCGCGTTCAAGGACGCCTGGCTGCAGGGCAATCTGCTCGACTACATCTGGACCAGCGTCTCGCGGGGTCTGCTGGGCTTCGCCTTCGCGCTCCTCATCGGCACCCCGCTGGGTCTGCTGGTGGCCCGGGTGAAATTCGTGCGCGCGGCCATCGGCCCGATCCTGTCCGGCCTGCAGTCGCTGCCGTCGGTGGCGTGGGTGCCGCCGGCCGTGATCTGGCTCGGCCTGAACAACTCCATGATGTACGCGGTGATCCTGCTCGGCGCGGTCCCCTCCATCGCCAACGGTCTGGTGTCCGGTGTCGACCAGGTGCCGCCGCTGTTCCTGCGCGCGGGCCGCACGATGGGCGCGACGGGCGTCAAGGGCATCTGGCACGTCACGCTGCCCGCGGCGCTGCCCGGTTATGTGGCGGGCCTCAAGCAGGGCTGGGCGTTCTCGTGGCGCTCGCTGATGGCCGCGGAGATCATCGCCCAGTTCCCCGACCTGGGCGTGGGCCTCGGCCAGCTGCTGGAGACCGCCCGCACCGCCAGCGACATGGCCATGGTGTTCGAGGCGATCCTGCTCATCCTGTTCGTCGGTATCGCCATCGACCTGCTGATCTTCAGCCCCCTGGAGCGGTGGGTGCTGCGCAGCCGCGGCCTGCTGGTGAAGAGCTGAGCACGACCATGCGCAACCCGGTTCTCCTCGTCATCGCCCACGGCAGCCGCGACCCGCGGCACGCTGCGACCGTGCACGCCCTGGTGGAGCGCGTACGGTCGCAGCGGCCGGGGCTGCGCGTGGAGACCGGCTTCCTGGACTTCAACGTCCCCTCCGTGCACGGGGTGCTGGAGTCGCTGGCGGCGGAGGGTGTGCGGGACGTCGTCGCCCTGCCGCTGCTGCTGACCCGCGCCTTCCACGCCAAGGCCGACATCCCGGCCGTGCTGCGGGAGGCGCCGGCGCGGCTGCGGATCCGGCAGGCCGATGTGCTCGGCCCGTCCCCGCTGCTGCTGGCGGCGCTGGAACGGCGCCTGTACGAGGCGGGGCTGACGCCCGCCGACAAGTCCTCGACCGGGGTCGTGCTGGCCTCGGCGGGGTCCTCCGACCCGGAGGCGATCGCAGTGATCGCTGACATCGCGCGGGAGTGGTGGCACACCGGTTGGTGCGCCGTGCGGCCTGCGTTCGCCTCCGCATCCCTTCCCCGTACCGAGGACGCCGTACGGGAGCTGCGTGCCCTCGGCTGTGAGCGGGTCGCCGTCGCGCCGTACGTCCTGGCCCCCGGCTTTCTGCCGGACCGCATCGCCCGGGGCGCGGCCGAGGCGGACGTGCTGGCGGACGTGCTGGGTCCGGCGCCGGAGGTGGCGCGGGTGCTGCTGGACCGCTACGACGCCGCCGGACGGCCGGCCCTCGCGGCACTCGGCGCCTGACCACGGCCGCCGCGCCCGGACAGGCTCGGGCCGGTCAGAGGCCGAGGGCGTACGTGAGCTGCTGGGTGAAGACGAGGCTGCCGGTGCCGGCCGACGCCCTGATGGCGATGATCTCCAGCGCGGTACGGATCCGGCCCCGGTTGGGCGGCAGGCCGTCCTCGGCGGACAGCCCCAGCTCGCGCTGGATGCTCTCGCCCTGGGCGACCAGTTCCGGGTACTCGGCGTGCAGCGTCTCGGTGAGCCGGTCGGCGACCTCCATCAGGGTCTCCAGGTCCAGTGCGCCGTTGCCCGTTCCGGCCCGGCCGTGGTCGCCGTAGCCGACCGGTCCGTTGACGTTTCCGAAGTGGTACGTGCTCATGTGCTGTCCTCGCTTCTGGCCCTCAGGGCGCTTGGGGTCCTGAGCGGCCGTCGGGGTATGGGGGTGCGGCTTCGGTGCGGGCGGGGCCGGGATCGCTGACGTTACCGATGTCGAGGGTCCCGGTACGGATGTCCGGTACGGCCTTGTCGCAAGGGTGACGGCGGGGCGCACCCTGGTCGGCGCCCTGTCGTGGTGCCGCTGCCGCGGACGGGCGGGGACCGTCGCCAAGTGGGCCGAAAATCGCCACCCATCCGGGTGATCGGTGTGCGTTGACCGGGCGCCGGCTGCCGCCGAGGAGGGTGCGCGGTGCACCCGCGTGAAGGCCATGGCCTGCCCGTCTCCCTCGTCCGTCCGCCTGCGGCCGTTGCGCCGTTCAGCCTAGGAACACCGTGCGGGGTTTTCGCGGAGTTCGGCGAGCCGGGCCATCGGGAGGCCGATGCGTGGTAGAGGGCCACCGCGGTCCGGCGTTCCCCTGTGACGTCGGACCGCGGTGGCTCTTCGTTCTGCGCCGGTCGCGGGCCACGCGTCACACGTGGGGTGCGGCCTTCGCGCCGGAGGGGCGTTTATCGGCCACTCGTCTTCCGGATCAGCCGAAGCGGAAGCCGCGGGTGCGGAGGCGCACGGATGCGACGAAGCCGGCATGCCTGGCCAACTCCCGGACCCGGCCCGCGAGTCCCGCCGCCCCGGCGGCACGCGGAACGGCCGCAGCAGCGTTCCGGACCGCACCCTGTCGGCGGTCCGCCGGACGCTGCGGATCCGCTCAGCGGCCGGTCTGCGCGACCCCGATCCCCATCGCGCGCAGCCGGTCCGGTTCCGCCACCACGTCGACCCGGGTGATCCGGCCGTCCGCGCCGAAGCCGAAGGCCAGGACCAGGTGCGGGCGACCGTGCGGCGCCATGACCAGACCGATCCGGCCGTCCAGCAGGGCGAGCCCGGTGAACCGGGCGCGGGCCATGGCGGCCATGGCCCCGCGGGCGACGGGCTCGGCGCCCCGCACGGTGATCGGTTCGGGCGTCGGCACGACCAGCGCGTCGGCGTGCAGCACCACGTCCGGGTCGAGCAGGGCGACCAGGGCCGTGAAGTCGCCGCCCCGGGTGGCGGCCAGGAACGCCTCGACGGCCTCGCGGCGGCGTCCGGCGTCGGCGGCGGGCGCGGGCGGGCGGCCCTGGACCCGGCGCCGGGCGCGGCTGGCCAGTTGCCGGGTGGCGGCCGCGGTCTTCCCGAGCAGCGGGGCGATCTCGTCGAAGGGCACGGCGAACATGTCGTGCAGCACGAAGGCGACCCGCTCGGCCGGGCCCAGGGTGTCGAGCACGACCAGCAGCGCGACGCCCACCTCGTCGGCCAGCAGGGCCTCGCGTGCGGGGTCGCCGGCCTCGCGGGCCGCGGTCCCGGGCCCGTGCGCGCCGCCGCGGGCGCTGTCGTACGCGCGGTCGTACGCGCTGTCGTAGGCGTCGACGAACTCCTCGCGCCGGTTGCGGCGGGCCCGCAGCAGGTTCAGGCAGACCCGGGTGACCACGGTGGTCAGCCAGCCGGTGAGGTTCTCGATCGCCCCGGTGTCGGTCTGCCGAGCCCGCAGCCAGGCCTCCTGCAGGGCGTCGTCGGCCTCGGCGGCGGAGCCGAGCAGCCGGTACGCCACGGCCGCGAGGTGCGGCCGGTCCGTCTCGAACCGCTCGGCCAGCCGCTGCCCGGCATCCCCCGTGAAGTCGTCCACCGTTCCCCCGTCCCGTTCGTGCGTCGCATCGGCCGGGCGCGGCACCGCGCCCGGCCGTGGGACACGAAACGCCAAACCGGCCGGAAGATCAACCGTCTTCGGAGGCGGCCTTGTCCGCCAGGGCGACCAGTTCGGCGATCGGCAGGGATCCCGCCGCGCGGCTCTCTCGCGCGAAGGCGGTGGCGAGGTGCTGCAGCAGTTCGTTCAGCGGGGCGGGTGTGCCGTGCTGCCGGCCGAGGAGAACGATCTCGCCGTTGAGGTAGTCCGCCTCGATGGTGCCGGTGCCCCGGACGAGGGACTGCCAGGAGGACCCGCCTCCGCGTGGGGCCCCGTCCAGCGGGACGAGGGTCACCTTGTCGCCGCGGGCCGTGCGCTGTTCCTCCACGCTCACGTAGGCGATGCCGGCGGCGGCGAGCACGGCCTCCCCCTCGGCGCGTACGCGTGCGAACAGGGCCTCGGCCTCCTCGCCGGCGACGGGCCCGCTCACCGCTTCGAGCGCGTTGCCGAGGTTCCCGAGCAGTTTGGCGTACTGCCAGCGGGCCACGTCCGGTACGACCGGCGCCTCGAAGTGGGCGTCCTCCAGGTCGGCGGCGATCCGGCGGGCGGTGTCGTCGGTGCCGTGCGGGAGGCGGCCCAGGTGCAGGATGCCGGTGAGCGGGGTGCCGGCGGCGGAGACGACGCCGGGCTCCACGAAGGTCGACGGCAGCCAGACGCAGACGCCGTACACGTGCCGGAAGCGGCGCAGGGCGAGCCGGCCGCTCTCGACACCGTTCTGCAGGCACACGAGCGGCAGGCGCTCGGCCGCCGTGCCGCCGCCCGCGACGGGCAGGCCGGCCCAGGTGTCCAGGGCGGCCACGGTGTCCTGGGTCTTGACCGCCAGGACGAGGACGTCGTCGGCGCGCAGCTCGCCGAGCGGGCCGGGCCCGTCGACGGCGGGCAGCCGGTACGTCGACTCTCCCTCCGGCACCCGCAGTCGCAGCCCGTGCTCGTCCAGTGCCGTCAGATGCCGGCCGCGTGCCACGAGGACGACCTCGCGCCCGGCCTGGGCCAGCCGTCCGCCGACGGTCCCGCCGACCGCTCCCGCCCCGATGATGATGTAGCGCATGGGACAGAGCCTCGCACACCGCTTTCCGGCGCTCGCGGGTTGACCCTGCCCCTGGGGCAAGGCGGACGGTCGGGCGCATGGACTTCTACGCGACGCAGACGCCGTACAGCGATCCGGGCGACCTGGACGCCGGCGGCCTGCCCGGCGACCCGGCGCAACTCGCGCACGTCGTCAGGGGGTTGGCCTTCCATCGGGGGGAGGGGGCACGGCTGGGCCACGAGGTGCCCGGGGAGCGGGTCCGCCACGACCCCGAATCGCGCTACGTCTCCCGGATCCTCGGGATCCTGCGCGAGCGCTCCGGCAGACCGCTCACCGAACCACGGCCCTACGACGAACGGTTCGTGGGGACGTGCCGGGATTTCGCGCTGCTGCACGTGTCCTTTCTCCGCGCGACCGGCACGCCGGCCCGGGTCCGCGGCTCCGCCCGCTACTTCGCCGAGGGCTTCCACGAGGACCACTGGATCACCGAGTACCGCCTGCCGGACGGGAGTTGGCGGCGTGCCGATCCCCAGGTCCTGGACCCTTCGTACGAGCTGGACTTCGATCCGCTGGACGTGCCGCCGGACCGGTTCCTCGTGGCGGGCGAGGCCTGGCGGGCGGTACGCGCGGGCACGGCCGATCCCCTGTCCTTCGGGCTCTCGTGGGACGAGAAGCTGAGGGGCGCGTGGTTCGTGCGGGGCAGCCTGGTGCTCGATCTGGCCTGCCGCGGCGGCGTCGAGACGCTGCCCTGGGACGGCTGGGCGCCCCTGGTCGGGCCCGGGGAGCACGAGTCGCTCTCCGCGGAGGACCTCGCGCTGCTCGACGAGGTGGCCGCCGCCCGGTCCACGGCGGACGTCCGGCGGCTGGCCGCCCACCCCCGCCTGGCCCCGCCCCGCGAGATCCTCTCGCACACGGCAGGCTTCGGTCCGCGGACCGTCACGCTCCCGGAGCGGTCAGCTCCACCAGCTTGAGCACGGTGTTCCAGTTCCGGGACGTGGCGGTCAGCCCCCTGGTGACGCGGGGGCGGGCCAGCGCCTCGGCGAGCTTGGAGCGGCCGAGGCCGTCCGGGGTGTACAGGTACAGGCAGCGGTCGCCGAGCCGGAACTCCTCGGGGAGGTGGGCGGCCGGGTCGACGGCGGCGAACCGGTCCGGGGTGACGGGTGCGGAGAAGTAGGTGACGTGCAGCTGCCGGGGCTCCAGGTCGGCGGCCGGGAAGGGGCAGGCCTCGGCGACCGCCTTCAGATAGGCGTGGTCGCGCACGAGCACGTCGACCGGGAAACCGAAGCGCTCCTCGATCGCCCGCGCCAGCTCCGCCGCCAGGGACTCCGCGTCATCCCGGTCCGTGGTGAAGACCGCCTGGCCGCTCTGCAGATGGGTGCGGACGCCGGTGTGACCCAGGCCGCCGACGAGCGTACGCAGTTCGGCCATGGGGAGCTTCTTGCCGCCGCCGACGTTGATTCCGCGCAGCAGCGCCGCATAAGTCGTCATCCGGCCACCATAGGTCGGCCGTCGTGCCCCGTGGGGGTGGGCACGACGGCCGGTCCCGGCGTGCGCCGGGTTGCGCGAAACTCTCGCCGATCAGCGGGGTGCGGATCAACTCCTACACGCAGCTGTGACTTGTTCAACAAAGTTTCGTAATCACAAAGTGGATCTCTGTCGGCGGAACGGACACGGGCCTCGGGGCGCGACCCCGTGCGTCGCGGTTCGGCCACCGGCATCCCTGAGGCCCGTCCCGGAGAACCACCGATAGATGTAAGGGGCCGCTGTCCTCCCCAGCGGTGACCCGGGCCCGCCGTACTTCACCGGGCAGCACGACGAGACTCTCTTATGCGGCCCATACCGTCGAAGCGGAGCAAGCACAGACGTGGCGGCAGGGGGCCGTCACCGCACACGAGGGGGCATACCCGTCATGGGGAACACACAGGTGCGGGGGCTGGCCGCCCGCGCCGGCGGCTGGAGCGCCCGGCACCGCTGGGCGGCCGTCGGCATATGGGTGCTGTTCGTAGTCCTGGCGATGGGACTGGGCTCGGCGGCGGGCCGGGTCGATGTGGACGAGAGCGACCAGCTCAAGGGCGAGACCCACACCGCGGCACGGATCATCGAGGACGCGGGGATCAAGGAGCCGGCCGCGGAGACCGTCCTGATCCAGTCGAAGGGCGGCGCCGTCAAGGCCACGAGCGGCGAGTTCCGGGCCGCCGTCGCCGCTGTCGTCGAGGCCGTCGACGGCACCGGGAAGGTCACCGACGTGACCTCGCCGTACGACACGCACACCATCTCCCGGGACGGCCGCAGCGCGCTGGTGCAGTTCGACCTGCGCGGCGACGCGGAGACGGCCGCCGACCGGATCGAGCCGGTGCTGAACGCCGTCGCCGGGGTGCAGAAGGAGCACGGCGGCCTGCGGATCGAGGAGATCGGCGCCGCCAGTATGCAGAAGCAGTACAAGGACGCCTTCGGGGACGACTTCCAGAAGGCGGAGTACTCGGCCGTGCCGGTCGCCCTCGGCATCCTGCTGATCGCCTTCGGAGCGCTGGTGGCCGCGCTGCTGCCGGTGGCCCTCGCGATCACCGCGATCATGGCGACGATGGGCCTGATGGGGCTCGTCAGCCATCTGCAGCCGATGAGCGACACCGCCAACTCCGTGATGCTGCTGGTCGGTATGGCCGTCGGCGTCGACTACTGCCTGTTCTACCTCCGCCGCGAGCGCGAGGAGCGGGCGGCCGGGCGGGACGCGGGAACCGCGCTCAGGATCGCCGCCGCCACCAGTGGCCGGGCGATCGTCGTCTCCGGCGTCACCGTGTGCGTGGCGATGGCGGGCATGCTGTTCACCGGGCTCGCCGAGTTCGAGGCGATGGGCCTGGCCTCACTGATGGTGGTCGCGGTCGCGATGGTCGGCTCGGTGACGGTGCTGCCCGCGCTGCTGTCGCTGCTCGGCGAGCGGGTCGAGAAGGGCCGGATCCCGTTCCTGCGGCGCCGGCGCCGGCAGCACGGCGGCGACGAGAGCCGGTTCTGGACGGCCGTTCTGCGGGGTGTGCTGGCCAAGCCGCTGGTCTCGGTCGTCGTCGCGGCCGGCGCGCTGCTGGCGGTCGCCGCTCCCGCGCTCGGCATGAAGACCCAGCAGCTCACCCTGGACCAGGAGTTCGGTGACTCGCTGCCGATGGTGCAGACGTACGACCGCGTCAACGACGCCTTCCCGGGCGGCAGCGAACCGGCCCAGGTCGTCGTCAGGGCCAAGGACATCAACGCCCCCGACGTACGCCAGGCACTGGCCGACTTCAAGAAGGAGGCCATCGCCTCGGGCGCCTCGCGCGGACCGGTCGACATCAAGCTGCACGACGCGCAGAACGTGGCGCTGGTCTCCGTGCCGCTGGTCGGCGGCAGCGACATGGACAAGGCCACGGAGAGCCTTGAGAAGCTGCGCGACGAGGTGCGGCCCGCCACGCTGGGCAAGGTCGACGGCGTGCAGGCGCCGGTCACGGGACAGGTCGCGGGCAACCACGACTTCAACGACCAGCTGATGGGCTCGGTCGTCCCGGTCTTCGCGTTCGTGGTCGTCTTCGCCTTCCTCCTGATGCTGCTGTCGTTCCGCTCGCTGACCATCGCGATCACGTCGATCGTGCTCAACCTGCTGTCGGTGGCGGCCGCCTACGGCATCCTCGTCGCCGTCTTCCAGCACGGCTGGGGTGCCTCGCTGGTGGGCGCGGAGGGTGTCGGCGCGATCGTGACCTGGCTGCCGCTGTTCCTCTTCGTGATCCTGTTCGGGCTGTCCATGGACTACCACGTGTTCGTGGTCTCCCGGATCCGCGAGGCCCGGCTGCGCGGCCGCGACACCAAGGACGCGATCCGGCACGGCGTGGTCACCACGGCCGGCGTCGTCACCAGCGCCGCGGTCATCATGGTCGCGGTGTTCGCGATCTTCGGCACGCTGTCCATGCAGTCCATGAAGCAGATGGGCGTGGGCCTGGCGGCGGCCGTCCTCATCGACGCCACGATCATCCGCGGGGTGCTGCTGCCGGCGGTGATGGCGCTGCTCGGCGAGCGCAACTGGTACCTGCCCAGGTGGCTTCACCGGCTGCCGGACCTCACCCATGACGAGGCGCCCGAGGCGATCGCGCGGCCCGTGCCCGAGGAGGGTGAGCGGCTGACGGTCTGATTCCGCCCGTCCGCACCAGGGCCCGTCGGTTCTCCCGGGAACCGGCGGGCCCTGTTCCGTCCTCTGACCATGCGAACCGGGTACGTCAGTCGTCACGGGGGAGGACCACATGGACAGGCGGAATCTGCTGAGGGGCGCGCTGGCCGTGCCGGCGGCCGGGCTGCTGACCGCGGCACCCGCGCAGGCGAGCGCGGCACCGGGGCGCGCGGCGGCGCCCGCGCCGTTCGACGTGCTCATCGGGGACGTCGGCTCCGGGAAGATCTATCTCTTCGACCGCAACAAGCCCTTCACCGACGCCCACATCAAGTGGCAGCTGAACCCGGCGGGTTCGGGCCACCCGATGGAGCACCGCTTCCGCGACACCGACGGTGACGGGCAGGTCCTGCTCGCGGTCACCGGTACCCCGAGCAGCGGGACCGCGAGCATCTACCGGCGCCGCGACAAGAAACTGCTGTGGTCCGCGGACGTCCCCAACTACCCGCACGCCATCGAGCGGGCCCGCGGCACCGGCGTGGTCGTCGTCGCGGGCCGCAGCAAGGGTTCCGGCGGCGGCACGGCCAAGGGCGGCAGCCTGCATGTGTTCCGGCCCACCGGCGGCCACAGCGGCTCGCTGGTCCGGGCGGGCGCGCCGGTCCCGTTCTTCCAGGCGCACGGGCTGCTGTGGGACCCGCAGCTGGAGCGGATGTGGGCGGCCGGCGGCTCGGTGCTGACGGCGTACCGGATCGTGACGACGGCGAACTCGGCCAAGCTGGTGGAGGACGGCGGACGCCGGCTCACCGGCTTCCACCACCCGCATGATCTGCAGCCGGACTTCCAGCGCCCCGGCCGGCTGCTGGTCACCGACACCAACGGCGTGTACGCGGTCGACAAGTCAACCATGAAGCGGACCACGCTGCACTCCCGCAAGCTGGTGAAGTCGTACGTGCGCCACTCCTCCGGCGAGCAGATGTGGACCGCCGCGGTACCGGGCGGCAACGCCTTCGGGACCAAGTACGTGCACTTCAACGTGAGCGGTGTGGCCAGAGCCCGGGAGGGCGCGGTCATCTACAAGGCACGGCTCGCCACGACGGCGTACCTCTGACCGCTCACTGCCCCCGGCGGTCCGCGGGCAGTTCGGCCTCGATGAGGTCCGCCGCCCGCCGGGTACCGCCCTCCCGGGCCGTCTCCGCCTGGATCTCCTTCAGGCGCCGGGCGACCTCGGGGTCGTCCACCAGCGCGAGGGCGGCCTCGCGGAGGCGCTCGGCGGTGGCCTCCTCGGTGGACAGCTGCCGGGCGACGCCGAGCGCCTGGAGCATGTCGGCGTTGCCGAACTGGTCGACGGCCTGCGGTACGGCGATCATCGGCGTGGCGGTGGCCAGCCCTTCCTGGCTGCCGCCGGCGCCCGCGTGCGTGACGAACAGGTCGGCCTGCCGCAGGATCGCCAGCTGGGGGACCCAGCCGTGCACTTCCACGCCGGCCGGCAGGTCCCCCAGCTCGGCGGGGTCCATGTGCCGGCCGACCTGGAGGACCAGGTGCCAGCCGGGCAGGTCCCCGAAGGCGCGCGCGCACGCACGGTAGAAGGCGGGCTGCTTGGTGAAGGCCGAGCCGAGGGACACCAGGACGACCTTCTCGGCACCGGCGGGCCGCTGCCACTCGCCCTCCTCGGTCCGGTCGCCCTGGCAGGCGCCGACGAAGGTGTGGACGCGCTCGTCGACCCGGTCGGCGTGCGGCTGGAGAGCCTTGGGGATGAGCACCAGCGAGCGCGCCGGGCGGCCGGCGAACGGGTCCGGGTGCTGGGTGATCCCGTTCTCCGCCAGCCAGGACTCGAACTTGGCGTAGTAGGCCTGCCCGCGTGCGGTCTTCCTCGGCTCGGCCCACATCGGCTCGGCGACCTCCTCCTCGTAGCCCTCCCAGGCGACGAGGTTCGGGGACAGGGAGATCGCCGGGACGCCCCAGCGGTGGGCGAGGACGCGGGCCGGGTAGGAGGCGATGTCGTGCAGGACGAGGTCGGGCTCGTCACCGGCATAGGCCTCGATCAACTGCGGGAGCGCCTGGATCGCGTCGTCCAGGAACGGCTCCACGTTGTCCAGCAGGGTGCTCCCCCAGGCCTCGGGGTCGGCGTCGGGACCGGGCAGCGTGGAGGTGTAGGGCACCGGCCGGGCGCCGGTGGCGGCCACCTTGTCGGCGAACGCGGGCGGGATGGCGTAGGTGACCCGGTGTCCCCGGGCGACGAGTTCACGGATCACCTCCAGGCTGGGGTTCACATGGCCGTGGGCGGCGATGGAGAACATGGCGATGTGGGCGGGTGCGGTCGTGGATTCGGGCATGAGGACGAGGGTAGACAAGACGATACGTCTCGTCTAATTGATTTTCCGGGCCGCCTTCCGTGCTGTCTTCCGGCCGCCCTCCGTGCCGGGCGACGTGTCCACGGTCGGTCCGGGACCGCTCAGCGCTGGTAGCGGGCCAGCACGAGGTTGCCGTCCCGCTGCAGGCGGCCGCGCAGTTCGTCGAGGCCGATCGCGCCGCTGTAGTACGACTGGTAGGCCGGGGTGGCCACCTTGTCCTTCCATTCCGGGTAGCCGCGGACGGACTGCGCGGGCGCGGGGCGGAGCCGGGCCGCCAGGGCGGTGCCGGTGGCCCAGCCGTTCTCCGTGGTGTGCAGGGCCGGGTCCTTCAGCGCCTGGGTGCCGGTGGGCAGCATCCAGTCGCCGAGCGCGAGGCGGACCATGTTCTTCGGCCGCAGCAGGAAGTCGATGAAGGCGGCCGCCTCCTTCTTGTGCGGGCAGTCGGCGGAGACGGACAGGGTCTGCGGGCTGACGCCCTGGGTGAGCCCGTCGGCACCCGCCGGGGCGGGCAGCACCTCCCAGCGGAAGCCCTCGGGGGCCTGCTGCACGATCTGCTGGCGGTAGGAGAAGCCCAGCGGGACCATCGCGTACCGGCCGCCGAAGAAGCCCGGCAGCGTGTCCGAACCGCCGCTGCCGAGCGTCGATGCGGGCGCGCTGTGGTCGAGGGTGACCTGGTCGTGGATGGTGCGGGGCACCACCGCGTCCCCGGCGGTGAAGCGCACGGAGACCTTGCCGTCCGCGCCCCGGTGGAAGAGCCGGCCGCCCGCCGACAGGGACAGGTTGAGCGTGGCGGAGACGGGTTCCTTGAGCGGCCAGGCCACGCCGTACTTCCCGGGCCCGCTGAGCCTCTTGGCGACCTGCCGGAACTCCGTCCAGCTCCAGGGGCGTTCGGGCGTCGGTATGCGCACCTTCGCCGCGCGCAGCCGGGTGGCGTCGGCGATCAGCACCCGGGGTTCCTGGAGGAAGGGCACGCCGTAGACGCCGTGCCCGAAGGTGACCGTGTCCCAGCTGCTCCGCGGGATGTCGGAGGTGAGCCGGGCGGGCAGCAGGCCGGTCAGGTCGGCGAGGTAGCCGCCGTAGGCGAAGTCGGCCAGATCGTCGGAGGCGTCGTGGATGACGTCCGGGGCCTCGCCGCCCTCGAAGGAGGTGAGCAGCTGGTCGTGCACGCTGTCCCAACTGCCCTGGAAGTATTCGACCTTGATGTCCGGGTGGGTCGCGTTCCACTCCTCCACCAGGTCCTTGTTGGCGGCGACGGACTCCTGCTGCCAGGCGAGGGACTGGAAGCGCAGGGTGATCGGGCCGTCGTCCGCGCGACCTCCCGAGGAACAGCCCGCGAGGAGGAGCAGGAGTGCGACGAGTGCGGTGGCGGCTCTGGTCCGCATCAGCTCTTCACCGCCCCGGCGAGCAGGCCGCTCGTGATCCGTCGCTGGACGAGCGCGAAGACGGCCACGGAGGGCAGGGTGGCCAGGAAGGCGGCCGCGGCGAGCGGGCCGAGGTCGGCCACGCCCTCCGCGCCGATGAAGTGGGTGAGGACGACCGGAAGGGTCTGTTTCCCGGGGCTCTTGAGCAGCACCAGCGCGAAGAAGAACTCGTTCCACGCCGTGACGAACGCGAACAGCGCCGTCGCCGCGATCCCCGGCGCGAGCAGCGGCGCCGTCACCGACACCAGGATCCGCAGGCGCCCGGCCCCGTCGACGGCCGCGGCCTCCTCCAGTTCGGCGGGCACCGCCCGGACGTGGCCGGCGAGCATCCACAGCGCGAACGGCAGGGCCCACACCACGTAGACCAGCACCAGCCCGGTCAGGGTGTCGATCAGCCGGAGGTTCTTCAGCACCAGGAACAGCGGGATGATCACCAGCACGAAGGGGAACGCCTGGCTGACCACCACCCACCCCGTGGCGGCCCGGGCGAGCCGGGTGCGCCGGCGGGCCATGACGTACGCCATCGGGGTCGCGACGAGGACGGCGATCACGGCGGTGCCGAGCGCCACCAGCAGGGAGTTGAGGGCGGCGTGCGCCAGCGGCTGCTCGGCGAAGGCCTGCCGGACGTTGGCCAGGGTGGGGTGGCGCGGGATCCAGGTGGGATGGAGGCTGCCCAGCTCACGCGGGGACTTGAGCGCGGTGGACAGCAGCCACAGGAACGGGAAGGCCAGGAAGGCGAGGTAGGCGAGCAGGGCCGCGTACTGGCCCGTGCGTGCCGCGGGGCGGGCCCTCACGCGTCCTCACCTCCCCGCAGCCGCCCGGCCAGGAACACCGCGAGCAGGATCGAGATCACCGCGACCATCACACACCCCATCGCCGCCGCGTAGCCGAACTGGCCGTAGCGGAAGGCCTCTTCGTAGGCGAACAGCATGGGCAGCCGGGTCTTCCCGCCGGGCCCGCCGCTCGTGAGCACGTACACCAGGGCGAAGGAGTTGAAGTTCCAGATCAGATTGAGGGCGGTGATGGCGAGGGCCACCGGTCTGAGTGCGGGCCAGGTGACGGTGCGGAACCGGCGCCAGGGGCCGGCGCCGTCCACGGCTGCCGCCTCGTGCAGTTCGCGGGGGGTGTTCTGCAACCCGGCGAGCAGGGCGACCGTGGTCTGCGGCATGCCCGCCCAGACGCCGACGACGATGACGGCGGGCAGCGCGGTGGCCAGTCCGCTCAGCCAGTCCCGGCCGTCCCCGAGACCGAGGTCGCGCAGGGTCTCGTTGAGCACGCCCGCGTCCGGGTTGTAGACGAGGCGCCACATGATGCCGACGACGACCTCGGGCATGGCCCACGGGACGATCGCGAGGGCGCGGGCCAGCCAGCGCAGGCGCAGGTCCTGGTCGAGCAGGAGGGCGAGGCCCAGTGCCAGC
This sequence comes from Streptomyces sp. NPDC031379, assembly GCF_055569615.1. NCBI lineage: Bacteria > Bacillati > Actinomycetota > Actinomycetes > Kitasatosporales > Streptomycetaceae > Streptomyces > Streptomyces sp. NPDC031379. Next base: position 90,586 of record NZ_JBVIIT010000014.1, on the reverse strand, counting down.
AGGAACTGCGGCACGGTGACGCCGACCGCCCAGACGAGTCCGATCCGGAACGACTCCCAGAACAGCGTGTCGTGCAGCAGGTCCCGGAAGTTGAGGGCGCCGATCCACCGGGTGGCGGCCGTCCGGCCGGACTGGGCGTCGGTGAAGGCGAGCAGGATGCCGTAGAGCAGGGGGCCGACGCTGAGCACGAGGATCGGAATGAGGGCGGGCAGGACCAGGAACCAGGCGCCGTGGTCGGTGCCACGACGGCCGGCGGGCCGCCGCGCCGTTTCCGGTGGTGTCCGTGCTTCGGCCACTGCTGTCACGGAATCAGCCCCTTTGCCTCTCCGGTTGGCGTGTTCATGGTCGTAAAGGCCTCGTGCCTCGTCAAGGTGCCGCGCACACCGGCCGACCTGTGGGAATGCGAGACTGACCGGGAACGGCACGGCAGGACGGCACGGAGGCACGACGATGGACGAGGCACGGGCGCGGGACGTACTGGCCGCGGCGGGAGTGCTGCCGGGGCCGGCCGGGGACGCTCGGCTCCTCGCCCTCGGCGAGAACGCGGTGTTCGCCGCCGGTGACCTGGTGGTGAAGGTGGGCCGTGACGCCGAGCTGCTGGAGCGGGCCCGGCGCGAGCTGGACATCGCCGGCTGGCTGGCCGAGGCGGGCGTGCCGGCGGTGCGGGCGGCGGAACCGAAGCCGCGGCTGGTGGAGGGGCACCCGGTGACCGTGTGGCACCGGCTGCCCGATCCGGTACGACCGGCCGAACCGGCGGACCTGGCGCGGTTGCTGCGGATCGTGCACGCCCTGCCCGCCGCTCCCTTCGGGTTGCCGCCGCGCGAGCTGCTGGGCGGCGTGGAGCGCTGGCTGCGGCTCGCGGGCGACGCGATCGACCCGGCGGACGCGGCCTACCTCCGGGAGCGCCGGGACGGCTTCGCGGCGGCCGCGGCGGCCCTGACGCCGCGTCTGGCGCCGGGGCCGATCCACGGCGACGCGCTGCCCCGCAACGTGCACATCGGGCCGGACGGCCCGGTCCTGGTCGACCTGGAGACCTTCTCCGCCGATCTGCGCGAGCACGACCTGGTGGTCATGGCCCTCTCCCGCGACCGGTACGGGCTGCCGGCCGAGGCGTACGACTCCTTCACCGCGGCGTACGGGTGGGATGTGCGGGAGTGGGAGGGCTGTGCGGTGCTGCGGGGCGCCCGGGAGACGGCCAGCTGTGCGTGGGTGGCCCAGCACGCGCCGTCGAACCCCAAGGCACTGGCCGAGTTCCGGCGACGGGTGGCTTCACTGCGGGACGGGGACGAGACGGTGCGGTGGTATCCGTTCTGAGCCCGTACCGGCCTGCTCAGACCCGCTCGTCCGCCAACTCCCGCAGCGGCCAGGCCCCGTCCACCACCGCCTGAGCGTCCCCCTTGCGGCGCAGGAAGCCCTGGAAGTCCGCCGCCCACTCCGCATACCACTGGATCTGGCGGTGGTGGAGTTCCGCGGCGCCCAGGGAGGCGACCTTCGGGTGGCGGTCGGCTATCGCCGAGGCCAGGCGGGCCGCGGCGAGGGCGTCCGCCGAGGCGTTGTGGGCCGCGTCGAGGACTATGCCGTACTCGGCGCAGACCGCTTCCAGGTTCCGCTTGCCGCGGCGGTAGCGGTCGACCCGGCGGTCGATGGTGTAGGGGTCTATGACCGGGGCGGGGGCGCCGCCCAGCCGGTCGGAGAGGGACGGCAGGGCGTGCCGCCGCAGTTCCGCGGAGAGCAGGGTGAGGTCGAAGGCCGCGTTGTAGGCGACGACCGGGACACCCGTCCTCCAGTAGCCGGCCAGGACGTCCGCGATGGCTTCGGCGACCTGGTCGGCGGGACGGCCCTCGGCCGCCGCGCGTTCATTGGTGATGCCGTGGACCGCGACCGCGTCGGCCGGGATCTCCACGCCCGGATCGGCCAGCCATTCCCGGTGTCCCACGGGCTCGCCGGCCCTGACCTCGATCACCGCACCCGTGACGATGCGCGCCTGGCGCGGATCGGTCCCGGTCGTCTCCAGGTCGAAGCCGATCAGCAGCTCCCGGTGCCAGCCCATGGGCGGCCCCCCTTCTTGGTGGTGCTTTCCCCCAGTGACCTCCACCATCGCACGCGGCACTGACAGTCCGAGGACCGCGTTCCGCTTGCTCTCACGGACAGTTCAGGACACCGGGCGCGAATCCGCCCAGGCCAGCTCGAATTCCTCGCGATATATCGGGAAGAGTCCGGCTTCTACCATGTCGTCCGACTTGACCAGCCTGCTGCCGTTGCGCAGCACCAGCACCGGCGACTCCATCCCCCGCGCCCCGCGCAGATAGGACTGCACCACGGCGATGCCGTCGGCGCCGTCGCCGTCCACGAGATAGGCGGTGAAGCGGGGCGTCTCGTCGTACACCTGGATCTCGAAGGCGCCCGGGTCGCGCAGCCGGGACCGCACCCGGCGCATGTGCAGGATGTTCATCTCGACGGACCGGCTCAGTTCGCCCCGTTTCATCCCGAGTTCCCGCTCGCGGCGCTTGACCGAGCTGGAGGCCGGGTTGAGGAAGAGCAGCCGCACCCGGCAGCCGTCCTCGGCCAGCCGCACCAGTCGGCGCCCGGAGAAGTTCTGCACCAGCAGGTTGAGCCCGATGCCGGTGGCGTCGAGCCGTCGGGCGCTGCCGAAGATGTCCTCGGCCGGGAACTGGCGCATGAGCCGCACCCGGTCGGGGTGGACGGCGACGACGTCGGCGTACCGGTCGCCGACCAGGTCCTCGACCGCGTCCACGGGCAGCCGGCGCGCCGAGGGCACGTCACCGCCCGCGCCGAGCGTCTCCAGCAGCCGGGCCGAGGCCCGCTCGGCCTGGCTCAGCACCGCCTCGGACAGGGCCCGGTTGCGGGAGACGACGTTGCGGGTCACCTCCAGCTCGTCCAGCGCGAGTTCGAGGTCCCGGCGCTCGTCGAAGTACGGCTCGAAGCAGGGCCAGTGCTGCACCATCAGCTCGCGCAGCTGGGGCAGCGTGAGGAAGCTGAGCACGTTGTCGTCGGCCGGGTCGAGCAAGTAGCCCTTGCGGCGGCTGACTTCGCGGACGGCGACCGCCCGCTGCACCCACTCCTGCCCGGCGGGCCCGGCCGCGGCCACCACCCACTCGTCGCCGTGGACGGGTTCGTAGATGGGGCGCAGCACGGCGGCCACGACCGCGCGCAGTCGCTGCTCGACGAGGTTCAGCCAGATGTAGGCCCGGCCGGCCCGCTGGGCGCGGGTGCGCACCTCGCGCCAGGCGTCGGCGTCCCAGTCCAGCTCCGGACCGATGGACCCGGCGTCCATCGGTCGGGCCAGGGACACCGCGCCGGGCGGGACGTCTGTGGAGTTCCCCTCGTGACCCTCGTCACCAGGGGGCAGCTCCAGCCCTCCCGAGCCCACCCGTGCACCGCCTTCCGCCACCCCGGGCCTTCCCCGTCTCAACGATCAAGGAAGGGTACTCCGCGAGCGGTCGGCGGTGCAGCCGGATGGACAGGTCGGTTTCTCCACCGGTTTTCTCAACTACGCCATTCCCAATGGCCGTTCTGCCACGCAAGGTCACTCGGAGTGAGCGGATTCATAGCCGTGACGTCCCGCGGGGCGATGGCGAAGCCCTGCCAGTGCACGGGCATGGGCTGCTGGTCCTCGTCCCGCGCGATGTGGTGGAAGCCGACGTTCATCCAGACCACCGGGTGGGTGAGGGTCTGGCCGTCGACCCACTTGTCGACGGACTTGGGGTGGTCACGCGCGCACTTCGGATTGTTGCTGGCGAACAGCTCGCACTTGTTGTACTCGGTGACGTACATGTCGTGCTTGGTGAAGCTGCGGCCGGGGTACCGGGTGGTGGGCCCGGGGACGATCTCGTACGAACGGGCGTGCCCGTCCTTGTTCTTGCCGGTCGCGCTGACCACCCGCCACCAGCGGTAGGTCTTGTGGTCGCCGGCGAGTTCCTTGGTGATCTTGGTGCGGGTGGTTCTGGTGGTCGGGCCCTCCTGCCGGCCGGCGGGCGGGCTGACGGCCGAGTCGTACTGCTCGACCTTCGACTTCGAGGAGCCGTCGAGGCCGAAGTCCAGCCGCCAGAAGACGTTGTGGCTGTGGCTGGTGGAGTAGTCCTTGGCCCCCTTGCCGATGGGCCAGCCGCGTCCGTCGTGGGCGTTGTAGTCGTCCCAGGAGAGACTGCCGGTCGCGCCGACGTTCATGCCGACGGTGCCGTCGTCCTGGAAGCGCCACTCGGTGATGTACTCGTACCAGCCGACCTGGTTGACGGTGTAGACGAGGAAGTCCTTGCCCTGGGCCTGGTAGAGCTTGTTCGTGTTGAAGGTGTCCTGCATGCGGTAGGCGTGACCGCGCGAGCGGGTGGTGGTGCACAGGCCCTTGACGTTCGGGTGCGCCGGGTCGATGGCGTCGGGGACCTTGACCGTCTTGATGGTGCCGCCGGGGCATTCGCCGGGCGCCAGGTTCATCAGCCCCTGTGCGAAGTTCTCGCCCGTCAGATCGTCGTACTCGTGTTTCCCGTCGTCGTAGGGGACGTGGATCTGGCCGAGTCTGGCGCTGTTGAGGACCTTGATCGGCTTGGACTCGCCCTTGGGCTGGTAGGAGATCTGCTCCAGGACGAGTCCGGCCTTGCTGTCGTAGCGCCAGCACATGCGCCAGGTGGTGCCGCTGGAGAGCTTCTGCTCGATCCGGTGGGCGGCGCTGCAGTCGGCGGCGGCCGCGGCGGCCCTGCGCGGCTGGGCGGCGGCCGGCCCCGCGGCGGTCGTCGCGCCGGCGGCCAGCGCGGCCAGGGCCAGTGCGACGGCCGCTCCCTTGCGGGCACGGCTGATTGCGTACTCGGGCATGACTGGGTGGCTCCCTTGCAGGAGGTACGGGTATGAAGGGCGGGCGGAGCCCGGTCAGGCGCGGTCGAGGGCCGCGACCTTGCGGGCGCTCAGGTCGATCACCAGAGACCTGGTGTCGATCCACGGCCCGTTCCTGACCTTGGTGAACAGCCGCACGCAGCGGTGCGTGCCGCACCGGTCGAGCACGGCGGGCTGGGCGCCCGGAGCGGCCCGGTAGACGCCGCCGCTCAGCAGCAGCTGGTCCGGGGAGGTCAGCTCCTTGCCGACGGCGTCCTTGTAGTCCGCCTTCAGGCCCGCCCCCAGCGGGTCGGCGAGGAGGATCCTGGCCGCCTCGGCGTTCTCGGCACGGCTCAGCGGCGGCTGGACGCCCCGCTGGCTGCCGGTGGCCTCGACCTTGTCCGTGTCCAGGTTCACGGTCCTGGTGACGAGCGTGTCGTTCCGGTAGTCGTAGAAGGTCACGTCCGCCCGCCGGGGCGCGCCCGGATCGTCCGCCTCGTCGGCCTCGGGTTCGGCGAGGTCGACGCTCAGGCGCTGTGGCCCGCGGTCCCCGTCGACGTCCTCACCCGTGCTCAGCAGCTGCGGGTTCAGGGCGAGCTTCTCGACGCGCCGGATCTCGTCGTCGGTCAGCGGGTCCCGGCCGGTGCCCTTCCGCCCTTCGGCGGGCGCCTGCTCGACGACACCCGGCGGGGCGGCGTCCTGGCCCTGACCGGCCTGCTGAACGGCCCGCGTCCCCCCGCCTCTCGTCCCTCCCGACTCGTCCGCCCCCGCCGTGCCCGGCAGGGTGACCGCGACCATCGCGGCGGTCCCCACCGCCGCGACGGCCGCGCCGGCCATCACTTTTCCCAGATGGCGGTGCACTGTCTCGCGCACGTCTTCCCCCTACTCCCCGTGGTCTCCGGGAGTATGTGTGCCCCACTGGTTCGGCACACGGCGGGTACAAGACCCGTCGTGTGCGCTGGTCGGTGGGTAAGAGGGACGTAAGTCACGGGAGGTTCCCTCACTTTTGTCAAGACTCGGAAGTCAACGCGGCCCCAGGGGGGCGGCACACCTGGGAGAGTCGTATCCATGCAGGTCTGGCCTGGAGAGGCGTATCCGCTCGGCGCCACCTATGACGGTGCCGGGACCAACTTCGCGGTCTTCACGGAGGCCGCGGACCGAGTGGAGCTGTGTCTGCTGCACGACGACGGCTCCGAGACGGCGGTGGAACTGCGCGAGAGCGACGCGTTCGTCCGGCACGCGTACGTGCCGGGCGTGATGCCGGGACAGCGGTACGGGTTCCGGGTGCACGGCCCGTACGACCCCGGGCGCGGGCAGCGCTGCAACTCGGCGAAGCTGCTGCTCGACCCGTACGCGAAGGCGATCGGCGGGGCCGTCCGGTGGGGCGAGGAGGTGTACGGCTACCACTTCGGCGCGCCCGATCGCCGCAACGATCTGGATTCGGCGCCGCACACCATGTCCTCGGTGGTGATCAACCCGTACTTCGACTGGGGCGACGACCGGCCGCCGCGCACCGAGTACCACCACACGGTGATCTACGAGGCGCACGTCAAGGGCCTGACGATGCGGCACCCGGGACTGCCCGAGGAACTGCGCGGCACGTACGCGGCGCTCGCCCATCCGGCGATCATCGAACACCTGACCAAGCTCGGGGTGACGGCCCTGGAGCTGATGCCCGTCCACCAGTTCGTGAACGACCACCGGCTGGTCGACATGGGCCTGAACAACTACTGGGGCTACAACACGATCGGCTTCTTCGCCCCGCACAACGCGTACGCCTCCTGGGGCGACCGCGGCCAGCAGGTCCTGGAGTTCAAGTCGGCGGTCCGGGCGCTGCACGAGGCCGGGATCGAGGTGATCCTGGACGTCGTCTACAACCACACGGCCGAGGGCAACCATCTGGGCCCGACACTGTCCTTCAAGGGCATCGACAACCCCTCGTACTACCGCCTCGCGGACGACCCCCGCTACTACATGGACACCACGGGCACCGGGAACTCGCTGCTCATGCGGTCCCCGCACGTGCTCCAGCTGATCATGGACTCGCTGCGGTACTGGGTCACCGACATGCACGTCGACGGGTTCCGCTTCGACCTCGCGGCCACCCTGGCCCGGCAGTTCCACGAGGTGGACCGCCTGTCGTCGTTCTTCGACCTGGTGCAGCAGGATCCCGTGGTCTCCCAGGTGAAGCTGATCGCCGAGCCATGGGACGTGGGCGAGGGCGGCTACCAGGTGGGCAACTTCCCGCCGCTGTGGACGGAGTGGAACGGCAAGTACCGCGACACGGTGCGGGACCTGTGGCGGGGCGAGCCGCGGGCGCTCGCGGAGTTCGCCTCCCGGCTGACCGGCTCCTCCGACCTCTACCAGGACGACGGCCGCCGCCCGCTCGCCTCCATCAACTTCGTCACCTGCCACGACGGGTTCACCCTGCACGACCTCGTCTCGTACAACGACAAGCACAACACGGCCAACGGCGAGGACAACCGGGACGGGGAGAGCCACAACCGGTCCTGGAACTGCGGAGCCGAGGGCGAGACCGACGACCCGGACGTGCTCCGGCTGCGCGCCCGCCAGATGCGGAACTTCATCGCCACGCTGATGCTGTCCCAGGGCGTGCCGATGATCAGTCACGGTGACGAGTTCGCCCGCACCCAGCGCGGCAACAACAACGCCTACTGCCAGGACAACGAGCTGTCCTGGGTACGGTGGCCCGAGGACGACAGGGATCTGCTGGAGTTCACGCGCGCGATGGTGTGGCTGCGCCGGGACCATCCGGTCCTGCGCCGGCGCCGCTTCTTCCACGGCCGTCCGGTGGAGGGCACCCACGACGAGCTGTCGGACATCGCCTGGTTCACGCCCGAGGGCCGCGAGATGACGCAACGGGACTGGGATTCGGCGCGGGCGTCCGCGCTGACGGTGTTCCTCAACGGCAACGCCATCTCCGAGCCGGGCTCGCGCGGGGAGCGCATCACCGACGACTCCTTCCTGCTGATGTTCAACGCCTCCCCCGGCCCGCTGGACTTCCTGGTGCCGGTCGACCACGGCCGGCAGTGGCAGGTGGTCGTCGACACGGCCCGCCCGGAGGGCGTCCCGTCCGGGACCGGCGCGAAGGTCACCGCGGGCGACCACCTCACCCTGCCGGACCGCAGCCTGACGGTGCTGCAGCGGCCGGCCTAGGTGGATCGACCCGGGACGTCGTCGACGCGGCTGATCGGTGGGTGACCGGCTTTCGCCGGGCGCGAAGGCGCCGCCGCAGAGGCCGGCCAGGAGGGACGCGCCTGCCAGGGCGTACGCCGGACGGGCGAGGACGGCGGCGGGCCGACGAGCGGCACGGTGGCGCCCGCCGCGGCCCCCGGGAGGGCCAGGACGGCCGTGGGCCGCCCGTGCCGGTCCGCGAGCCGCCCCACCGGCGGACCGCGGGCCACCTGCCCCAGCGCGCGGGCGCGGGCGCGGCCCCGCTCGCCCGTCGTGCCCGTGACGTCCGTCCCCTTTGTTCCCGGCACTCGACGCCAGGTACGCGTGCGTGGGTCCGTTCAGGGATGGATGACACGAAAGACGGCAGTCTGGGTACGTACGTTTCCATGACTTCTGCGCGCCCCGGACCGGAGGTGCCCACGGCCACCTACCGGTTGCAACTCCAGCCCGCGTTCCCGTTCGCCGCCGCCGCGGCGGCCGTACCGTACCTGGCGTCGCTCGGCGTCTCGCACCTGCACCTCTCCCCCGTCCTGGAGGCCGTCCCCGGTTCCACGCACGGCTACGACGTGGTGGACCACGCGCGCGTGCGCGAGGAACTCGGCGGGGAGGAGGGGCTGCGCGCGCTGGCGCGGACCGCGCGGGAGCACGGCCTCGGCCTGGTGCTGGACATCGTGCCGAACCACATGGCCATGGCGCCCCGGCACAACCGCGCCCTGTGGGAGGTGCTGCGCGAGGGGCCCGAGTCGCCGTACGCGCGCTGGTTCGACATCGACTGGCAGGCGCAGGGCGGCCGGATGCTGCTTCCGGTGCTCGGCGGGCCGGTCGCCTCGGAGCTGGGGCACCTCGTGGTCGACGGGGACGTGCTGCGCTACCACGAGCACGCCTTCCCGCTCCGGGCCGGCACCGCGCACCTGCCGCTGCCGAAGCTGCTGGACGCGCAGTGGTACCGCCCGGTGTGGTGGCGGCTGGCCCGGACCGAGCTGAACTACCGGAGGTTCTTCAGCATCTCCGAGCTGATCGGGGTGCGGGTGGAGGACCCGGAGGTGTTCGACGCCACCCACGCCAAGATCCTGCAGCTGCTCGCGGAGGGCGTGGTCGACGGGCTGCGGATCGACCATCCCGACGGGCTCGCCGACCCCGACGGCTACCTCGCGCGGCTGCACGAGGCGACCGGCGGCCGCTGGACGGTCGTGGAGAAGATCCTCACCGACGGCGAGCACCTGCCGGCCGCCTGGCCGGTCGCGGGCACCACCGGCTACGACGCCCTGCGCCACGTCGACGGCCTGTTCACCGACCGGGAGGGCGCCGGTGAACTGCTCGCCGAGTACCGTCGGTTCGCGGCCCCGCAGACCGACCGGGGCGGCAACTGGGAGGCCACGGTGCGGCGGGCCGCCTACAAGGTGCTCACCCACGAGCTGGCCACCGAGACCGACCGGCTGACCCGGCTCGCCGCCCGGCTGTGTGCTTCCTCGCCGGACCTCTCGCTGCGCGACCGTGCCCCGTGGGCGCTGCGCACGGCCCTGGAGGAGCTGCTGGTCCGGATGCGGGTGTACCGGCCGTACGCCTCCGGTGACGTGGCCGCCGTCGTCACGGAGGAGGCCGCCGCGGAGGCCCGGCTGGCCTTCGTGGTGCCCGAGGAGGCCGCGGCGGTGGACGTCGTGCGCCGGCTGCTCGTCGAGACGCCCGGCACCGGCGTCACCGATACCGCCGAGAGCCCCGAGTCCGCCGGTGGCCACGCCGACCGGGTGGAGTTCCGCGCGCGGTTCGCGCAGACCGCCTCGGCGCTGCGCGCCAAGTCGGTGGAGGACACGGCGTTCTACCGCTACGTGCCGCTGCTCTCGGCGACCGAGGTGGGCGGCGACCCGGGCCGTCCGGGGGTGTCGTCGGAGGAGTTCCACACGTACTGCGCGCGTGTGCAGGGCGACTGGCCGGGCACCGGCACGGTCGTCTCCACGCACGACACCAAACGCAGCGCCGACGTCCGCGCGGCACTGGCCGTGCTCACCGAGTGCCCCGGGCGCTGGGCCCAGGTGCTCGCCGAGGTGACCCGGCCCGAGGAGGGCGTACCGGACGGGCAGCTGGCGTGGGCGGCCTGGCAGACGGTGTTCGGACTGGGGCCGGCCGAGGAGGAGCGGGTCCAGGAGGCGCTGCTGAAGCACGTGCGCGAGGCGGGCATGTACACCAGCTGGACGGAGCAGGAGCCGCCGTACGAGGAGGCGGTGGCGGCCTTCGTCTCCGCCGGGCCGTGCGGGCCGCCCGGCGAGCGCGTGGCCGCGTTCCGCAAGACGCTGGAGCCGCACGTCCGGGCCAACGTCCTCGGCACCGCGCTGGTCCATCTGACGATGCCGGGGGTACCCGACGTGTACCAGGGCACGGAGGGCGAGTACCGGGCGCTGGTGGACCCGGACAACCGGCGGCCGGTGTCGTTCCCGCCCGAGGCGCCCGGGGAGAAGGACGCGCTGACCGCGGCGGCGCTGCGGCTGCGCGCCCGGCGGCCCGGCGCCTTCGGCGCGACGGCCGCGTACACGCCGCTGTCCGTCGAGGGCCCGGCGGCGGAGCACTGTGTGGCGTTCGCGCGCTCGAGCGAGGTGGTCACGGCGGTCACCCGGCTGTCGCTGCGGCTCGCGGAGGCGGGCGGCTGGCGGGAGACGCGGCTGCCGCTGCCGCCCGGGCGGTGGGCGGACGTCCTCGTTCCGGGCCGGGAGTTCACCGGCCACGCACGCGTGGCGGACCTTTTCGACCGGTTGCCGGTGGTGCTGCTGGAGCGGGTCGCGGAGGGCCGAGGAGACTGAGACAGGGCTTCGCGGGGCGACGGTGGCTCAGTGGGCCGCCGGGGCGGACGGCAAGCCGTCCGCGTACGGCCCTGAGGCCCCCGGAGCCGGCCAGGTGGCGCGCAGGAGGTCCACGAAGGCCTCGGCGGCCCCGGTGGGCGGCACGCGCGCGTAGACGGCGAGGGGGCGCTTCCAGGCGGGGTCGGGGGTGAGGACGACGCAGTCCTCGCCCACGGCGCCGCGCACGATGTGGGCGGGGGCGGCGCACACGCCGACCCCGGCGGCTGCCATGCGCACGGCCGTCGAGGTGTGCTCGGTCCACACCGCGGTCCGGGGCGTGAAGCCGGCTTCCCCGCAGGCCCAGTCCAGGAAGCGCGCGCCGTGGACGACGGGTTCCATGGCGCAGCGGATCCAGGCGTGGTCGGCGAGTTCCGGCAGCGTCACCGTCGTACGGCCCGCGAGGCGGTCGTCGAACGGCACGACGAGGACGAGTTCCTCCTCGCCGACGGGTATGACGGTGCCGGGCCGGTCGGCGGGCTCGGGGCCGACGGCGAGGTCGGCGGTGCCGCGCAGCACGGCCTCCTCCAGGGCCTCGGCGGTGGCGTACTCGTGCAGGCGGAGCAGGACTCGCGGGTGAGCGGCGCGCCAGCGGGCGAAGACGTCGGGCAGGGCGCCGACCGCGATCGAGTGCAGGGCCGCGACATGCAGTTCGCCGCCCTCCGCGGCGGCGGTGGCACGGGCCGCGCGGCGGGCCTGTGCGGCGCTGCGTACGGCGAGTTCGGCGTGCGGGAGGAAGGCGCGGCCCATGGGGGTGAGGCGCACGCCGCGCGGCAGGCGCTCCAGCAGGGCGCCGCCGACCGACCTCTCCAGCGCCTTGATCTGGTGCGAGAGCGCGGGCTGGGTGACGTGCAGGGCGTCCGCCGCGCGCGTGAAGGACGCCTCGTGGACGACCGTCACGAAGTACTCCATCTGCCGCAGGCTCAACTCTTCGCCCTCCCATAAGGGTCCTGCATGGATTCCACAAGAACATTGCCTTGGACTCATGACAAGGGGCGGACGGAGGGTGGATGCCATGACCATCAACACATCGGCCGTCAACGCATCGACCACCGGCGCAGCGGACGTCGTCGTCATCGGCGGCGGCACGGGCGGGTACAGCACCGCCCTGCGCGCCGCCGCCCTCGGACTCGAGGTCGTCCTGGTCGAACGCGACAAGGTCGGCGGCACCTGTCTGCACCGCGGCTGCATTCCGAGCAAGGCGATGCTGCACGCCGCCGAACTCGTCGACGGCATCGCCGAGGCCCGCGAGCGCTGGGGCGTGAAGGCCACGCTGGACTCCGTCGACTGGACGGCGCTGGTGGCCACCCGCGACGACATCGTGGCACGCAACCACAAGGGGGTGGAAGCGCATCTGGCCCACGCGGGCGTACGGGTGGTGCGGGGCAGCGCACGGCTGACGGGGCCGCGCACGGTGCGGGTGGAGGGCGCCCGTACGGATGTCGCGCCGGGGGCGCCCGGTGACGCCACGTCCGGCGCGCGCGGCGATCTCACGCTGGGCGTGCGCGACCTCATCGCCCGCCGGGGGATCGTGCTCGCGACCGGCTCGCGCCCCCGCACGCTCCCCGGGCTCGCCCCGGACGGGCGGCGCGTGGTGACCAGTGACGACGCGCTGTTCGCGCCGGGGCTGCCGGCGTCCGTCCTGGTGCTGGGCGGCGGCGCGATCGGCGTGGAGTACGCCTCCTTCCACCGGTCCATGGGCGCGGAGGTCACCCTGGTGGAGGCCGCGGACCGGATCGTGCCGCTGGAGGACGCCGATGTGAGCCGGCACCTGACGCGGGGCCTGAAGAAGCGCGGGATCGACGTGCAGGCCGGGGCACGGCTGCTGGACGCGGAGGTGCTGGAGGACGGCATACGCGCGCGCGTGCGCACCGCGCGGGGCGAGACCCGGACGGTGGAGGCGGAACGGCTGCTGGTGGCCGTCGGACGGGCGCCGGTCACGGGGGGCCTGGGCCTGGAGGCGGCCGGTCTGACGACGGACGAGCGGGGGTTCGTCGCACCGGCGGACTGGGCCCGGCTGGAGACGGCCGTGCCGGGCATCCATGTCGTCGGCGACCTGCTGCCGCCGCCCTCGCCGGGCCTGGCGCACGCCTCGTTCGCGGAGGGCCTGCTGGTGGCCGAGACGCTGGCCGGACTCGCGTCGGCACCGGTCGACTACGCGGCCGTGCCCCGGGTGACGTATTCCTCGCCGCAGACCGCCTCCGTGGGGCTGGGCGAGGCGGAGGCACGCGCCCGCGGGCACGACGTCGACGTCAACACGATGCCGCTGACCGCGGTCGCCAAGGGGATGGTGCACGGCCAGGGCGGCATGGTGAAGGTCGTCGCCGAGGCCGGGGCCGGGCAGGTGCTGGGCGTGCACCTGGTCGGCCCGAACGTGTCGGAGATGATCGCGGAGAGCCAGCTGATCGTCGGCTGGGACGCCGAGCCGGCGGACGTCGCCCGGCACGTGCACGCGCACCCGACCCTGTCGGAGGCGGTGGGCGAGGTGTTCCTGACGCTCGCGGGACGCGGACTGCACCAGCAGTGATCCCACGGATCGCACGGGCCGGAAGGCCGCCGGGCGACTGCGCCGGGCGCCACGGACACCGCCCCCGCCGGGTGCTTGACAGTTCACTCGACCCGTGCGGGACTTGGAGTGCGAAGCCGGGCGGAAACGAGTCGGGGGTGAGTCTCCTGCCGGAGCTGCGCTACCCCAACGTTCCCGAACTGATCGCCTTCGCGGAGTCGTTGGCCGCTCAGGAGCCCGGGCTGTGCACGCTGCGGCAGGTGGGCCGCTCGCGCGCGGGCAGAGCCCTGCACCTGCTGTCGGTGGGGCACGCCGAGCGGTCGGTGCTGGTGGTCGCGGGCGCGCACGCCAACGAGCCGACGGGCGGCTCCACCCTCCAGGTGCTGGCGGAACGAGTGCTGTCCGAACGGGAACTGCGGTCCGACGCGTCCTGGCACTTCCTGCTGTGCGCGGACCCGGACGGGGCGAGCCTGCACGTGACCCCGGCGCCGCGCAGTCTGCTCGACTACCACCACGGCTTCTACCGGCCGACGGGCGCGGAACAACCGGAGTGGTCGCCGTCGGTGCTGCCGCCGGACCGGCTGCCGCCCGAGACGCGGGCCCTGACCGGGGTGATCGACGAGGTGCGCCCGTACCTCCAGGTGACGCTGCACGGCACCGACCTGGGCGGCAGCTGGGTCCAGCTGACACGGGACGTGCCGGGCCTCGCCGAACCGTTCGCCAAGTCGGCGGCGCAGCTGCACATCCCGGTGGAGGCGGGCGCCTCGGACGCCGCGGGCTGGCCGGCCTCCGGTCCCGGGGTGCATGTGATGCCCGGCCCGGATTCGGGGGTCGCCTACCCGAGCATGCCGGACGACGCACGGCACAGCACCTGGTACCACGCGCACCGCTACGGCGGTCTGACGGCCGTGGTGGAGGTGCCGATGTGGGCGAGCGACCTGGTGGACGATCCGGCGCCGCACCCGGCACCCGCGGCGGCGATCCGGCGCCTGGCCCGACGGCTGCTGCGGGACTCGCTGGAGGTGGAGCGGATCCTCGCCGAGGCGCTGCCCCGGCTGGACGGCGCGGACGGGCCGCTGCTGCGGGCGGCGCGCTGGGCCCTGGAGCTGATTCCGGGCCTCGCCGAGGACTGGATCCACACTCCTCCGGCCGGCACGACGATGGCGTACGTGGGCAGTGTGGACGCCTTCGGGCGGCGGCTGCCGCTGCGGGCGGCGGCGATGCTGCTGCGGGTGCTGCGGGAGGCGGACGACCGCGCGGCACCCCGGCTGGAGCAGCTCGTCGCCTCCTGGTGCGATGCCTTCGCGACGCGCTTCCGGGCCCGCTGGGTGCCGTTGGAGCACCAGGTGGAGCACCAGTCCCGGACCGTGCTGGTGGCGGCGCAGCAGGCCCGGGAGCAGGCGGGGTGAGGCGGCGGCGGCTCAGCCGTCGAGGGCGAAGACCGATCCGGTCCGCGCGTTCATGACGCAGCGGCTGGTGTACGTCTCCTGGAACGTGACCGACCGTCCGTTCCACTGCCCGCGCGCGCGGGCGGTGACCGGCGCGAAGATCATCGGGCAGAAGCGGCTCCTGGTCGTGATGTGGTCGATGTCGCCGTCCGCATCGGCGAGTTCGGCGCACGCCTCGGCCGCGTGCGCGTGCCCCTGCGGCGGGTCGCACAGCAGCAGGGCGCCGCGCATGTCACCGGACCGGGCGTCGCCCTGGGTGACCGTCAGGTAGAGCCAGTTGCCCGAGTGGATGTCGCGGGAAGCCGCCCGGGCCGGGCCCGCGGCGAGGAGACCGGCGGTCGCCAGGAGGGCACCGGCCGCCGCTGTCGCTCTGGTGAGGTACGTCATGCCCGTTGCATCGGCACGAGGGTCCGTGTTCCGGAGTCCGGCTCACCCGATCGGGACGGTATACACGCGTGACGGAACGTCAGTTCGAGCCCGACCGGCCCTCGGCGTCACCGGCCGTCTGCCACACGACCGGCCGTCCGTCTCCCCACCGGCCGTCGATCCCACAACCGGTCACGGTCTCAGCTCGCGGCGAGCCGGAACGCCACCCTGCCGAAGGCGACCTGGTCGCCCTCGCGCACGACGACCGAGCCGATCACCCGACGGCCGTTGACGGTGGTTCCGTTGGTGGAGCCGAGGTCCTTGAGCACCCACATGCCGCCCTGGCGGCTGAGTTCGGCGTGCGCCCGCGAGACCGTCTCGTGGTTCAGCCGCAGCCCGCTCGCCGGGTCGCGTCCGATGCGCAGCGGCCGGGAGTGCGTCGGGTGCGGCAGCAACAGCTTGGGCAGCCGCTCGGCCTGCCAGGCCCGGCGCAGCCGTACGGTGAAGCCGGAGACGGCCTCGACGGTGCCGAAAACCGCGCGGGAGAAGCGATTCTCCCGGGGCAGGTCGGCGACGAGGGCGGCCAGCTCGTCGGAGCGGCGCGCGGCGAGCGCCAGCTCCATGCGGCGCACGAACGTGTCGTGCGACAGCCGGCCCATGGCGACACCGTCACGCAGCACCTGCAGCGCCTTGTCGCGCTCCGCGTCGGACAGCCGCGCGGGGTACGTGGAGAACTCGAAGGACGACGTCACGCAGGTGATTGTCGGGCAGTGAACCCCGAGTGTCCAGAAAACGCGGAATCGGTGCCGGTGCGCGCGCACTTCCGCGACACCCGCCCGGAAAGGAGGAATTCGAGAGCGGATCGATCTCGTGGGCGGCACGATGGGGGACGCGGGACATCACGGTGAGCAGACGAAGGGGAACCGTCCGTGCAGTTCGAGGTGTGGGCACCGCAGGCAGACCGAGTGACACTCCAGTGCGAGGGCGCCACGCGCGCGTTGGCGCGCGACCCCGAGCGGGCGGGCTGGTGGACGGGCGCGGCGGAGGCGGAGGACGGCGCCCGGTACGGGTTCGCGCTGGACGGCGGTCCGGTGCTGCCCGACCCGCGCTCGCGCCGCCAGCCGGACGGCCCCGACGGCCTGAGCGCGGTCGTGGACCACGGGCGGTACGCGTGGCGGACGCGGTGGACGGGGCGCGGGCTGCCGGGCGCGGTGCTCTACGAGCTGCACGTGGGCACGTACACGCGCGAGGGCACCCTGGACGCGGCGGCCGCCCGGCTGGAGCACCTGGTGGAACTGGGTGTCACCCACGTGGAGTTGATGCCCCTGTGCCCGTTCCCGGGGCGGCACGGCTGGGGGTACGAGGGGGTCTCGCTGTGGGCGGTGCACGAGCCGTACGGCGGCCCCGAGGCACTGAAACGGTTCGTCGACCGGGCGCACGCGCTCGGTCTGGGCGTCGTCCTGGACGTCGTGCACAACCACCTGGGGCCCTCCGGCAACTATCTCCCGCTGTTCGGGCCGTACTTCACGGACACGCACCACACGCCGTGGGGCTCGGCCGTGAACCTGGACGCGCCCGGCTCGGACGAGGTGCGCGCGTTCCTCGTCGGCAGCGCGCTCGCCTGGCTGCGGGACTACCGCATCGACGGGCTGCGCCTGGACGCGGTGCACGCGCTGTACGACACGCGCGCGTGCCATTTCCTGGAGGAACTGTCGGCGGCGGTGGACGGCCTCGCCGGGGAAGTGGGGCGGCCGCTGTTCCTGATCGCCGAGTCGGATCTGAACAACCCGCGGTTCATCACCCCGCGCGCGGAGAACGGCCTCGGGCTGCACGCACAGTGGAACGACGACTTCCACCACGCCCTGCACGCCGCACTCACCGGCGAGTCCCAGGGCTACTACGCCGACTTCGCGCGCGCCCCCTTCGCCGCGCTCGCCAAGACGCTCACCGGCGGCTACTTCCACGACGGCACGTACTCGAGCTTCCGGAGCCGGCACCACGGCCGTCCGCTGGACCGCTCGCGCGTGGCCGGGCACCGGCTGCTCGGCTACAGCCAGACCCACGACCAGGTCGGCAACCGCGCCCAGGGCGACCGGCTCGCCGCCCTCCTCTCCCCCGGTCTGCTGGCCTGCGCGGCGACGCTCGCACTGACGGCGCCGTTCACGCCGATGCTGTTCATGGGCGAGGAGTGGGCCGCGGGCACGCCCTGGCAGTTCTTCACCGACCACACCGATCCCGAGCTGGCCGAGGCGGTACGGCGGGGCAGGCGGCGGGAGTTCGCGGCGCACGGCTGGGCCGAGGAGGACGTACCGGACCCGCAGGACCCGGTGACCCGGGAACGGTCCTGCCTGGACTGGTCGGAGCCGGAACGCGAACCGCACGCGCGCGTGCTGGCCTGGTACCGGCGGCTGATCGCGCTGCGCCACACGCAGGCCGACCTCACCGACCCCGATCTCGCCGACACGAAGGTGGCGTACGACGAGGAGGCCCGCTGGCTGGCCTTCCGGCGCGGGGACGTGCGGGTGGCGGTGAACCTGGGCAAGGAGCCGGCGGCGATCCCCCTGGGCACCGGCCGCACGGAGGTCCTCGCCGCGTGGGAACCGGTCGGGGCGCCGGACCCGGACGGCCTGCTGCAGGTCCCCGGGGAGTCCTGCGTGGTGCTGACCCAGCCCTGAGGGCCTCCGGTACGGCCGCCGCCCAGCCCCGAGACCCTCCCGTACGGCCGGCCCGGCCCTGGCGGGCCGCTACGGCTCCGTTTCGTCCTCCTTGAAGTCCGTCACCCGCTCCAGCAGGATCGGCTCCCAGACCCGTCGCAGCTGGGTTCGCAACAGGGTCACGGAGCCGGCCGCGCGGCCTTCGAGGTGGTCGGTGAGGTGGATGACGG
Source organism: Streptomyces sp. NPDC031379 (assembly GCF_055569615.1). Classification (NCBI taxonomy): domain Bacteria; kingdom Bacillati; phylum Actinomycetota; class Actinomycetes; order Kitasatosporales; family Streptomycetaceae; genus Streptomyces; species Streptomyces sp. NPDC031379. Next base: position 72,535 of record NZ_JBVIIT010000014.1, on the reverse strand, counting down.
TGTCGCAGCGGGCGAGCCACAGACCGCGCAGGCAGGGGCGGGCGCCGTAGCCGGCCAGGGTGGCGGCGCGGACGGCCGCCGGGGAGCCCACGGCGACGGCGAGCCCGGCGATGTCCTCGGCGGGGTCGCCGAGGGCCGCCTCGGTCCAGTCCAGGATGCCGCGCACCCGTCCGTCGGCACTGACCACCACGTGCTCGCCGGTCAGCCCGTGGTGGGTGAGCACGACCGTGCCGGGCTGGGCGGCGAGCTGGGCCGCGCCGGGCGGGGTGAGCTGGTGGAGCCGGGCGGCGTCGAACTCGTCGGCGGCGGCGAGCCGTTCGGCAGCGTGCACGGCCATCCGGCGCAGCGCCTCCAGGGAGCGCGGGGCGGTCCGGGGCACGCCGATCGTCTCGGCCTGCCGTGCGGGCACCGCGCGCATCCCGGTGAGCAGCCCGGCGAGGTCGGCCTCGCCGAGGGCGGAGACCTCGTGCTCCTCGGCCGTACCGCCGGGCACCAGGGCGTCGAGGGTGTAGGCGAGTCCGGGCGCCCAGTCGCCGTGCGCGACGCTGACGGGGACGGTGACGGGCACATGCGGGCGCACCAGGTCGCGCAGCCGCAGTTCCCGGCGGCGGCGGACGGAGGCCTCGCGGTCGGGGGCGAGGCGCAGCACATGGCGGGTGCCGACCCACCAGGTGTGCTCGCGGCCTTCCCGCACGGGCCGCACGTCGGGGCCGCCGGTGCCGCCGGTGCCCTCCTCGAGCAGCGAGCGGACCAGTCTGCGGACGGTGTCCGCGGTGGGTGTCGGTGCCTGGGTCATGGGTCGCGCGTGTGCCGTTCCGGGTGTCGTCGAGGTATGTCTCCTGGGGCCTTTCAGTCCACTATGACCATCTCGCGGGTGGTGTTGTTGAATCGGCGGCCGCCGTCCTCGGTGACCGTGACGATGTCCTCGATGCGCACCCCGAACCGGCCGGGCAGGTAGATGCCGGGCTCCACGGAGAAGCACATGCCGGGCACGAGGGGCTGCTCCTCACCCTCGATCATGTACGGCGGCTCGTGTGTGGTGACGCCGATGCCGTGCCCGGTGCGGTGGATGAAGTGCTCGCCGTGGCCGGCGTCGGTGATCACCGCGCGTGCGGCGCGGTCGACCTCCTGGCAGGCGGCGCCCGGCCGTACGGCTTGGAAGCCGGCCTCCTGGGCGGCGCGCACGATGTCGTGCACCCGACGCTCCTCCTCGGTGGGCTCGCCGACGTGGACGGTGCGGGAGGTGTCCGAGCCGTAGCCGTCCTTCAGGCCGCCGAAGTCGAGGACGACCATGTCGCCGTGCTGGATGACGCGGTCGCCGACCTCGTGGTGCGGATTGGCGCCGTTGGGTCCGGAGCCGACGATGGTGAAGTCGACCTGGGAGTGGCCGAAGCGGCGCAGCAGGCCGGCGAGGTCCTGGCCGACGTCGGACTCGCGACGGCCGGCGAAGGGAACCTTCCGGATCTCCTCGAACGCCGCGTCGGCGGCCGCGCCCGCGGCTGCCAGGAGGTCCAGCTCCGCCGCGTCCTTCACCGCACGGAGCATGGGCAGGGCGTCGGTGAGGGCGGCGTACGAGGTGTCGGGCAGGGCCCGCTGGAAGCCCAGCAGGTGCATCGCCCACGTGTTGTCGCTGATGCCGAAGCGGCCGCGGGCGTCGAGGAGGGCGGCGGTGACGGCGTAGGGGTCCTTGCCGTCGGTCCAGTCGCGCAGGGTCAGCGCCGCGGCGCCGGTCGCCTTCTCGGCGTCCGGGGCCTCCAGGGTGGGCACGACGAGCACGGGGTCGCGGCCGGGGGCGAGGACGAGCACGGTGAGCCGTTCGGTGACGGCGGTCGGCGTGTACCCGGTCAGCCAGACCATGTCCGGTCCCGGCGCCACGAGCAGCCCCGCGAGGCCGGCGTCGGCCGCCGAGCGGGCGGCACGCTCCATGCGAGCCGTGTAGTCGGCGGCGGTGAAGGGCGCGGGCGTACTACCGGTCATCCGGGCCTCCGGGCGCGGGTGAGGAAACGGGTCGATGGCGTCTCGGGCAGCATCCTGCCCGCCCGGCCACGGCCACGCGAGCCGGTCGCGGGGCCGGTGCGCCCGGCGTCCGCGATGCGAGTGCGGGACCGGTGACCCGGGGCCCGCGGGAAAGGGGGCGCGGCATGGGGCCATCATGGCGCGTGGGGCGGACGGTCACCAGCGGGTTTACCGGGACGGCGGCCGGAGCGCGACCGCCCGTGGTGGGCTCCGGCCCCCCCGAAGGCCGACGCACGTCGCACTCACGGCCGGATCGCGGCACCGCCCGCCCGTCAGCCGTCCCGGACGCGGCCCCGCTCGTACCCCGCCCGCCCGGCAGCCCTCAGGTCACCACTCCCGGGGCCACCGTCAACTGCTGGTATCCCCCCGTGCTGTGACGCACGGTGAGGAGGACCTTCTCTCCAGGCCTGGCGTGGGCGACCGCTCGGGCGAGGTCGGCGGCGGTGCCGACGCGGGTGGTGCCGAACCGGAGCAGGACGTCCCCGCGGACCAGGCCGGCCGTGTAGCCCGGTCCGGGCACGTGCACGCCGACCACCAGCGCGCCCGACTTCCCGGCGTCGACGGCCTCGAGACCCAGGGTCGCCCCTGCCGGGGCCGGGACAGGGCTCGGGGTGAGCGCCGGAGTGGCCGTGGCCGAGCGGGCGGCCGGTGGGGCCTGGCGTTGCAGCTCGGCGAGCCTGCTCATACCGATCACCGTGGCGCCGACGGTGCCGACGCCGACACCGGCGAGCATCAGCACGGTGCCGGCGAACAGGCCGAACAGCAGGGTCCGTAGCCGTCGTCCGCGCCGGGGCACGGCGTGCGGACGGCGGGCCGGGCCGGGGATGTCGTCCTCCCGCCGGTCCTGGCCGGGCATCGGCTTGGGACGCAACGCAGTCTGTTCCATGGTTCGCTCGCCTCCGGCTGGTGCTCTACCCGGGGCGCCGGGCCGCGACGAGACACGAACGAGTGAGACTGGCCGAAGGGTCGCGGAGGGTAGTCATGGCCGTCGAGGCACCGCCACCGCGCCCCGGCTCGGGCGGGGACCTGGGGGTTTCCGGCAGCCAGTGGATCACGCGCCCTCCCTCAGCCTGCGGATCGTCTCCGTCGCCGCTTCACCGGGGCTGCCGCCGTGCAGGAGTTCCGTGCGGTGGACGACCCGCGGGGCGGTGAGCGGGACGGCGACCGTGCCGGGCAGGCCCGTGGCGATCGAGCGGGGCAGCAGGGTGAGGCCGTGTCCGGCCGCCGCGAGGGCGGTCAGGGTGCGCAGGTCGGTGCCTTCGTAGCGCAGGCCGGGGCGGAAGGCGCCGCCGCCGACGGCGGCACGCAACTGCGCGAGCGGGAGGGCGGCGTCGGGCGCGTCGAGCCAGCGGGCGTCGCCGAGATCACCGAGGCGCAGGCCGGAACGGCCGGCGAGGGGGTGCCCGGCGGGCAGCAGGACGCTCACGGGTTCCTCCGCGACGCCGTGCGTGGTCAGCGGCGCCACGTCGGGCAGCCGCAGCGGATCGCTGGGTGCGGCGAGCCCGTCGACGAGACCGAGGCCGGCGGTGCCGGTGGCGACGGCGGCCGGGATCTCCGCGCGGGTCAGGACGCGCAGGGTGACACCCGACGGCGGAAGGGCGGCGAGGAGGCCCGGTCCGAGCGCGGTCGGGGTGGTGGCGAGGGTGAGGCCGGGAGCGGGTGCGGCGGCCATCCGGACGATGTCGGCGCGGGCCGCGTCCAGGCGCAGCAGCAGCGGGCCCGCGTGCTCCAGGAGCCGCTCGCCCGCGGCCGTGGGTGCCACGGGCCGCCGGGTCAGCAGGGGTGCGCCCAGGTCCCGTTCGAGGGCGGCGATGTGCTGGGAGACGGCGGACTGGGTGTAGCCCAGCTCGCGTGCGGCCTCCGAGAAGGAGGCGAGGCGCGCCACGGTGACGTACGTGCGCAGCAGATGCGGGTCCATGCGGCCCAGCATTCCACCTCCATCAGTACTGCTTATCGAAGGTGCAGTGATCATCGTTGGACGTGAACTGCAGGGTGCGCGGAGGATGACGGCCATGACGAACACCGCCACCATCGCCCTCGTCGGCGACCGCTCCCCCCACGTCGTCTCGCACACGCGCGTGCCGCTCCTGCTGGACGCCCTGGCCGCACGCGACCGGCTGGTCCTGGACGCGTACTGGATCGCCTCGCGGGACGCCGAAGCGGCGGGGGCCGTACAGGGGTTCGACGCCGTGTGGGTGCTGCCGGGCAGCCCGTACCGCAGCGAGGCGGGTGTCCTCGCCGCCGTGCGCACCGCGCGCGAGGAGGGAGTTCCGTTCCTCGGCACGTGCGGCGGCTTCCAGCACGCGCTGCTGGAGTACGCCCGGAACGTGTGCGGACTGACCGGGGCCGCGCACGCCGAGAACGACCCGGAGGCCGAGGACCCGCTGATCGAACCGCTCGCCTGCTCCCTGGTGGGTCACGAGGCCGCGGTGACCATCGAGCCGGGCTCGCTGGCCGGGTCCGTGATCGGCTCGGCGCGCACGGTCGAGCGGTACTTCTGCGCGTACGGCCCCTCGCGCCACCTCGACACGCTGCGCGCCCACGGCCTGCGCTTCTCCGGGCACGACGAGGACGGCCAGGTCCGGGTCGCCGAACTGCCCGGGCACCCCTTCTTCCTGGCCACGCTGTTCCAGCCGGAGCTGTCGGGTGACGGTTCGGTACCCCACCCGGTGCTGCGGGCGCTGGCCCGGGCGGCCGTCGACCACGCGGGGCGGGTACGCCGGTCGGCCTGACAGCGGCCTCCCGGGGGCGCTGTCAGTGCCGGCTGTTACGTTCGGTGACATGACCGATCACGCCCTACGGCTGCTCCGGGAGCATCCGCGCCTGGCCGAGCTGGCCGCCGTCCCCTTCGACTTCGACCTGGAACGCGCCGCCCACGGCCATGTCGAACCCGTCCACCTGGCCTCCGGCGGACCGCTCGAGGTGATCGCGGGCGACGGCACCGGCGGCACGTACTTCCTGTGCGCCGACGGGTCGATGCTGTACGCGGACTCGGAGGGCGGGGCCGGGATCATCGGGGCGAGCGCGGACGAGGCGCTGGAGGTCATGATCGGCCTGCCCGGCTGGCAGGACTACCTGCACCTGTCGCCGGAGCACGACGAGGCGGAGATCCTCGCGTACGTGGCCGAGAACGAGGACGAGATCCGCGAGTGCTACGGCATCGACGCCGAGCGCACCGCACTGCGCGCCGCGCTCGGTCTGCCGGAGCGCTCCCCCGCCGAGCTGATCGGCCTGCTGCACGCGGCGCTGCTGCGCACCGAGCCGGACCATGTGCTGCTCACCACCGAGGAGGGGATGGCCTACCGCCTCCTCGACTCGCACCCGCGCCCGCCCCTGTGGGAGCCGGTGCTGGCCGGGGGGCGGTCCGCGCTCGCCGGGCTGCGCGCGGGCGACACGTCCGTGGCCGACGATCCGGTACGACGCCGGCTGGCCCTGCGCGCCGCCCAGTTCGACCGGGCGGCCGGTGACCTGGAGCCGCTCCGGCTGCTGCTGCGCCGGGAGGCCGAGTCCTCCTTGAGCGACGAACTGCTGCTCGCGGCCGTCCTGGTGGCCTTGCACGGCGACCCGGCGGACCTGCCGCTGCTGCACGAGGTCCGCGACACCGCCCACGACACCCGGTGCGTTCCGGGCGGCATACCCGGCCCCGGCGCCGGTGGGGAGGAACTGCGGCGCTGGGCCGAGGAGTCGGACGAGTCCCTGTTCGGCACGGATCCGGCCGAGCAGCCCTTGTCGACGTGGACCGACCTGGCCGCGGCCCAGGGACTCACCGAACTCGCGCGCGTCACCCTGATCCGGCGCCTGGACGCCATCGTCATGAACCAGAGCCTGCTGCGGCGCCCGGGCACGCCCACCGGCCTCGACCCGTCCCCGCTGCGCCTCCTGGCCTCGGACCTCGAGCAGCTGGGCGATCCGGAACAGGCGCTGCGCGCCCAGCGCCTGTACACCGCACTCCAGGACACGGGCCGGGACCGGGTCTCCGCCAGGGTGGGCCAGGCCCGGCTGGAGCGGGCGACGGGACGGCTCGGGCCGGCCGCGCGCACGCTGTCCGCGCTCCGGGACACCCTCGAGACCCCCGGTGACGGCTCCCTCGCCCACTGGCGGGAGGTGGACCTCGGCCGTTTCGTCGTCGAGGAGCACTACGCGCTGGCCGGCGCCCTGGCCGACGCGGACCTCACCGAGGAGGCCCGCGCGGTCCTGGCCGGCGGTGACGCGCTGCGCGGCGAGCTGCGCGGAGCGGCCCGCACGGCGCTGGACGAACTCGCCGCACAGACCGCGCAGCGGGCCGGAGGGGTCAGCTGACGAGCTGGACGGACAGCGCCGGGGCACGGCCGGGCAGGAAGCCGTGGGCCCGGCGGCCCAGCCACTCGGCCTTGTAGCGGTCGACCTCGCGGTGCCAGTGCAGGATGCCGGCCAGCCAGTTCTGCAGGTCGAGGACATAGCCGTCCATGACCGCCCGGCCCTCCCCGGACAACCCGAAGTCGTCGTACAGCACGGGCAGTTCATGCGCGATCACATGCTCGAACTGCTGCATGCGCTGGGTCGTCAGGTCGTGCACGACACCGAGCGCGGTCGGATAGTCCACGCCGAAGAAGTTCTGCACGACCAGGATCGCGTTGTGGATCTCGCCCTCGTACTCGATCTCCTTCTGGTACGAGAAGATGTCGTTGAGGAGGCAGGCGTAGTCGATCGCGGCGTTCTCCAGGGAGCGCACCGGGCCACTGCGGTACACCTCCGGTGGGACCGCGGGGCCGTGTCCCATCCGGCACAGGCTCAGGGTGAGGTCGGAGCCGAAGGTGGAGCGCCGCATCTCCAGGTAGTCGACCGGGTCGGGGACGCGGTTCTGCAGCTGGTTGGACAGCTCCCACACCCAGCTCTCGGTCATCGTGTCCACTGACGCCTTCAGGGTGCGGCGCTGGTCGGGTGTCATCCCGGCCGTGGTGCGCGTCCAGAGGTCGACCAGCCCGCGCTCCATGGCGTCGCCGGGGACGACGGCCTGCTCCCCCTCGACGGGCATGCAGGCCGACAGCCGGGCCGTGGTGAGCCGGGCGGCGGCCAGGTCACGGCGGTGGCCGTGGACCAAGGGGTAGTAGTCGTCGCCGTACGTCCCCCAGGCGAGCCACTGTGCGCTGAGGTCGAGGGCCTCGGGGGTGGCGTCCGGGTCCAGGCCCGCCGAGCAGAGCGCGAGGTCGTAGGCGGCGAGCTTGTCCTCGTCCCAGACGCCCTCCTGGAGGATGCCCATACGGTGCGACCAGGCGAGGAGGTTGCTCCGGGCGCTGTCCAGGTGGGGGCTCAGCGCCACCTCGTACGGCATGTGGAACTCGGGCAGCAGGGAGGGGCCGACCTTCTGGTAGGGCACGTGGGAATAGGCGCGCAGGCGTTCCTGGGCCGCCGAGGCGAGCAGTGCGCCGACGTCCGCGGCCGAGATGCCGGGGCCGGTCGGGATCTGCCACGGCGACCGGGCGCGGGCGCCCTTGTTCATGTAGCGGCTGGAGCGCATGTGCCACTCGTGGCCGCCGGACTGCCAGTCCTGGAGGCCTTTGGTGTAGGCGGCGACCGCGGCGGCCCCGTCCGGCCCGAGCCCGTTCTCCAGGGCGACGGCGGGGACCTCGGTGAGGGCGGTGTGCTCGAATTGGTGCAGCCGTGAGGTGAGGATGTCGTTGACGGTCTCGGCGGCCTGCTGGGTGGTGCAGCCGAAGAACTTCTCCAGGACGAGCACGCCGTTGCTGTTCTCGCCCTCGTCCTCGACCTCGCGCTGGTAGGAGAACAGGTCGTTGCGCAGATGGACGGCGTCGGAGAACGTCTCCATCAGGACGCGCAGCGGCCGCGTGCCGGCGACGGCGGCGGGCACCTCGGCGGTCGCGTACTCCACCAGCCCCGCCGACCAGGGGGCACCGCCCACCTTGCGGCGCATCTCGATGTACTCGACCGGGTTGGCGACCCGACCCTCGTTGATGTTGGACAGCTCCCACATCGACTCGTTGAGCAGGTGCTCGGTGGCCACCGAGAAGCGGCGGCGCCAGTCCACGGACATCGACGGCACCGTACGCGCCCACAAGTCCCGCAGCCCCGCCTCCACGGGATTCTCCGGCTCGGGTACGGGAGTCGACAGGTCCAGCGGCATGAACAGCGGCAGACGGTCCAGGTGGGCCTTTCCGGCGGCGCGGTCCTGGGTGCGCTTGAACATGTCCAGGAAGTGGTCGTCGAAGAAGAACACCCACACGTACCAGTCGGTGATGAGCGAGAGAGCGGGTCCGTCGCAGTCGGGGTGGGTGTAGGCACACAGGAGCCCGTAGTCGTGCGCCTCCAGGTCGGCCTGCTCCCAGATCCCGGACCCTTCCAGCATGCCCATCTCGCGTGCCCACCGCGTCGAATGGGCACGGGCCTCGTCCAGGTGGGGGTTGAGGCGGGCGGGATACGGCATGTAGAAGTGCGGGAGTTCGAACGGCTGCGTCATGGCCGGGCCCTACCCGCGGGTCCAAAGCCCCATCCGCCGCGCCGGACATGATCACACCATCGCGTGAACTGCTTTCGAAACCCTGAACTTCCGTGTCCGTCCATGGGTTGCCGTGTCCCCCCCGCTGGCGCCACCGTGGGCCCATGACCTCCTTCGTGCTGCCCCATGAGGTGCACGGCGACGGCGCCCACAAGGTGTTCGCCGTGCACGGCTGGTTCGCCGACCGGTCCGCCTACGCGGCCGTCCTGCCGGATCTGGACCGCACCGCCTTCACCTACGCGCTGGTCGACCTGCGCGGCTACGGCGCGGCCCGGGACGCCACGGGCTCCTACACGACGGCCGAGGCGGCCGTGGACCTGGTGGAGCTGGCCGACCGGCTCGGCTGGGAGCGGTTCTCGGTGATCGGGCACTCCATGGGCGGTGCGGTGGCGCAGCGGTTGCTGGCCGTCGCCCCGCACCGGCTGCGCCGGATCGCGGGCGTCTCGCCCGTGCCCGCCTCGGGCATGCCGTTGGTCGACGGGCAGGGCGCGTTGTTCACGGATGCGGCGCACAAGGCGGAGAACCGGCGCGCGATCATCGACTTCACCACCGGGAGCCGCCGCCCCGCTGCCTGGCTGGACCGGATGGTGGCCCGCTCGCTGGAACGCAGTGACGCCAAGGCGTTCCGGGCCTGGCTCGACTCATGGGCGGGCGAGGACTTCCACACGGACGTCGAGGGCAGCGAGGTGCCCGCCCTGGCGGTGGCCGGCGAACTCGATCCGGCCCTCTCGCCGGCGCTGCTGCGCACGACCTGGCTGTCCTGGTATCCGCGTGCCGAACTGGCCGCGCTGCCGTCCGCCGGTCACTACCCGATGGACGAGACACCGCTGGAACTCGTCCGGGTGGTGGAGGACTTCCTGCGGGCGGACACCACGGCCGCCGCGGACTCCGGCGACTCGGCTCCCGCGGGCGAGCCGGCGTGAGCGTGCGCGAACTGCCCCCCGTGCCGGACGTGTTCGACCCGCGCCGGTACGCCGCGGGGGTGCCCTACGACGCCTACCGCGTCCTGCGCGACCATCATCCGGTGGCCTGGCAGGCGGAGCCGGAGGTGCTGGGCTGGCCGGCCGGTCCCGGGTTCTGGGCGGTGACCCGGCACGCGGACGTCGTGCGCGTGCTGAAGGACGCGGCGACGTTCTCCTCGTACCTCGGGGCGACCCAGATCCGGGATCCCGATCCGGAGGACCTGCCGTTCATCCGCCGGACGATGCTCAATCAGGACCCGCCCCGGCACGGGCGGTTGCGGCGGCTGGTGAGCCGCGCGTTCACACCCGGGCGCGTCGACCGGTTCGCCGCGGTCGCCCGGGAGCGGGCGCGGACCCTGCTCGCCGGCGCGCTGGAGACGGCCCGGGAGGGGGACGGCACGGTCGATCTGGTGGCCGCCGTCACCGACGAGTACGCGCTGCTCAACCTGGCGGACCTCCTGGGCGTCGCCGAGCGCGACCGTGGGCTGCTGCTGCACTGGACCCAGCGGGTCATCGGCTACCAGGACCCGGACGAAGCGGGTCCACCGGTGCTCGACGAGGCGGGCAGACCGGTGAATCCGCGCTCACCGGCCCGGCTGCGGGACATGTTCGCCTACGCCCGGCAGACGGCTGCGGACAAAGGACGGCACCCCGCCGACGACATCCTGACGACGCTCGCCCACGACACCGAACTGGAAGCCGCCGAACTGGAGATGTTCTTCTTCCTGCTCACGGTGGCGGGCAACGACACGGTGCGCAGCGCGGCCCCGGGCGGGCTGCTGGCCCTCATGGAGCATCCGGAGGCGTACGAGCTGCTGCGCGCCGGAAAGGTGGAGACGCGGTCCGCCGTGGAGGAGTTGCTGCGCTGGCATCCGCCGGTGCTGACGTTCCGCCGCACGGCGGTGCGGGACACCGAGCTGGCGGGGCGGCGGATCCGGGCGGGCGAGAAGGTCGTGGTGTTCCACGCGTCGGCCAACCGGGACGAGCGGGTCTTCGCCGCGCCCGACCGGCTCGATCTGGCCCGCTCCGCCAACCCGCACGTCTCCTTCGGGGACGGTCCGCACGTCTGCCTGGGCGCGCATTTCGCGCGGCTGCAACTGCGGGTGCTCTACGAGGAGGTGCTGCGCGTCCTGCCCGTGCCGCTCCTCGCCGGGCCCGCCGGGCGGCTGGTGTCCAACTTCATCAACGGCATCAAGTCACTCCCGGTCCGCGTCGCTTGACGGAGCGACCTGGATGAGCGCGTGTGTGCCGCTCGTGCGCCAGCGCTGGTCCTCCGCCGCCACCAGCGCGGCCTCGGCCGGTGCCGACAGACCGGTGACCACCTCGGACTTGAGGGTGCGCAGCGCGGCGACCGGGCCGGGGAAGCGGGCCGTCACCCCCCGGAAGGGCGTGGTCGGCGGCCACAACCGGTCGCCCACCAGCCGACGGTAGTTGAGGTCTCCCTTGACGACGGTCAGCGTGGCCGCGACGAACTCCGCGCGCAGGTCGTCGGGCATCCGCGCGTACGGCAGCGGGGCACAGGAGAAGGGGTGGGCGCGCACGTCGAGCCGGCCGTCGGCCATGGCCGTCCAGAGCACGCGCCCGTACTCGGCGGCCGCGCCCGGCGCCGCCCGCAACCGGTGCAGGGCGTCGACCACGTCGGCGGTGGTGGCGTCGGAGACGTAGTAGGGGTACGGCTTGACGTGCAGCACCGCCCGTGCGGCCCGCCCCTCGGCGAGGAGATGGGCGATCAGCAGCAGATCGGGGACGAGTTCACGGCCGGCGTTGTCCGCGACCAGCACGAGCGTGCCCGTCCCGCCGGGCGGCAGCAGCGCCCACAGGGTCTCGCTGTCGTCGGCGACCAGGGCGGGGGCCGGCTCCCGGACCGCGGCGCCCGCTGCGGAGAGCCGGAAGCCGAGGTCGGCACGGTTGCCCCACAGCGAGCCGTGCAGCAGGGCCCGCGCCCGCTCCTCCTCCGGCAGGTCCCTCAGCGCGTCCAGGGCGGCCAGTTCCTCGTCGGTCTCCGGCGCGTCGAGTTCGGCGCGTTTGAACGGGCGGAAGGGGTCGATGCCCTGCCAGGCACCGGGGCCGAACCAGCCGACGGCGCCGAGCAGCCGGCGGTAGAAGTAGCTCTCGGACCACAGCCACGGCACGTCGTACCAGGACAGCCCGGCATGGTCGGGCAGGTCCCAGTCGTGCCAGCGGCCGCGGTCCGGGGCGTCGGCCGGCAGCGGCTCGATCGTCCCCTCGGCGCAGCTGCGCAGCAGCTCGTCCAGCGCCCGGTGCTGCCCGGGGTCGTACGGGAAGGCGTCCCGTACCTGCCGGATGATCGCGGGGTGCCGCTCGGCCAGCACACTGTGCGGGAACGAGCCGGGTTCGTTGCCGAGAATCACGGGTGCGAAGGGAGTGTCGGGCATGCCGGTCACCGTAGCGCGCGTCAGGCGGTTCTGATCTCACGCTCCAGTTGCGTGGCGAGAGTGACGTAGCGGGGGCGGCGATGCACCGGGACCAGACCCCTGATCATCAGATGCCACATCTCGGCGACCCTCCGTGGAAGCCGTCCGACCGGTTCGATCGAGCGGCCGGCGACCCGGGTGCCGACGAAGAAACAGACGAGGGAGTGCGCGACGGCGCCGACATCGAGGTCGCCGTGCACGTCGGCCTCCCTGACGGCCCCGGTGAACTTCCGGGAGGCGAACTCCAGCCACTCGGTGAACGGATGGCGCAGCGGCGGCCGTACGGCGACGTCCGCGGCGGCCAGGCGCAGTCCGGCGCGCGGCACCGGGTCCTCCACGGCGAGCCGGGCGATCCCGAAGGTCGCCCGCATCAGGGCCTCCAGCGAGGAGTACCCGCGGCTCTCGACCTCGGCCACGATCTGCTGCGCGGCCTGGGCCTGGAGTTCCAGGATCGCGTGGGCCAGGTCCTCCTTGGCGGCGAAGTGGAAGTACAGCGCGCCCTTGGTGACCTTCGCGTGCGCCACGATGTCGCTCAGGCTGGTGGATTCGTAGCCATGCCGGTCGAACAGATCGGCGGCGGCCGTGATGATCGTTGCCCGGGTCTGCTCAGCGCGTAACTGCCTCGCCATCGTGTGACCCTTCCTTGCGCCTTGAACGAACGGGACATGCGGTTTGTTTTTTAGCCCGCCGCCCACGATAACTCACGGAGTGCCGACGGGAGTCCGGCCTGCAGGCCGCTGCTGACTTCGGCCCCCGGCCGTTCCCGGCGGCCGCGGGACGCCGGCCGCCGCGTCCGTGATCGCCACGATACGAGGCGGACACCGGCTCCTCAATGGGGTGTCGTAGCAGGCGCGAACAGCCGAACCGGTCGGTGCGTTCGCGCCCCCCGGGGTACCGGCACGCCGGATCGGCGCTGAACGCGGCGGACGTGCGGCCCGTACTGGACGCCGCAGACCCTGTTCCCCGCGCACGCCGAGGAGACGTCCCGGATGACTCGGATGACCACCCGCCTGAGCGTCACGGCGGCCGCCGTGGCGGCGGCCCCGCTCCTGCTCCTGTCATGGGCGGCGGGGTCTGCCCAGGCGCACGGAGCCCCCACGGATCCGGTCAGCCGGGTCTACGCCTGCTCCCCCGAGGGCGGGAGTGCCGGCCGCTCGGCGGCCTGCGGGGCGGCGATCGCCGCGAACGGCGCTCCGTTCACCGCGTGGGACAACCTGCGGGTGGCCGGGGTGGCGGGCCGTGACCGGCAGGTGATTCCGGACGGCAGGCTGTGCAGCGGCAATCTGCCCGCGTACCGGGGGCTCGACCTGCCCCGGCGGGACTGGCCGGCGACACGGCTGACACCCGGTGACCGGCTGACGATGACGTACGCCTCGACGATCGCGCACGAGGGGACGTTCAAGCTGTACCTGACCAAGCCCGGTTACGACCCGGCGAAGCCGCTGAAGTGGTCCGACCTGCCGGAGCGGCCCTTCGCAGAGGTCACCGACCCGCCGTTGCGGAACGGGGCGTACCACCTCGAGGTCACCCTGCCCGCGGACCGGACGGGACGTCAGGTGCTGTACACGATCTGGCAGAACAGCAGCACGCCGGACACGTACTACTCGTGTTCCGACGTGGACTTCCCGGCGGGCGGGTCGGGGGCCGGCGCGGCGCGGACCCCGAGGACGGCGGAGGGCACGAGTCCGGCGGCCGCGCCGGCTCCGGGCGGACGGGCGCCGCGGACGCAGAGCCCGGCGGCGCGGAGTGCTCCGGCGGCGGAGTCGGACGCCGCCGGGGACCAGCGGCGTTCGCGGCCCCGGGAGGCCGCCGGTGACAGCACTCCGGTGGCGGAGGCGACGCACGGCGGCTCGGGCCCCTCGGCCCCGCTGCTGGCGGGCGGCGCCGCCGCGGTGCTGCTGCTCACCGGGGGCGCCGCCTTCGCGCTGCGTCTACGTCGACGCTGACATCGGTCGCACGAGCACTCAGTTGACGTAGACCCGGACGCCGCCGTCGGTGACGGGCGCGTACTTGGCCGTGAAGTAGCCGTTGGCGAAGCACAGCGACGAGCCGGAAGTCCTGGTGAACTGCTGGTTGGTGAAGGTGATGCTGCTGTCGCCGTTGTCGGCCTTCCCGGTCAGACCGGGCGCCTGGTAGACGCAGGTGACGGAGCCGAGCAGGGTGCGCAGCTTGACCGTGGCCTGGACGACGGAACCGCTCGGGGGCGAGACGGTGAGGGTGCCGTCGGAGGCGACCGTCGCCGAGTACGGCAGGTTGTCGATCGTGATGCCGTTGACGCCGAGGACACCGGTGACGTTGCTGGTGCAGGTGGCCGCGTCGAAGGTGTGCGCGGTGACGGACTCGGTGGCCGTGCCGGGAGCGGCCGGGTTGCCGGTGACGGTGGCGGTGAACTGGGAGCCCGTGCACTTGACGCCGCTGGTGCCGGTCGCACTGGAGTAGAACGTCGCGGACGTCCCGGAGGCCAGCGGTGCGGTCAGGGTGTCGCCGACCGCGACGGCGGTGCCGCCGACGCCGCCGGTGGTGAGGACGGCACCGGCGGCCGAGGCCGGCCCGGCCGCCGTGAGGGCGAGCGCGGCGGCGGTGCCGGCGAGGGCGAGGAGGGATCGCTTGCGCATGGGGGTGCCTCTTTCCTGAGTGGGGTTCGGATGAGGTGCCGTGGGGGGTGGCGGGCTGTGCGGGTGGTGCCGCCGGCGCGGGCCGTCGCGCCTTCTCCGTACGCGACGGACCCGCGACGGCGGCAGGCGTGCGCCGGCCGAGGGCCTGGGGGAAGCGCGCAACTGCCGTGGGCCGCGGTGAGCGGTCGCCGTACGCCGACCCGAGCGGCTGCCGTGAGCCGGCGTGAGCGGTTGCCGTGAGCCGGCGTGAGCGGTTGCGGTGATCGACGTGAGCGGCTGCCGTGACAGGGCCGGGAACGCGGCCGGTGCCGCTCGGCGGATCCGGCGCCACGGATCCGTGGAAACAGGGCAAGTTGTAGACCTGATGAAGTGTCAACGTCAAGGCGTGGTCAGCGAGTTGTTGCCGGTGATCGCGGGCCGCGCACATCCGACACCCTTTTTCCACATCTCCCTTGACCCTTCAATGTAACCGGCGGTAACTTCCTCGAAGGCTACTGACGCGTAACGAGAAAGCCCTTGCATCCGCCGGGAGCGCGAGGAGACGTACGCGGTAGCCGCTGTCCGCGCCAGGACACCGCGCCACTGAAGCCCAACCCGCATTGATCCGCGCCCATGGGAGCAGACATGGCCTCGTCCCCGGACGTTCCGTCCGTCGGCAACACCCCCGAGAACCCGGGTAACGGTTCACCGTCCGAGACACCGAGCACCGGCGGCGAAAAACGGGGTCGGGTCCGGGCACGCCGGGCCGCCGTGATGGCGGTGCCCGCCACCCTCGCCGCCGCCACCCTCGCGGTCCTCACCGCGCAGGGAGCGCTGGGTGTGCAGTTCGCGATCTCCGGCATGCCGTTCACCGTCACCGCCACCGAACTCAACGGCACCGGCTTCGAGCAGTTCGGCGCGCTCGACAACATGGCGGAGGGCAGCCCGAACGCCGGGGACACCGGCGGCCAGGTGCTCGTGGTCACCTCCGCGATCAAGAACGCCACGCTCACCAAGCTCTGCCAGAGCGTGGACCTCGGCGGCACCAACCTGCTGATCACCGCGGGCAGCGGGGCGGAGAAGGTCACCGCCACCGATCTGACCACCGACTCCACCGAGCTGTCGGGTGACGCGGCGTTCAACAACATCGAGATCGGCAACGACGCGAGCACGCTGACCAAGGCGGGCGTGAAGGGTCCGATCGGGGTCTTCAGCCAGCAGGCCGACACCGTGCGCATCGCCCATCTGAGGCAGACCAACTACGCGACCACCGCTGGCGTGTTCAAGCTGCCGGGACTCAAGCTCCGCTTCAGCAGCTCGGGTTGCTGATCGCCGTGCCGGACCGTCCACGTCAGGGACCGAGGCCCGCCTTCCGCAGGTGGCGGGCCCGCCGGCCGTTCTGGGGCGGGCTGCTGCTCGCCCTGGGCGGCGGCGAGATCCTGCTCACCGAGAAGGCCTCGCTCAAGGTCGTGCTGCACATCGGCATGCAGGGCCTGGCCGGTTACCTGCTGCCGACGCTGATGCTGCTGCTGGGCCTGCTGATCCTCTTCAACCCCTCGCAGCGCCTCTTCTACTCCATCACCGGCATCCTGCTCTCCCTGGGCACCTGGCTCACCTCCAACCTGGGCGGGTTCTTCCTCGGCCTCCTCCTCGGCGCCACCGGAAGCTGCCTCACCTTCGGCTGGCTCCCGGACCAGGAGCCGCGTGTCAGCCGCCGCAGGCGACGCAGGCAGGCGAGGGCCGAGCGGGCGGCGGCGCGCGCGTCCGTGGCGGACGGGATGGAAGGGGCGGCCTGAGGACGCGGGCCGTCGTGGTCCGCCTCGGGCGTGGGCTCAGAGGCGGCGCGCCGGTGCCGTGCCGGGCCTGTCCCGCTCGGCGAGCCGGCCGACCAGGAGGCGTACGACACCGACGACCGCGGCCTGTTCGGCGGCGTCGACGAAGTACACCTGCCGGCGGCCCTCACGGCGGGAGCGGACGAGTCCGGCGAGCTTGAGCTTGGTCAGGTGCTGGCTGACGGCGGGCAGCGCGCCGCCGACCCGTTCGGCGAGCCCGGTGACGTCGCTCTCGCCCTGGATCAGCGCCCACACGATGTGCAGCCGGGCGGGCGAGGCCAGCAGCCCGAAGGCGGCGGCCGCCGCGGCGAGTACCTCGGCGGAGGGGTCCTGATGGCCGGTGCCGGGCGCTGTCGCCACTGTCGCCTTCCTTCCGCTGCTCGTCGCCGTGCCGTCCGTGTCCGGGATTTCAGTCTAGGTCTCCGGAACTTCTCGGCCGTCCCGTGAGTTTCTACGGTGCTGTAGAAGTTGCGGCCGGCGCGCTGTGGGAACGGCCGGCCGGGGATACGAGGAGTGCACATGGCCCTGTGGGACCGCTTCAAGGAGTCCGCGTCGCAGATGCAGACCCAGTTGGTGGCGAAGAAGAACGACCTCAAGAGCGGTGCGTTCCGCGACGCGAGCATGGCGATGTGCGCCCTCGTGGCCGCCGCCGACGGGACGGTCGACCCTTCTGAGCGGCAGCGGGTGGCCCAGCTCATCGCCACGAACGAGGTGTTGCAGAACTTCCCGGCGGACGACCTGCGCCGCCGCTTCGAGGAGAACCTGAACAGGCTGACGACCGACTTCGCCTTCGGCAAGGTGAGCGTGCTGCAGGAGATCGCCAAGGCGAAGAAGAAGCCCGCCGAGGCGCGGGCCGTCATCCAGATCGGCATCGTGATCGGCGGTGCGGACGGCGACTTCGACAAGACCGAGCAGGCGGTGGTGCGCGAGGCGTGCTACACGCTGGACCTGCCGCCGCACGAGTTCGACCTCTGATCTCCGCGCCGACGGCGTGGCCCGCGGGGCTCGGGGTTCCATGAGGCGGTGGAGCAGTCCGGTCGCCGCGGTGATGTCCCCGGTGAGCGGACGGCCCCCTGGGGGAGCGCGACGATCGGGCGATGCGTGCCGACGCCGGTACGGCGGCCGTACGGGGAGCCGGTTGGGGCGAGCCGGTCGGCCGTCCGTCGGGCCCGACGGACCCGGCCGGTGCGCCGGGGCCGACGGCGGGTTCGGTCCTGGCGCCGGCCGGCCGGATCGGCACGGGCGGCGCGAGGTCGGCACCGCCCAGCACGACGTGGGTGACCCCGGCCTGCGGGGGCACCCACGTCGTCCCGTCCGCGGTCGTTGCGGAAACGGAGATCAGACGAGGCCGGCGGACTTCAGCCAGGCCTTGGCCACGTCCAGCGGGTCCTTGTTCTGCGACTGCACCTGGGTGCCCAGGTCCAGCAGGGTCGCGGTGTCCAGCTTCGCGGAGACCGCGTTGAGCGCGTCGACGCCCTTCTGGTCCAGCGCGCTCTTGTAGACGAGCGGCTGGACGTTCTCGAAGCCGAACAGGTTCTTCGGGTCCTGCAGGACGACGAACTTCTCCTTGGAGATGGTCGGGTCCGTGGTGAAGATGTCCGCGACCTGCACGGCGTCCTTCTTCAGCGCCGCCTGGGTGAGCGGGCCGCCCGCGTCCAGCGCCTTGAAGGACTTGAACTCCAGGCCGTAGACGGACTTGAGGCCCACCAGGCCCTGCTGCCGGGTCTGGAACTCCGGCGAGGCGCCGATGACCAGGTCCTTCGCGATGTCCTTGAGATCGGCGATGGACGACTTTCCGGTGAGGTCGTACTTCTTCGCGGTGGCCGCGTTGACCGTGACCGAGTCCTTGTCCTGCGCCGAGGAGGGCTCCAACAGGGTCAGCTTGGAGTCCAGCTTGGCCTCGATGGCCGCCGTGGTGGCCTCGGTCGTCTTCGGCGCGGCCTTCGGGTCGAGGTAGGCGAGCAGCGCGCCGTTGTACTCGGGCAGGACGGAGACGGAACCGTTCTTGAGCAGACCGTAGGTGGTCTCGCGGCTGCCGATGTTCGGCTTGTAAGTGACCTTGACCCCCTTGGCCTTGAGCGCCTCGCCGTAGATGTCGGCGAGCAGGGTGCTCTCGGGGAAGTTGTTGGAACCGACGACAACGCTGTCGCCGCTCGCCTTGCCGTCGTCCGACAGGGGGTTGTCGGCCTTGTCGTCGTTGGAGGAACAGCCCGCCAGCAGAGCCGTCGCCGCCGCGAGGGCGACCGCCGCCGCGCCTCGGTTCCTCCGGATGGACCTGCTGATGTGGGTCGTTGAAGTCACTCGCTGATCCAATCCAGCCTGTTCTTGGTCAGTCAAGGGCCACAGATCACCGATTGGCCTCGATCTGTGGTCAGTTGCGCACGCAGAGCGGTCCCTTTGTAACGGATTCTTGATGAAAGGCGCGCTGAACAGTGCGTCAAGGGATGTGTACTCTCAGGGCAGTTGAGATCGGCCACAGCGGTGTACGGGGCTCCGCTTCGGTGTCGTGACGCAGGCGTTCCGGGCGACGAAGCCCCTCACATCCGAGGGGACGACACCCCCGCACGCCCGAGGGTGACGCCACCGTCGGGCAAGACACCCACGAAGGAGGCCCGGTGTCCACGAACCAGGTGGACGCGCCCGCCCCGCACGCCCCGGCACGGGGTGGAGTACGGGGTTTCGCCGACCGCTGGCCCTTCAGACGCAAGCTCAACCTGCTGGTCGGCGTCCCTCTCGCGGTCATCGCCGGCCTGCTGACCTACCTGTTCACCGATCTGGTGCAGCAGTCGAACGGCTCCGCCTCGGCGGCCCGGCTGGTGCGGGACAGCGCGCAGGTGGCCCGGTTGGTGGACCGGGTGGAGGCCGAGCACCAGCAGGCGATCCTGCTCTCCGCACGCTACGAGTCCGGGCATGCCAAACCCTCCGTGTCCGCCTACCGCGCCACGCAGGCGGCGGTCGACTCCCAGGTGGCGACGGTGCGCGAGGCCTTCGGCGACCGGCTGCCGGAGAGCGAGGCGCGGGCCCTGCGCGAGATCGAGGGCCTCACCAGCCTGCGCACCTCGGTGCAGCAGTCGTATCTGCCGGCCGACAACATCGACCCGGCCTACACCAACGCGGCGCAAGGCCTGATCGACGGTCTCGGTCTCGACCGCAACGCCGATCTCGCCGACACCTTCACCGGCAGCCTGCTCGACTCCCTGCTGCGCGCGGACGCCGCGCACGGGGCCTTCGAGACCAACGTGTTCGCGGCCACCACGGGGGACACCAACGCGCTGATCGAGTTCACCAACGCGGTCGGCGCCTACGACCTCTACAGCCACCAGGCCGAGCGGTTCGGCCGGTTCGCCACCGCGGCGCAGGCCGAGCGGCTCGCCGGCATCGAGCACGCCCCGGCGCAGCGGCGGATCGCCGAGTCGTACGCCGAACTCCAGGTGGACGCGGGTCGGTTGCAGGCCGACGGCCAGGACGAGATCCGGCGGGCGGTCCAGAACGCGCTGGCCGACTATCCCGCCTACCCCGAACAGGCCGCCGGCCGACTGAAGATCACCACCTCGCTGATCGACGGGATCGCCGACCGTGCGCACGCCGCCGCCGTCTCCGCGCGGTGGCGGGCGGGTCTGCTGCTCAGCGGCGCGCTGATCGCCTTCCTGCTGTGGATCGCCTTCGCGGTGCTGGTGCGCCGCTCGGTGGTCCGGCCCGTGCAGGCGCTCACCGGGGCCGCGCGCGAGGTCGCCGAGGTGGCCGGGCGCGAGTTGGCCCGGGTGGCCGACGACGACGCCGAGGACGACGGTCCGCCCCGGCTGCGGGACATGCCGGTGACCGCGCGCGACGAGATCGGTGACCTGGCGCAGGCGTTCAACCAGGTGCAGACCACCGCAGCGGCGCTGCTGGAACGCCAGGTGCTCAGCCGGCGCAACACCGCCGAGATGTTCGGCAACGTGGGCCGCCGCGTCAGCAACCTGACGACACGGCAGCTCGCGTTGATCGACGCGGTGGAGCGGGGCGAGACGGATCCGGCGCTGCTGGAGCGCCTGTACTCCATCGACCACATCGCCGTGCGCCTGCGCCGCAACGCCGACAGCCTGATGCTGCTGGCCGGGATCCGCGAGGCCGTGCTGGACGCGGGTCCGACAGCGTTGTCCAACGTCGTCAGGGCCGCGCTAGGGCAGATCGAGGGCTATCAGCGGGTACGGCTGTACGCCGCGTCGGACACCATGGTCGAGCCGGACATCATCGGCGACCTCACGCTGATGATCGCCGAACTCCTGGAGAACGCCGTGTCGTTCTCGCCGGAGGGCAGCCCCGTCGAGGTCACCGTCCGCTCCGTCGCCGAGGGCGCCCACGTCGTGATCACCGACCACGGCCTGGGCATGAGCGCCGAGCGGCTCGCCGAGGAGAACGCCCGGCTGATCCGCCGCGAGCGCCTGGACCTGGTGCCGACGAAGGTGCTGGGCCTGTTCGTGGTGGGCGCGCTGGCGCGCCGCTGGGAGACCGGCGTCGAGCTGACCCGCACACCGGGCGGCGGTGTGACGGCAGAGGTGACCCTGCCGCCCTCCCTGCTGCTGCCCCTGAGCCCGGCGGCCACCGCTCCGGCGCGGTCCGCCGCCACGAACACCGCCCCGAACCGCACCGACATACCGGGCACCGCCACGGACGTGACCGGCGTGCCGGGCTCCGCCGCGGGCCGGACGGGCGCACCGGGTGCCGTCATGAACCCAACAGGCGCACCGGGCACCGCCACCGACAGGACCGGCACACCGGAAACCGCCACAGGCAGGACGGGCACACCGGAAACCGCCACGGACCGAACAGACGCGCCGGGCTCCGCCACCGACAGGACCGGCACACCGGAAACCGCCACGGACCGGACCCGCGTCGCCGACGCCGCCACGGACCGGACGCGCGACACGGCCGCCACGCAGGACCGTCCCGGAACCGACGGCCGCGCCCCGAAGCCGGCCGGAGCCGCCGGGCAAGCCGGCCCGTTGCCCCGCCGGGTCCCCCGCCGCGCACCGGCGACCGGCGCCGAACGGCCCGCCACCGACGGCCACTCCCCCGCACCGGACCCCGAGCAGCGCCCCGCCCCAACGGCCCCTGCCCCGCTCACCGGAACGGCAGCACCCAGCCCCACCGCCCCGGCACCCGCCCCGCACAACGCCGACGGCCACTCCCCCACACCCGACCCCGAACGGGCCCCGGCCACCCCCACCACCACGGCGTCCGCCCCAGGCACCGGAACGGCAGCACCAAGCCCCACCGGTACGTCCCGCCCGTTGCGCCGCCGTGTCCGGGGAGCCACGCTTCGTACCACCGCCGGCTCGGCGCACACCGTGCCGGTCGCCGCCCGTACCCGGGACGCGGAGGCCGAGCGCAGCGCCCTGGAGGAGTTCGAGGCGGCCGTGGCCCGCGCCCAGCGGGACAGCGACACCGGGAGCTTCACGCGTCCGAGTACCCCCGCCCCCGGCACCACCGCCGGAGGCACCGCAACCCCCTCTCCGCACGACCACAAGCACCTTCCGGAAGGAGCCGAGCAGTGAGCACGTCGACAGGTGACACCGCGACGGGCGGCACCACGCCGACCGACCTGCGGGCAGCCGCGGCCGACTTCACCTGGCTGCTGAACCGATTCGCGACCGAGACCGCGGGCGTCGTCGACGCGATCGCCGTGTCCTCCGACGGCCTGCTGATCGCGGTGTCGGAGCTGCGCGAGCACGCGGACTCCGAGCGGCTGGCGGCGATCGTGTCCGGCATCACGAGCCTGGCCGCGGGCGCCTCGGGCAACTACGGCCTGGGCGGCCTGAACAAGGTCATCATCGATCTGGAGGGCGGCCATGTGATCGTCTCCGCGATCGGCAGCGGGGCCGTGCTGGGCGTCGTCACCGACAAGGAGGCCAAGCTCGGCAACATCGCCTACGAGATGACGCTGTTCGCCAACCGCGCCGGCGCCGCGCTCAGTCCCCAGCTCGTGCTGGAGCTGAAGAACAGCGTCGGCACCGCGTCGGCACGCTGAGGAGGAGAGCCCTTCCCATGGCGGACGGCACCCCGCCTCCGGGCGGCCCGGACCCGGTCGGCCCCGCCCCCGCCGTACGGCCGTTCCTGGTCACCGCCGGCCGGGTGGCGGACGCCTCCTCCGGCCGGGCGATGCCGCTGGAGACCCAGGTGGTGGCCACCGCCGCCGGTCTCGACGCGCTCGGCCGGCTCTCCTTCGAGCAGTACGACATCGTCGCCGCGTGCCGGCTGCCGCAGTCCCTCGCGGAACTCGCGGCCCGGCTGCGGCTGCACCTCAACGTGGTCCGCGTCCTCGCCGAAGACCTGTGCGAGGCGGGCCTGTTGGCGGTGTACCTGCCGGACACCGACGCCACCCACGACGCGTCCGTCCTGCGCAGACTCATCGATGGCCTCAGGGCCGTCCCCGATTCCCGAGGGGTACCGATTGACACCGACTGAACCGCTCGTCCGGGGCACGGCCGCTCCCGGTGCCGTCCGGCCGCCGCTGCCGGTGAAGATGGTGATCGCGGGCGGCTTCGGCGTGGGCAAGACCACCGCGGTCGGCGCGATCTCGGAGATCGAGCCGCTGACCACCGAGGCGTCGATCACCGAGGTCGCGGCCGGCGTCGACGACCTCACGCACACCCCGCACAAGACCACGACGACCGTGGCGATGGACTTCGGCTGCCTCACCATCGACCCGACGCTGAAGCTGTATCTGTTCGGCACACCCGGGCAGGAGCGGTTCGGGTTCATGTGGGACGACATCGTGGAGGGTGCGGTCGGCGGTCTCGTCATCGTCGACACCCGCCGGCTGGACGACTGCTACGCGGCCGTCGACTACTTCGAGCACAGGGACATCCCGTTCGCCGTCGCGGTCAACGCCTTCGACGGGAGGGTGGAGCATTCCCTGGAGGAGGTCCGCTGGGCGCTGGACGTCTCCGACGGTGTGCCGGTCGTGGTGTTCGACGCCCGCGAGCGGGGCTCGGTGCGGGACGCGCTGCTCGTCGTGCTCGAACTGGCGCTGGCCCGCACCGAACCGTGACCGTCAGCCGCTCCTGCGCACCCCCGGCGACACCGCGAGCCGGGACGCGGCCCAGAACACCACGAGGGTGGCGAGGGCGAGCCCGGCGACCAGGGTCGCCCCGCCGACGACCTTCTCGTAGTTCTTCTGGTAGAGGCCGTCGATGATGTACCGGCCGAGGCCGCCGAGGCTGACGTAGGCGGCGATGGTGGCGGTGGAGACGATCTGGATGGCCGCCGTGCGCAGGCCGCTCAGGATGAGCGGGAGCGCGACCGGCACCTCCACCTGGAGCAGCACGCGCGCCTCGGGCATCCCCATGCCGCGCGCGGCGTCCACCGGCGACGGGTCGACGGAGCGGACCGCCTCGTAGGTGGTGACCAGGATCGGCGGTACGGCGAGCACGACCAGCGGGATCATCACCGGCGTCAGGCCGAACCCGATCCAGATGAACATCAGCACCAGCAGGCCGAAGCTGGGCAGGGCCCGGCCGGCGGTGGCGATCAGCGCCAGCGCGTTGCCGCCGCGCCCGTAGTGGCCGGTGACCAGGCCGACGGGCAGTCCGATCACGGCGGCGAGGCCGAGCGCCTCCAGCGAGTACTTGAGGTGCTCGGTGAACCGGGTGGGGATGCCGTCGTAGCCGTGCCAGTGGGCGCCGTCGCTGAAGAAGGCGTGCGCGAAGTTCAGGACGTTCACCGGGTGACACCCTTCCGCGGCATCCAGGGGGTGAGGAGGAGGCGGACGAGGACCAGTACGCCGTCGGCGAGGATGCCCAGTACCGCGATCGTCAGGACCGAGTTCACGGCCAGGGCGGGGCGGTGGTAGGTCTGGGCGTCGTAGAGCATGTTGCCGAGGGCGCCCTGGTTGCCGATGAGCATGCCGACGCTGACCAGGGAGATGCTGGACACGGTGGCCACCCTGAGGCCGGCGATGATCGCGGGTACGGCGATGGGCAGCTGGATCTGGAAGTAACGGCGTACGGCTCCGAAGCCCATGGCCTGGGCGGCGGCCAGGGTCTCCGGGGGCACCGATCGGACGCCGTCGACGATCGCCGGGACGAGCACCACCAGGCTGTAGAGCGCGAGCGGGATCATCACGGTGGTCTCGCTCTGCCCGAAGTAGTCGATGAGCACCACGAAGAAGGCCAGCGACGGGATGGCGTAGAGCACGGTCGCGATGCCGAGGACGGGCGGGTAGATCCAGCGGAAGCGGACGCACAGCTGGGCGATGGGCAGGGAGACGATCAGCCCGGCCAGCACCGGCAGCAGGGCTTCGCGCAGATGCAGGCCGACGAGTCCGAGGTAGCTGTGCTGGAGGTCGCTCGGGAGGTCGAAGAAGCCGTTCATCGGGCGGCCTTCACGCCGGAGTCCTCCGCCGCCCTGCCGTGGGCGGCGCGGATCGCCTCGCCGATGACCTGCTGGGAGACGACGCCGACGGCACGCCCCTCGCCGTCCACCGCGACGGCCCATCCGGTCGGCGAGAGCACGGCCCCGTCGAGCGCGGTGCGCAGCGAGTCGGTGCCGGGCACGAACGGCCGCCCGTGGTCGAGGAGTTGCTCCGGATCGATCGCGCCGGCGGTGAGCCGGTCCGGCTCGCTCCAGCCGAGCGGCCTGCCGTCGAGGTCGGTGACGAGGAGGTACGGGGCGGTGGACCGGGAGGCGAGCTTCTCGGCGTCCGCGTCGATCCCCACGACGGGCGCGGTCTGCAACTCGAGTCCCTCGGCGGAGAAGAAGGACAGCCGGCGGATGCCCCGGTCGGCGCCGAGGAAGTCCTCCACGAAGGAGTCGACGGGCGCGCTCAGCAGTTCGGCGGGCGGGGCGAACTGGGCGAGCCGGCCGCCGGTGCGCAGCACGGCGACCATCGTGCCGAGCTTGATCGCCTCGTCGATGTCGTGGGTGACGAAGACGATGGTCTTGCCCAGCTCGTCCTGGATGCGCAGGAGTTCGTCCTGCAGTCCCTTGCGGACCACGGGGTCGACGGCGGAGAACGGCTCGTCCATCAACAGCACCGGAGGGTCGGCGGCGAGCGCCCGCGCCACGCCGACGCGCTGCTGCTGGCCGCCGGAGAGCTGGTACGGGTACCGCTTGGCCAGCGAGGTGTCGAGCCCGACCCGCTCCATCAGTTCCGCGGCCCGGGCCCGCGCCTTCTGCTTGCTCCAGCCGAGCAGACGGGGGACGGTGGCGACGTTGTCGAGGATGGTGCGGTGCTGGAAGAGCCCGGCGTTCTGGATGACGTAACCCATGGAGCGGCGCAGGGTGTTGACCGGCTGCTGCCGGATGTCCCGGCCGTCGAGAAGGATGCTGCCCTCGCTGGGCTCCACCATCCGGTTGATCATCCGCAGGGTCGTCGTCTTGCCACACCCCGAGGGCCCGACGAGGACGGTGATCGCGCGGTCCGGTATCTCCAACGACAGCCGGTCGACCGCGACCGTGCCGTCCGGATACCGCTTCGTGACTGAATCTATCCGTATCAAAACGCCGAATGCCCTTCGGGTTTGGCGGAGTTCCGCCCACTATCGGCCGCGGTCGTCGATGCGCGAGCCGTTGCGGTGAGAGTCTAGACCGCGAGTGTTTCAGCACTTTGGCAGGAGACGGGAGGCCGGGCCTCGCCCGGGACGGGGCTGTTGTCTCAGAACGCCGGTGGCGCGTCCTCCTTGCGCGGGTGCGGCCGTGCCGCGAGGACCGCCACGTCGTCCTCCGCGTGCCGGGCGTCCAGCCGGGTCACGATGGTCTCCAGGACCTCCTCGACATCCTCGACACCGTCGCCGCCCGTGAAGCGGAGAGCGGCCAGGCGGTCGAGGGAGTGGTCGATGTCCTCACCGCGGTGTTCCACGAGGCCGTCGGTGAACAGCACGAGCGTCTGGCCGGGCTCCAGCGCGTGGGTGGCCGACTCGTACCCGCCGAGTCCGGTGCCCAGCGGCGGCCCGACGGGGACGGGCAGCAGCGTGGCCGCGCCGTCCCGGGTGATGAGCACGGGTGGCAGATGGCCGGCGCTGGCCAGTGTCATCTGGCCCCGGCCGGGGTCGACGCGGGCGAGCAGACAGGTGGCGGGCCTGCGCTCCGCCTCCCCCGCGGCGATGTCGTCCATCTGCCGCAGTACGCGGTGCGGGGGCAGGTCGGCGGAGGCGATGTAGCGCAGGGAGGAGCGGTAGGCGTTCATGTCGACGGCCGCTTCCAGGCCGTGGCCCATCACGTCCCCGACGACCAGCAGGGTCCGCCCGAAGTGCAGCCGGACGGTCTCGCACCAGTCGCCGCCGACCAGGGCGCTCCCGCCGACGGGAAGGTAGCGCAGGGCGACGTCCAGGTTGGGGTGCGGCCGGCCCGGGGCGGCGAGCAGGGCGCGCTGCAGATCGCCGGCGGTGCGGCTGACGCGTTCGTGGACGCGGGCGTGCCGGATGTGGGAGGCGCCGCGCTCGGCGAGCAGGGCGAGCAGCTCGGCCTCGGGGCGGCGTGGCGGCTCTTCGCCCCGCGCCCACACGAGGACGCCGTACACCTCCTGCTCGCTGGACAGCGGCAGGCACAGGGCGCCCCCCGCCCGGCTGCCGGCCAGGGGTGCGGGCCAGGACCCGGCGCGCGCGCCGACCGCCGGTACGGACGCCTCACGGGCCACGGCGGCGGCCCACCCGGCGTCGGGCAGCAGCTCGGGGTCCCCGGTGATCGCCTCGTACCCGGAGACGCTGCGCCCGGCCCGGCGGACGACGGCGGCGGTTCCGCCGGCCAGCCGTACGGCGGCCCGGGTCAGCTCGGCGCAGGTCGTGGCCTCGTCGAGGGTGGTGCCGATCGCGGCCAGGGCCGCCCCCAGCGCGCTCAGCCGCGCCGCGGGCTCCTCCGCCCGCCCGGTACCGCCGTCCGCCCGGCGGCCGCCGTCGAGGGGCACGGGCCTGCGGCGGGACCGGATCCAGCGCGCCACACCCCACACCCTCACAGAATCTCAAACGGGAGGAAGTGGGGCATCAGCCACATCTGCCCCACCAGTCCCGGGTGCTCACCCGGGACCGGTCAGTCCTCGGCAGGGGCCAGCCGCAGCGAGATCGAGTTGATGCAGTAGCGCTGGTCGGTCGGGGTCGGATACCCCTCCCCCTCGAACACGTGCCCGAGGTGGGAGCCACAGCGGGCGCACCGCACCTCGGTCCGGACCATGCCGTGGGAACGGTCCGCGATCAACTCCACCGCGTCGGTGTCCTTCGGGTCGTAGAAGGACGGCCAGCCGCAGTGCGACTCGAACTTGGTGTCGGAGGTGAACAGGTCGGCACCGCAGGCACGACAGGAGTAGACGCCCGTGGTCTTGGTGTCCGTGTACTCACCGGTGAAGGCCGGCTCGGTACCGGCCTGGCGCAGCACGGCGTACTCCGCCGGCGTCAGCTCCGCGCGCCACTGCTCGTCCGGCTTCTCGACGTCGTACGACATGAGCCTCAGCCCCTTTACTGCTGCGACAGGCGGTCCAGGATCTGCGGGCCCAGGTCGGTCACGTCGCCCGCGCCCATGGTGAGAACGAGATCACCGGGCTTCGCCATTCCCGCGATCACCCCGGGAATCTCCGCCTTGTCGTGCACGGCGGTCACGTCGGCGCCCGCCGCGCGGGCGGCCTCGATGATCAGCTCGCTGGTCACCCCGGGGATCGGGTCCTCGCGGGCCGGGTAGATGTCGAGCACGACCGAGGCGTCCGCGAGCGCCAGCGCCTGGCCCATCTCCTTGCCCAGCTCCTGGGTGCGGGAGAACAGGTGCGGCTGGAAGACGACGAGGATGCGGGAGTCGCCGACGGCGGCACGCATGGCCTCCAGGTCGGCGGTCATCTCGGTCGGGTGGTGGGCGTAGGAGTCGATCACCTGGACGCCCGCCGCCTCGCCCTTCAGCTGCAGCCGGCGCTTGACGCCGGTGTACGCGGCCAGCGCCGGGGCCAGGCGGTCGGCCGGGATGCCGAGGGCGGCACCGGCGGCGAGCGCGGCGACGGCGTTCAGGGCGTAGTGGCGGCCGGGGACGGAGACCGTGAAGGTGAGTTCCCGCCCGTCCAGCAGAACCGTCACCTCGCTCTTGAGGCCCTGCGCCACCACCGAGAGCACCCGTACGTCGGCGTCCTGCGCCTCCCCGTAGGTCACCACCCGCACCTCGCGGCCCGTAACGCGCCGGGTGAGTTCGCGCGCGCCCTCCTGGTCCGCGGAGACGACCAGCGTGCCGCCCTCGGTGACGCGGTCGACGAACGTCTCGAAGGACTCGTAGATCTCGTCCATCGAGGCGTAGTTGGCGTGGTGGTCCAGCTCGACGTTGAGGACGATGGCGACGTCGGGCGCGTACTTGTGGAAGCTGCGGTCCGACTCGTCGGCCTCGGCGACGAAGATGTCGCCCTCGCCGTGCAGTGCGTTGGAGCCGGGCGCGTCCAGGTCGCCGCCGATCGCGTACGACGGCTTCAGGCCCAGCTCGCCGAGCGAGACCGCCAGCATCGAGGTGGTGGTGGTCTTGCCGTGCGTACCGGCCACGGCGATCGGGCGCAGCCCCTCCATCAGCGCGGCGAGCGCGTCGGAGCGGTGCACCACCGGAATGCCCAGCTCGGCGGCGCGGGCCAGCTCCGGGTTGTCCTCGCGGATCGCCGACGACACCACGACACAGCTCGCGTCGTCCGCGAGGTGCTCGGCGGCATGCCCGATGTGCACGGTGGCGCCGAGCGCCCGCAGCGCCTGAGCGGTCGCCGACTCCTTGGCATCACTGCCGGCCACGGCGGCCCCCCGCTGCGCGAGGATCTTGGCGATGCCCGACATCCCGGCGCCGCCGATGCCGATGAAGTGCGGTCGGTCCATGGCGGTAGGAAGGCCGGGTGCCATGCGTTTCTCCCAGGGACGGTACGAGCCAGAGCAGGCCTTAGCCTATGCGCTCGCACGCCGTCGCCTCGCAAGGGGCGCGGGGGCCACCGAGTCGGCAGCGCGGGGAACCGCGCGAGAAACCACGACGGCCCCGCTCCGGCACCGGCGCACGCACCGCACACCCCGCAGCCGTCACGCCTTGCTGTGCGAGAACAGCTTCAGCACCGGCACACCGACCTTGTGCCTGGCCCTCGAGGCCCAGTCGCGGTGGAAGAACTCCTCCACATAGTGCGGATCGGTCAGCACGATCACCTCGTCGGCGTCCACCTCGGCGACCAGCGCCTTCAGCGCGTCCAAGGGGTGATCCTCGACCAGCCGCCCCTCCGCCCGGCTCCCCGAGGAGCGCAACGCCTGCAACGAGACGTCGAGGGCCTGCTGCCCCACACTCCTGGCCTCCTCACCCTCGGGGACCCCTCCTTCACGGACGGCGTCGTCGAGTTCGCCGAGCGCGATGTCGTCGATGGCCCGCAGCAGCCGGTCCGCCTGGTCGCCGCGCGGCTGGAGCAGTACGTGGAAGGAGACCGGCTCGTCCCCGTGCAAGGTGGTGACGAACTCCACGTCGGCGGACGTCAAGGCCTTCTCGATCATCAGCACGCTTGTGAACACCAGGCGCCTCTTCTCCTCCGTGGGCCCGGACAAGGCCCCTGCGGAAACCATCCTTCCCCGTGATCGCACGGGTACTGCGGACTAAGTTTGCCCGCCGGAAGCTAAACGGAACGGTAGATTCCGCCCATGTCAGGACCGACGGTAACGACCGAACAGAAATCCGTCCTCCTCGAGGAGGGACACGAGGTCGAACCGGCGCGGAACGGCGACCGACGGACCCCCGGCGATGCGCTGCGCGTCCCCCGCGGTGAGCATCGGCGAGACCGTCAGGCACAGCTCGTCCAGCACCTCCGCGGCGATCAGCTGGCCGAGCAGCCGGGGCCCGCCCTCGGTGAGCAGCCGGGTGTGGCCGAGGTCGGCGAGGGCGCGTACCGCGCGCGGGGGCTCGACGCCCATCCCCTCACCGGCGATCACCACGCGGGCACCGGCCCGCTCGGCGGCGGCGACCCGGTCGGGGGCCGCGGCGGCACCGGTGAGGACGAGGGTGGGGACCAGGGGCGAGGTGAACAGGGGCAGGGAGAAGTCCAGCTCCAGGCTCGCGGTGACGACGGCGATCGCGGGGGCCGGGCCCTGCCCCGCGGCCTTCCGGGCGCCGGCGAACTCGGCTCGCGCCTTCGCGGGGCGGTACCCCTCCTGCCGGACCGTTTCCGCACCCACCACGACGACGTCCGCGAGCGCTCGCAGGGTGCCGAAGACACGCATGTCGGCGGCGCTGGAGATGGGCTGGGAGCGCCCCTCGTGCTGGGCGGCGCCGTCGAGGGAGGACACCATGTTGGCCCGCAGCCAGGGCCGCGGGGGGCCCGGCACGGGCTCCGGGTAGGCATAGGCGGCGGCCAGCTCGGCGAGACTCCACTCATGGTCCTGGCCGGTCCCGGTGCCCGGGCCGGCCCCGCTCACCGCCTCGCCCTCCGCACCCCCGCCGGGGGCCTCCCCGCCCCCTCGGGAGGCCTGGGCTGCTGTTTCGTCGGTCACAGGGAACAGGCGTCGCATGTCGTGCAGTGTGACACGGCGCTTAGCATGGGTAATCGTGTCGTCCTCCCTCTCCGCCCCCGGATCCAGCCCTCTGACCGACGCGGGCCCCCTCTCCCTGTGCGCCCGCGAGCCGCACGTCCCCGCCGACCGGCTGGTCGCGGAGATGGTGCCGCCGCCGCGCTTCGACTCGGTCCGCTTCTCCACCTACATCCCGGACCCGAACCAGCCCAGCCAGACCGAGGCCGTGCGGGTGCTGGAAGGCTTCGCGGCCGGGCTCGGCGGGGCACACGCCTCCGGCGCGGGCAGGCGCGGCTTCTTCGGGTTCGGCAGGGGCAAGGCGCCGAAGACCCCGGCCGGCCCCCGCGGGGTCTACCTGGACGGCGGTTACGGCGTCGGCAAGACCCACCTGCTCGCCTCCCTGTGGCACGCGACCCCGGCCGAGCCCGCGCTCAAGGCGTTCGGCACCTTCGTGGAGCTGACCAACCTGGTCGGCGCGCTCGGCTTCCAGCAGACGGTGCAGACGCTCAGCGGTCACCGCCTGCTGTGCATCGACGAGTTCGAGCTGGACGACCCCGGCGACACGGTCCTGGTGTCGACGCTGCTGGGCAAGCTGGTCGACGCGGGCGTGGCGCTCGCCGCCACCTCCAACACCCTGCCCGGCAAGCTGGGCGAGGGCCGGTTCGCGGCCGCCGACTTCCTGCGCGAGATCCAGGGACTGTCGGCCCACTTCCGCGCCCTGCGCATCGACGGCGAGGACTACCGCCACCGGGGTCTGCCCGAGGCGCCGGCCCCGTTCACCGACGAGGAGGTGGCCAAGGCGGCGTACGCCACCGAGGGCGCCTCGCTGGACGACTTCCCGCACCTGCTCGAGCACCTGGCCAAGGTGCACCCGAGCCGGTACGGCGCGCTGACCGACGGACTGAAGGCGGTGTGCCTCACCGGCGTGGAGCCGGTGCCGGACCAGTCGACGGCGCTCCGGCTGGTGGTGCTCGCGGACCGGCTCTACGACCGCGAGGTCCCGGTGCTGGCCTCGGGCCTGCCCTTCGACAAGCTGTTCAGCGAGGAGATGCTGAACGGCGGCTACCGCAAGAAGTACTTCCGCGCGATATCCCGGCTCACCGCCCTGGCCCGCGACGCGAAGGGGCTCGTCGGCTCCTGACGGCCGGTCACCAGCCGACCGGGCCTCGGCGGGTCAAGGACTATTTCACGCCACGCCACCCGCACTTTTCACGCTCTCTTGCGCACTTAACGCGTAGTTAACCCTGCAAAGGACTTTGCAGGGTTAACGTGTTTCTTGACCATTCATTGACCAGCGCTTGGTACGGACAAGAAACATGAACATCGCGGAGGGGGGCTCATGTTCCGAGGAAAGACAACCCGAGCCCTGCTCGTCCCCCTCGGCGTGACCCTGCTCACGCTCCTGCTGTTCACCCCCACGGGACGCTTCGCATCCGCGCATACTCTCGGTCAGGCAGTGGCCAAGACCGAGACCGGAATTGCCCCCTCCGTGCAACCGTCGCGCGAGGAGGCGGACACCGTCCGCGCCCCCGGCCGTCCGGGTGAACCCCAGGGCGCCCCGCACCTGCGCGACCGACACCGCGGCCCCGCCTCTGGTTGGAGCCAGGCACACCCGCTGATATCCGGCCGGGCGGCCGGAGCGGGCCCGTCGGAGCCCTCCGACGCCTCCCGCCCGCACGCCCCCAGAGCCTCAAGTGCCCATACCCCGGCAGTGCTTCAGGTCTTCCGCTGCTGACAGCGGGGCCGTCTCTCTCCCCCCCCCACACATGTCGTTCAAGTCCGACGCGCCAGGCAGGCGCGCCAGGAGGAACTCACGCATATGCAGCCCCTCATCGACAACGCCCGTACCTTCGGACAGCGCCCTGAGGAGTTCGCCAAGCTCGCCGAAGGCCAGTCCCCCCAGGTTCTCTTCATCACCTGCTCCGACTCCCGGGTCGTCCCGGCGCTGATCACCGGCGCCCGTCCGGGCGAGCTGTTCGAGCTGCGCACCGCGGGCAACATCGTCCCGCCCTACGCCTCGCAGCACCCCACCAGCGAGGCCGCCACCATCGAGTACGCCGTGGAGGTGCTCGGCGTCCGCGACATCGTCGTCTGCGGTCACTCGCACTGCGGAGCCGTCGGCGCACTGGTGCGCGGCGACGACCTGACCGCCGTGCCCGCCGTACGCGACTGGCTGGCGCACGCCACCCCACGCCCGGCCGGCGAGGCCGAGGACCCGGAGGTCGCCGAGGGCGTCCAGAGCCACGTCCTGACCCAGCTGCTGCGGCTGCGCGCATACCCGTGCGTCGAGCGAAAGCTGGCGCAGGGTCAGCTGGGCCTGCACGCCTGGTACTACGAGGTGCACACCGGCGCCGTACGGACGCACCGCCCGCAGACCGACACCTTCGAGTCCCTGTGAGCGCGCCGATGACCAGCAACCGCACCCCCATATCCCGCTTCCCCCACCTCCGGCAGGACTTCGCCGCCTCCCTCGTCGTCTTCCTGGTCGCGCTCCCGTTGTGCGTGGGCGTGGCCGTCGCCTCCGGGGTCCCGGCCGAACTCGGCCTGGTCACCGGCATCGTGGGCGGCCTCGTCACCGGGCTGATGCGCGGCAGCAGCCTGCAGGTGTCCGGGCCCGCGGCCGGCATGACCGTGCTCGTCTTCGAGGCGGTCAAGGAGTTCGGCCTGCCGGCACTCGGCGCGATCGTGCTGGCCACCGGCCTGCTCCAGGTGACCATGGGCGCCCTGAAACTGGGCCGCTACTTCCGCGCCATCTCGGTCTCCGTCGTCGAGGGCATGCTGGCCGGAATCGGTCTGGTCCTCATCGCCGGCCAGCTCTATCCGGCCCTGGCGGCGAAGGCCCCCGACTCCGGCCTCCGCAAGATCGCCGAGCTGCCCGGTACCTTCCTGGACGCCCTCGGCACCGGCAGGGCGCTGGCCTCGCTCGCGATCTGCGCGGGCACGATCGCGGTGCTGCTCCTGTGGAAGCACGCCCCGGCGAAGCTGCGCACGGTGCCCGGCCCGCTGGCCGCGGTCGGTCTCGCCACCCTGGCCGCGTTCGCGCTGGACCTGCCGGTGGCCACCGTCGAGGTGCAGGGCCTGCTGGACTCGATCCAGCCGCCGCCGCTGGGCGCCTTCGGCGAACTGGCCGGCTTCGGCGCCCTGGGCACGGTCGTCGCCTTCACGCTCATCGCGTCCGCCGAGTCGCTGTTCAGCGCCGCGGCCGTGGACCGGCTGCACTCCGGGCCGCGCACCGAGTACGACCGGGAACTGCTCGCCCAGGGCGCCGGCAACACGGTGTGCGGGCTGCTGGGCGCGCTGCCGATGACCGCGGTGATCGTGCGCAGCGCGGCCAATGTCCAGGCGGGCGCCCGGACGAAGGCCTCCCGTGTGCTGCACGGCGTGTGGCTGCTGCTGTTCGCCGCGCTGCTGCCCGAGGTGCTCGCCTACATCCCGATCCCGGCGCTCGCCGGCATCCTGGTCCACTCGGGCGCCAAGCTGGTGCCGGTCCGGGCGCTGGCCGTGCTGTGGCGGGAGAACCGGGGCGAGGCGCTGGTCCTGTCCGTCACCGCCGTCTCCATCGTGGCGGTCAGCATGTTCGAGGGCGTGCTGATCGGTCTGGCGCTGGCGGTGGTCAAGACGGCATGGGAGGCCTCGCACGTGCGGCTCGAGGTCGTCGACAAGGGAGCGGGCCCGGTCGAGGCGTTCCTTTCGGGCAACGCGACCTTCCTGCGGCTGCCGAAGATCCTGGACAGCCTGGAGTCCCTCCCGCAGGACCGCCCGGTCCGTCTCGACCTCTCCGGTCTCCACCATCTCGACCACGCCTGCCGCACGGCCCTGGAGAACTGGGCCGAACGCCACAGCGCGGCGGGCACCGAGCCGGTGCAGCTCACCGTCCCGGCCGCGCGGAGAAGCGAGGCGGCGAAGGCGACGGCCGCATGACCCACGGCCCGGCGTCCCTCCGGACCGACCGAGAGCGGACGCCGGGCCCGTACCGCCACCTGTCAGCCGACCGGGTCGGCCCATGGCTTCCACCCCGAGCCGGGCATATCGTTACAGCAGCGGACAGAACCGGCCTCTGGGTGAGGAGGTCACCATGCTCCAGGATCTGCTGGGCGCCCTCGCCGCGGCGGGCTGCGTCGGCATCGTCTACCTGTCGATGGCGGCCCGGGTGGTCAAACAGTACGAACGAGGCGTCCTGTTCCGGCTCGGCCGGCTCGCGGGTGACGTACGGTCCCCGGGCCTCACGCTGGTGATCCCGTTCGTGGACCACCTGCACAAGGTCAACATGCAGATCGTCACGCTGCCGATCCCCGCCCAGGAGGGCATCACCCGCGACAACGTGACCGTCCGCGTGGACGCGGTGGTCTACTTCCGGGTGATCGACGCGGCGAGCGCCCTGGTGAAGGTCGAGGACTACAAGTTCGCGGTCTCGCAGATGGCGCAGACCTCCCTGCGCTCGATCATCGGCAAGAGCGACCTGGACGATCTGCTCTCCAACCGGGAGAAGCTCAACCAGGGCCTGGAGCTGATGATCGACAGCCCGGCCGTCGGCTGGGGCATCCAGGTCGACCGGGTGGAGATCAAGGACGTGTCCCTGCCGGACACGATGAAGCGGTCGATGGCCCGCCAGGCCGAGGCGGACCGGGAGCGCCGGGCCCGCATCATCAACGCCGACGCCGAGCTGCAGGCCTCCAAGAAGCTCGCCGAGGCCGCCCAGCAGATGTCCGGCACCCCGGCGGCGCTTCAACTGCGGCTGCTGCAGACGGTGATGGCGGTGTCGGCCGAGAAGAACTCCACGCTGGTCCTGCCCATCCCGGTGGAACTGCTGCACTTCCTGGAAAGGGGCAACCAGCCGCCCGTGGCGAACGAGGACGGCAAGCAGCGCGAAACCGCCGCACTCACGGAAACGCGTGCCGAGCAGCCCACGCCCAACGGTGACGGAGGAGCGCGCTCCGGCTAGGGCATGGGGGGGCCCCCCCCCGGGGGGGGGGGGGGGGGGGGGGGGGGGGAGGAGGGGGGGGGGGGGGGGAGGGGGGGAGGAGGGGGGGGGGGGCTA